>NZ_JBSFHA010000001.1:0-346863 GCF_053596855.1 Streptomyces sp. NPDC001617
GACCCCGTCCCTGAAGCTGAAGCGCAAGGCCATCGAGAACGCCTACGCCAACGAGGTCGAGGCGCTCTACCGGGCCTAGCTGATGGCGATGCGGATGGAGCGGTCCCTCGCGCCGACGTACCGCGTGCGCGCCTTCCGTACGGCGTCCCGGGTGCTGTCCGCCCTGCCCGAGGGCGAGGTGCGCGAGCGGGCGGCCGCCGGGACGCTGGAGTCGCTCAAGGGGGTCGGTCCGAAGACGGCGCAGGTCGTCCTGGAGGCGCTGGCCGGGGAGGTGCCGGGCTATCTGCGCGAGCTGGACGGCGAGGCCGCGGCACCGCACGGCGACCGGGGCGGCGAGGAGCTGCGGGCGCTGCTGCGCGGGGACTGCCATCTGCACTCCGACTGGTCGGACGGCGGCAGCCCGATCGAGGAGATGGGCCGGGCCGCGGTGGCGCTCGGGCACGAGTGGGCGGTGCTGACGGACCACTCGCCGCGGCTCACGGTGGCGCGCGGCCTGTCTCCCGAGCGACTGCGGGAGCAGTTGGACGTGGTGGCCGGGCTGAATCGCACCTGGGCGCCGTTCCGGCTGCTCACCGGCATCGAGTGCGACATCCTCGACGACGGCGCGCTCGACCAGGAGCCGGAGCTGCTGGAACGGCTGGATCTTGTCGTGGTGTCGGTGCACTCCAAGCTGCGCATGGACGCCCGCTCGATGACCCGCCGCATGGTGGCCGCCGTACGGAATCCGCACTCCGACGTACTCGGGCACTGCACCGGGCGGCTGGTGACCGGGCGGGGGCGGCCCGAGTCGGAGTTCGACGCCGACGAGGTGTTCGCCGCGTGCGCCGAGACGGGCACGGCGCTGGAGATCAACAGCCGGCCGGAGCGGCTCGATCCGCCGCGCAGGCTGCTGCGCCGGGCGGTGGAGGCGGGGGTGCTGTTCTCGGTCGACACCGACGCGCATGCGCCTGGTCAGCTGGACTGGCAGATCCTGGGCTGTGCGCGGGCCGAGGAGTGCGGGGTACCCGCCGGGCGCGTGGTGAATTCCTGGCCCCTGGACGAACTGCTGGCCTGGACTCGCCGGCGGCATACTCCGGAAGGAGTGGCGGGCCGCTGACGTGGTACTCGTGCGCCGAGAGAGCAAGGGAGCGCGCATGGAACGGGCGGCCGTGTTCGACGTCGACGGAACCCTCGTCGACACCAACCACCTGCATGTGGCGACCTGGTGGGAGGCGTTCCGGCAGGCCGGCCACCAGGTGCCCATGCACGCCATCCACCGCTCCGTCGGGCTCGGCTCCGAGGACCTGATCGCCCGGCTCCTCGGAGAGCGGCGGGACAAGGACGGGGACGCCGAACTGAGCGCCGCGCACAAGGCGTTGTACGGCCAGTACTTCGACCGGCTGCCCGCGTTGCGCGACACCGGACGGCTGCTGCGACGCCTGGACCAGGACGGCTGGCAGGTGGTGCTGGCCACCTCGGCGAGCGGCCCGGAGCTCTCCGCGCTGCGCCGCGCGATCTCCGCCGACGACGCGATCACCGCCACCGCGAGCGCCGACGACGTCGAGCAGGGCAAACCGGCCCCCGAGCCCGTCGAACACGCCCTGGAACGGGCCGGGGTGCCCGCCGAGCGCGCGGTCTTCGTCGGCGACACC
Organism: Streptomyces sp. NPDC001617; assembly: GCF_053596855.1. Taxonomy (NCBI): domain Bacteria; kingdom Bacillati; phylum Actinomycetota; class Actinomycetes; order Kitasatosporales; family Streptomycetaceae; genus Streptomyces; species Streptomyces sp. NPDC001617. The sequence continues at coordinate 1,632 of NZ_JBSFHA010000001.1, forward strand.
GTGTGGGACATGCGCGCGGGCGCCCGCGCCGGCGTGCGCTGCCTGGGCGTGCTGTGCGGCGGGATTCCGCGCGCGGACCTGGAGGCGGCGGGCGCGGAGGCGGTCTACGACGACCCCGCGCACCTGTTGGCGTCCCTGGCGGACAGCCCCTTCGGCATCGCGTGACGGAGGTCACGGAGCGTGCCGGAACACCGACAAGAGGTTGCCCGTTGAACAACACGTGGGTGCGGATGGGACAGTGTCCCCGGGCCTCACCTTTTGCCCACAGGGACGATCGTTCGGCTGAAGCCCTGTGGAGCCTTTCGCCGAGAGGCGACCGCCATCCGTGCCCACCACTTGGCGGCCCCGACCGAGATTCCCCCGTCCGGTCGGGGCTCTTCCCTGTCCGGCCGGCGCCGACAGGGCCGATTCCCGCTTGACTTGGAGCGCACTCCAATTCGTAGCGTTCCGGGCATGAGCACTGCACAGCACAGGATCGGATCAGGTTTCGGCGCCACCAGCACCGCCGAGGACGTCCTGAAGGGCGTCGATCTCACCGGGAAGCTCGCCATCGTCACGGGCGGCTACTCGGGCATCGGCCTGGAGACCACCCGCGCGCTCACCGAGGCCGGCGCCCATGTCGTCGTCCCGGCCCGCCGCCGTGAGACCGCCGAGGAGGCGCTCTCGGGCCTGGAGGGCACCGAGGTGGACGAGTTGGACCTCGGTGACCTGGAGAGCGTGCGCGGCTTCGCCGGGCGGTTCCTCGCCTCGGGGCGGAACATCGACATCGTGATCGACAGCGCCGGCATCATGGCCTGCCCGGAGACCCGGGTGGGGCCCGGCTGGGAGGCGCAGTTCGCGACCAACCACCTCGGCCACTTCGCCCTGGTCAACCGGTTGTGGCCGGCCATCGCGCCGGGCGGCGCCCGGATCGTCTCCGTCTCCTCGCGCGCCCACCACTTCTCCGGCATGCGCTGGGACGACGTCCAGTGGCAGCGGGGCTACGACAAGTGGCAGGCCTACGGCCAGGCCAAGACCGCGAACGTCCTGTTCGCCGTCCACCTCGACCGACTCGGCCGCGACGCCGGCGTCCGCGCCTTCGCGCTGCACCCCGGCGGCATCCTCACGCCGCTCCAACGGCACATCCCCAGGGAGGAGATGATCGAGCGCGGCTGGATCGACGAGGCCGGCACCATCCTCAACCCGCAGGGCTTCAAGACCCCGCCGCAGGGCGCGGCCACCCAGGTCTGGGCGGCGACCTCAGCGCAGCTGGACGGACTGGGCGGCGTCTACCTGGAGGACTGCGACATCGCCGAGCTCGCCGTGGAGGGCGACCAGACCGCCGGCGTCAAGGAGTGGGCCGTCGACCCCGAACAGGCCGCGCGCCTCTGGGAGTTGTCGGCAGAGCTGACGGGCGTGAACGCGTTCGCCTAGCGGCATCGCGGTTCTCGGCGCGTTACCGTGCGGGGGTCAGCTCGTCGTGAACTCCCGCAGTTCCGGCGGGAGTTGCTCGACGTGGGGGACGAACAGGCCTTGGCTGGCGTTGTCGTAGACCTGCAGCGTGCCCGGCCGAGGACCCGGACGTCGGCTCCGTGCCGGGCCCGGCTCGGCTCGGCTCGGCTCGGCCCGGCGAGGGCCTATCCCGACTCGTCGGGCCGCTCTCGCTGGGGCGCCACGGTGTACTTCGGGTCCTGCGCCGAGGCGATCCCCGCCGCGAACACACCGAAGCGGGTGCAGGCCGAGCCCGGTGACTCCGGCCTCGTGCAGTTGGTCGACGCGCAGGGCGGCCCGCTCGCGCGGTTCGTCCAGCGGGCCGAACTGGATGGACCCTACCCGTCCCGCACACAGACCTGCTGCCCGCAGCCGACCGCACAGTACGGACAGACGGACTGCACGACCCGCTCCGCACTGTCGGTCCGCAGCCACAGCGTCTCGGTGTACGACGATTTCGCCGCGCTCCCCCGTCCCGTCCGGTCGTCGCCACTGAGTTGCCGGTAGACGGGCCAGGAACGGGCCCCGTCCCCGATACCCACGGGGGCTCCTCCCACGGCTCAGGCGGAGGACTCGTCCGGCGCGGGGTGCTCGGGATGCACGGTGGCGGACCGGGGGCCGTCCTGCCGCCCGGTCCCGGCCTCATCGGTGTCGGGAACCTCGGCCTCTTCCCCCTCCGGAAGCGGAATGTCCAGCGGATCCTCACCCTCACGCACCTGCTGATCCGGCAGATCCCGAGGTACGGGTTCACCGTCCTGGCCTGCGTCACGCCGATCGGCCACGGCAAACTCCCTTCGCGTTGTCGGGCGACACGCGAGTACCTCGCCGATCACTGAGCAAACCCGGGTCACGAAGACAGCAAGGGGCACTCAGTGGGCGCGCTCCTCCAACACTGCCCGCCAAGCAGGCACCGGCCCCTCAGGAACCCCCTCCATCCGCCGCCCCCCACGACCGAAGAAGTCGGCAAGCGGCAGAATCGCAGCCCCCACAGTGACCGCATCGGGCCCGAGTCGCCCGAGCTCGATCGAGACCTTCTCCGCCGGATGCCGCAACGCATACGACACCGCGTGCCGCCGCACGGCAGGCAGGAACCGCGCCCCGAGCTGAAGCCCGGCCCAGCCCCCGATGAGGATCCGCTCGGGCTGGAAGAGGTTGATCAAATCGGACAGCCCGGCCCCCAGATACTCGGCGGTCTCCTCCAGCACACCCAGCGCGACCATGTCGGCCTCACCCTCGGAGGGATACGCCGCCCCCAGCATCGCAGCCAGCGCCGTCTCCTCGTCGAGCCCCTCGGCCGGCCGCCCGCCCGCCTCCCGCCACCGCGAGAGCAACGACTCCGCGCCCGCGTACGCCTCCAGACACCCGAGCGCACCGCACCGACACCGCCGCCCCCGGACCCGTACCGTCAGATGCCCCCACTCCACCGCCCGCCCGTGCTCCACCTCGGGCGTCACCAGACACGCCCCGACCCCGGATCCGAACAGCACGACGATCGCGTTGCGAGCACCTCGTCCCGCACCGAACCACATCTCGGCCTGACCCAGGGTCTTGGCCCCGTTGTCGATGAAGTACCGCACCCCGTCCGGAAGTCGGGACGTCGACCGGAGCAGCGCCTCCAGCGGCACCGCGTCCCACCCGATGGTCTGCCCGTGTACGACGGCGCCCCGGTCCGGCGTGTGCTCGACGATGCCGGGGACACCGATCCCGACGCCGAGAAGCCGTTCGGCCTCGATGCCGGCGTCGGCGAGCACTTCGGTGATCCCGTCGCGGATGTGACCGACGATGACCTCGACCTCGTAGCCCTGCTGCGTGAGCGGGCGTTCGGCGCGGGCGAGTTCCGTGAGGGTGAGGTCGAACAGCTCCACACGCACCCGGGTCTCACCGACGTCGACGCCGATCATGTGCCCGGCGCCGGGTGCCACGCGCAGCAGGATGCGGGGGCGGCCGCCGTCGGAGTCGACGCTGCCCGCCTCCTCGACCAGTCCGTCGGTGACGAGGTCCGCGACGACGTTGCTGATCGAGCCGGAGCTCAGCCCGGTCGCCGGGCCAAGCTCGAAGCGGCTGAGGGGTCCGTCGAAGTAGAGCCGCTGCAGCACGGCTGCGCGGTTGGCCCGCCTGAGGTCGCGCACCGTGCGCCCGTTCCGCCCCGCCATATGGCTCCTTCCGAACCCTTCCCGACCTGCAACATACCTCTGCGGGCGGCTCCGGCGCGACATTCCTCCAACCCTTAGTTCACGCTATGAGCTAAGCGAGTGCGGCCCATGGATCGCCCAAGACGCTAGGAGGCCGGCTCCTCGATTTCCTCCAGGGCCGCCACGAGTTCCGGCGCGACGACGTCCTGCCGCCAGCGGCACTCGCCCTCGTCCATCGCTCTCGGGACCGTCTCGGTGAGCATGATCAGGTAGAGGTAGGCGCGGTAGAGGGCCAGCCGCAGCAGCGCCGGGGGGTCGAACTCGGCCCGCCCGCCGGCCTCCCGGTAGCCCGCCAGGAACGCCTCGTCCTTCCTGATGTCCCCGAGCAGCGCCAGCGAGACGAAGTCGGCCAGCGGGTCACCCCAGAACATCCGCTCGCCGTCGATCAGCCCGCCGATCCGGGGCTCCCCCGTCGAGCGGTCGAGCAGGATGTTGCCCCACCACAGGTCGAAGTGGACGAGCGCCGGGGCGGTGACCTCGTCGAGCGCGTCGTACGCGGTGCGGAGGGTGCGGGCCACGTCGTCGGCGGGCCGGGGCAGCGGGGCCTCGTAGTCGCGGGCGTCGTCCAGTACGGCGTCGAGCATGCCGGTGAACGCGGTGCGCCAGTCGGCTGCCGGCGGACCGAGCGCACCGGACGGATAGCCGAACCCCGGCCCGGACACACGGTGCAGCCGGGCCGTCTGTCGGCCCAACTCGGTGCGCAGAACGGCCCGTTCGGCCTCGCCGAGGGGCTCGTCCCAGGGCTCCCCGGGCAGGGCGGTCATCAGCAGATGGCGTACGGCACTGTCGCCGCCCCCGACGGCCACCACACGGGGTGCCGGAACGTCGGCCTCGGCGGCGCCCCGGTAGAACTCGGCCTCGGAGACGAGGAGTCGGCTCTCGTGGCGCAGGCCCTGCGCGTCCGGCGCCACCTTCAGCACATAGCGGCTGCCGTCGGTGAGCCGGAGCTCCTCGACGATGTTGTACGTGCCGCCGGTCAGCGCACGCAGGTCGGCGAGACTCCCGGGAGGGATCCCGGAGCTCTCCAGAATCCGCCGGGCCCGTTCCCAGGAGTCCACCACCGTGCGCCCGCCTCTCCCCTTCGATCAGCCGGCCGCGTACACGTCCTCGACGTAACGCCCGCCCGCGACCAGCCCGTTCAGCCATTCCTCGGCCGCCGCCGTGTCCGCGCCCGGCGTGCGGTCCCGGTACAGCGTACGGAACACGTCCCGCACGCCCGGCGTCATCTTCGAACCCTGGCCGCAGACGTACGCAGGCCCCACGGCACGGCTGGTTCCGGCCGACACCGTGTCGCCAGGCTCGACGACGGTGAGGTGGCCTGAGCCGGTCCCCGGTACACGCCGGTGCCCGAGCGTGCGGGGGCTTCCAATAGGGAGACCATCAGGTCCGCGTGGGTCGGGGACACCGGGGAGGGTGTCCGCGGTGTGTGTGGGGGGACTGCGCGATCATGCAGTCGAGACCTTCCCGAGGGCCTTGCGCGGGGCCTCGCGAAGTCCCTCAGTCGGACTCCTCCGCAGGTCCGGGCGCCAGAGCGGTGGTGCCGCGCGGGATCAGCCGGGTCGGCAGCACGACGTGCCGGTTCTGGTCCGCCTCGGGGTCGTCGAGCAGCCGAAGGACCAGCTCACCGACCACCCGGCCCATGTCGGACGGTGACTGGGCCACCGTGGTCAGGTCGAACAGCTCGGCCACCGGCTGGTCGTCGAAGCCGAGCACGGACATCCGCTCGGGCACCTCGATCCGGGACCTGCGCAGCGTCCAGATCAGTGAGACCGCCAGCTCGTCCTCCTCGGCGAAGACCGCGGTGGGCGGTTCCCGCAGGCCCAGAAGCTGCCCGAGGGCCTCCGCGACGGCACGTTTGTCCGCGGCCGGTGCGGACACCACGAGGGAGTCGTCCGACGGCATCTCCGCCTCGGCGAGCGCCTGCTGGTAGCCGAGCAGCCGCTCGTGCGAACTGAAGGAGAAGCCGGTGGCGCCGGGACTCTGCATGAACGCGATGCGGCGGTGGCCCAGGTTCAGCAGATGCCGGGTGCCGGACCGGGCGGCGGCCACGTCGTCGACGTAGACGCTCGGCCGCTGCTCGGCGTGCTGGCTGACGTAGACGACGGGCATGCCGAGGCCGTCGAGCCGTGCGTTCTCCTCGTCGGTGAGGTCGAAGGAGAAGACCAGCAGTGCGTCGGCGTTGCGGCGGGCCGGCAACTGCTCGAAGAACGCGGCTCGTTCGGCCAGGTCGGGTATCACGTAGACGCTCAACTCCCTGCCCGCCGCGCGCAGCAACGGGCCCAGGCTGGACAGGGCCGAGCCCATGAACCACGAGTCGAGGGTGGGTACCAGCACCGCGACCACCCCGGTCCTGCCGGTCACCAGGCTCGACGCCTGCCGCGAGACGGCGAAGTTCAGCTCGCGGGCGGCCCGTTCGACCCTGGCACGCACCTGAGGCGACACGTTCGCGAGGCCGCGCAGGGTGCGCGAGACGGTGGAGACGGAGACCCCGGCCCGTCCGGCGACGTCGGCCATCGTGGGGTGCCTCTGGGCTGGCGGCATGGGCGGACGCTAGCACGGGTGTGCGCGGATTGGTGACAGCGCTGTCAGGGCATTACTGGCATGTGACGCCGGAAGGGTTCACCCTTGGACCTTCAGGCTTGCAAGCGTTGTCATGACCCAGGAGGACCGCACCGAATGTCCACCAGCACCGCACCTTGGTGGCGCGACGCCGTCATCTACCAGGTCTACATCCGCAGCTTCGCCGACGGGAACGGGGACGGGGTCGGCGACATCGCCGGCATCCGCTCCCGGCTGCCGTATCTCCAGTGGCTCGGCATCGACGCGATCTGGATCAACCCCTGGTACAGGTCGCCGATGGCCGACCACGGTTACGACGTCGCCGACTTCCGGGAGATCGACCCGCTGTTCGGGACGGTCGAGGAGGCCGAGCAGCTCATCGAGGAGGCACACCGACACGGAATCCGGGTGATCCCGGACATCGTGCCGAACCACACCTCCGATCAACACGCCTGGTTCCGGGCCGCGTTGACGGCGGGGCCGGGCAGCCCGGAGCGGGAGCGGTACGTGTTCCGGGCCGGGCGTGGGCCCGAGGGCGCCGAGCCGCCGAACGACTGGGTGTCCTGCTTCGGCGGCCCGGCCTGGACCCGGCTGCCCGACGGCGAGTGGTACCTGCACCTGTTCGCGCCCGAGCAGCCCGACCTCAACTGGCAACACCCGGACGTACGCGCCGAGTTCGAGTCGATCCTGCGCTTCTGGTTCGGCCGGGGCGTGGACGGCTTCCGGATCGATGTCGCGCACGGGCTGATCAAACACCCGGAGCTGTCCGACCTGCCGCCCCGCCCCGAAGCGGAGGGACCCCGGCAGCACGTCGACCACCCGCACTGGGACCGGGACGAGGTGCACGACATCTACCGCGCCTGGCGCCGCGTCGCCGACGAGTTCCCCGGCGACCGGTCCTTCGTCGCCGAGGCCTGGGCGGACACCCCGGAGCGGCTGGCCGCCTACGTCCGCCGGGACGGACTGCACACGGCGTTCAACTTCGACTTCCTGATGTCCAGTTGGGACCCCAAGGACCTGCGGGCGGTCATCGACGACTCGCTCGCGATGCTGGGCGCGGTGGGCGCGCCGGCCACCTGGGTGCTCTCCAACCACGACGTCGTACGCCATCCCAGCCGCTACGGCCGCAAGACCGTCCGGCCCTGGACGGTGAACGAGCCGTACCGCCCCGAGGGTCCCCTCGACCTGGAACTCGGCACGCGCCGGGCCCGCGCCGCCGCCCTGCTGATGCTCGCCCTCCCCGGCGGGGCCTATGTGTACCAGGGCGAGGAGCTCGGGCTGCCGGAGGCCGAGGAGCTGCCCGAGTCGGTCCTCCAGGACCCCGTCTGGGAGCGCTCCGGGCACACCGACCGCGGGCGCGACGGCTGCCGGGTGCCGATCCCGTGGTCCGGGTCGAAGGCGCCGTACGGGTTCAGCCCGGAGGGCGCGACGGCCGAGCCGTGGCTGCCGCAACCGGAGAGCTGGGCCGGCCTGGGCGTGGCCGAACAGACCGGCGACGAGGACTCGATGCTGGAGCTGTACCGCGCCGCACTGCGGCTGCGCCGCGAGCACCCCGCCCTCGGCGACGGCAGCCTGGACTGGCTCGACGCGCCCTCCGGTGTCCTGGCCTTCGCCCGCGCCCCCGGCTTCGTCTGCGTGGTCAACCTCTCGGCCGGGCCGTACCGGCTGCCCGAGCACGCGTCGGTTCTGCTGGCGAGCGGCCCGGTGGAGGGCGGTGTGCTGGCGCCGGACCAGGCTGCCTGGCTGGCCGTGTAACCGTGTGGCGCCCACCCACGTGCGAGTTCACCGTCTGCGTCCCCACATGATTGCAGAGCGCACGTATCTGTGTCGGGTGACAGGAGCCGAGGGTGGGCTTCGGACGTCTCGAAGCCGTGGTGTGGCGCGACCGCTCGCGTCTCGGTGCAGTGGGAGGCGCCGTGCGGGGCCAGGCGGTACGGCGAGCTCACGGCCGACCCGGTCAGCGACACCGTGGACGACACGCCCGCCCTGCTGGTGATGCCGCGGATGCCGGGCGAACGCGTACCGCCCGCGCCGGAGCCGAACCGGGTCCACACCGATCGAGGCCCGCATCCTGGCCCCGCCGGCGGCTGACGGCCCGCCGGCGCGCGGCGAACCGTACCGAGCTGGTCGCCCGTGCCTATGTGCTCGACGTGCTGACTCCAGGGGTGTGGCCACCCGGCGCCCAGGCGGTGCCCGCGCCTTCGGGCGCGCCGAAGCGGGCGAGGGTGTGCCACACCATCTTCAGGTCCTGCAGCTCATGGCGGCCGGTGCGGGCGGCGTCCCCGATGATCCGTGGGTCGACGCGGCCGTCCCGGGCGATCCGGGCGCCCAACTCCGCGTACTCCAGGCCGCGGTAGTCCGCGTGCTCCCGCAGCTCCGCCACGGTGAGCCGGTAGCCGGGGTGCCACTCGACGGGGCACGGCAGTAGGCGGGCCGCCGCCTCGACGGGCGTGCCGCGGTAGCTCGCGTCCAGGACGAGCGCCTCCAGGTGCCGGGTGAGTTGGACGCCGCCGTGGACCTGGGCCTCGATGTAGTCGTTGAGGGCGTCCTGCTCGTCGGCCTCGGCGAGCGCGATGAGCGACATGCCGGCGGCCACCCCGAAGTCGGTCGGCTCGGCCGCGCTGTCGGGGTAGCAGAAGGTGGTGCGAGCGAGGGTGTCGGCGGTGAGACGGAAGTGCGAGGAGCCGAACCGCGGGGCGGCGCCGACCACTTGACGCCGGAAGTCGAGCGCGCCGTACACGGGCCGGTCGTGCGGGTCGGCGTCGTCGTAGGCGCCGCCGAAGATCCGGCTCTCCCAGCGCCGGCGGTCGCCGCCGGGGTGGGCGGTGAGGCCGCCGTTGCTGGTGCCGGTGACGAACTGCGAGTGATAGGCGCCGTCCCGGGCCAGCGCCTGGAGGATGGGGAGCCCGCCGACGAGCCGGTCGGGGTGGAAGTTCAGCGTGATCCGCAGGTCCGGGGCGACGGCCGGACCCGCGGAGCGGGCGGCGACGTGCCTCAGTGCCTGGCGTGCCCGAGGTGTCCCGAGATCGCTGAACTCCACCGGTGTCCCTTCGCCGCGGCCGTTGCCCTGGCCATGGCTCAGAGGTCGGCCACCGCCAGGACGATCTTGCCACGGTTGTCCCGTCGCTCCAGCAACTCATGGGCGGCGCGGGCCTCTTCGAGGGGTACGACGGTCTCCACCGGCACACGGTACGCCCCCGCGGCGACCCGCTCGGCCAGCTCGCGCAGGTCGGGGCGGGGGTCGTAGCCGTGGATCTGCAGGTTGGTGAGCTGGAAGCCGAGGACGGCCGCGTTCTTGGGGTAGAAGTCGCGGGTGTCGATGGTGCTGGGCTCCAGGGCGACGTTGGCGAGCGCGACGACCCGGCCGCCGTGCCCGACCTCGCGCAGGCTCCGCCCGAACGCCCGGCCGCCGACGGTGTCGAGGACGACGTCGGCGCCGCGTCCGTCGGTCAGCCGCAGCACTTCCTCGACCTCGGCCTCGTCGGTGTGGGCGGAGGTGTCGACGATGTCCCGGGCCCCGAACTCCCCTGCCCACGCGGCCTTTTCCGCCGACCCGGCGAGGGCGATGACCCGCGCGCCGGTCTCGGCGGCGATCTGCACGGCCGCGCTGCCGACCCCGCTCGCCGCCGCCTTCACCACCACCGTGTCCTCCTTGGCGACCTTGGCCAGGTGCCGCAGGCAGTACCAGGCGGAGAGCCAGGCGACCGGCAGGGTGGCCGCCTCACCCCAGCCCACCCCTTCCGGCAGGACGGTGACCCTCGAGGCGGGCACGGCCGCCGACTCGGCATAGAAACCAGGGGCGTTCACCCCGTCCAGGGCCATGACCCGCTGTCCGACCTCCAGACCGGTCACCCCCTCCCCGACCGCCGCGACGACACCGGCCGCCTCCACGCCCGGGATCAGCGGCGGACGTCCGGCCCGGTGGTAGACGCCGGCCCGGACGAGCGCGTCGGCGCGGTTCACGCCCGCCGCCGCGATCCGCACCAGCACCTGACCGGGCCCGGCCACCGGCTCGGGCATCTCGACCGGCACCAGCACCTCGGGCCCGCCGAACTCGTCGATCCGCACCGCACGCATACCGCACCTGCTTCCTGTCGCAGCGTCACACCCGGCTGACACCGGTTGAAGTGGTGTCACCTTCCGACACCTCTTCAACCGGTGTCAAGAGGGTTCGACGGACATACGACACCTCATGAACCGGTGTACGCTCCCTCGTATGACCTCAGCCGCCGCCGACCCGGCACTAGCGTTCCCGTTCATCGGCGGCCGCCCCTGTCTCGACTTCGTGGCGACCCTGGGCCGACGGCATGCCACTCCCCTGGAGCGGATCCCGGACCCCGCCGCACTGGCGCGTTGGTTCGCGGAGGCGGAACTGGCCGCGGGCGACGGGCCGATGCGGGTCACCGCGCGGGACGTGGCCGACGCCCGCGTCCTGCGCGAGGCCGTCCACCGTGTCGTACGGGCGGCGATGGCCGGGCAGGCGCCGGCGCCGGCCGATGTGGAGCTGGTCAACGAGACGGCCGCCCGCCCGGACCTCGCTCCCCAGCTGGGCCCGGCCCGCTGGACGGCACGACAGCCCGCCCGGGCGGCGCTGGCGACGGTGGCCAGGGACGCCGTACTCCTGGTGGGCAGCCCGCTCCTGGAGCGGGTGAAAAGTTGCGAGAACCCGGACTGTTCGCTGCTGTTCCTGGACGACTCCCAGGCCCGGCGCCGCCGTTGGTGCTCGATGGAGCGGTGCGGGAACCTGGCGAAGGTCGCCGGCTACCGCTCACGCGGTCGGGCCGCCGGCACCCGGTGACGGTGGAAAGGTCCTCAGGGCCGTGAGAACCTCGAAGTCCGGGTGTGCGCCGTCACCGTTCCCCCCTCTTGCCGTCCGTCGGCCGTTGCCAACAATCTAGGTGTCGTCGCGGACGGTTACAGTCCGCAACGAACGTCGTTCGTGTCTGTGGAAACGGAAAGGGAACAGCCCGCAGTGCCAGATGTGCGTGAGTGGAGGGCGTCCCTCGTCCGGTTCGTGAAGCGCCGCCGCGACCCCGTGGTCGTCCAGACGCTCCGGTCGGCCGTCGCGGCGACGGTGGCGTACGTCATCGCCCTGCGCCTGAGCCCGGAGGCGGCCCCGCTGACCGCACCGCTCACCGCGCTGCTGGTCGTCCAGGTCACCCTGTACGCCACGCTCACCAACGGCATCCGACGGGTCAACTCGGTGGTGACCGGTGTGCTGGTCGCCATCGCGTTCAGCCTGCTGGTGGGTCTGACCTGGTGGAGTCTGGCGCTGCTGATCGTCGCCTCGCTGGCCGTCGGGCGGCTGGTGCGGGTCGAGGAGTACGTACCGGAGGTCGCGATCAGCGCGATGCTGGTGCTCGGGGTGACGACCGTCGGGGACACCGCCTGGGCACGGGTGGTGGAGACGTTGATCGGCGCGGTCGTCGGGATGGGCTGCAATCTGCTGCTCGCGCCGCCCGTGTGGGTGGACGAGGCGGGCGAGTCGATCGAGGGGCTGGCCCGGCGGGTACGGCAGTTGATGCTGCGCATGGGCGAGGAGGCCGCGGGACGCACCCCGGTCGACCACGCGACGGAGCGGCTGCACGAGGCACGTCGGCTCGACCACGACATCGTCGAGGTGGACGCGGCCCTGCGGCAGGCGGAGGACAGTCTGCGGCTCAATCCCCGCGTGCGTGAGGGCCTGCTGCACCGGGTGGTACTGCGGACGGGCCTGGACACCCTGGAGATCTGCACGGTTGTGCTGCGGGTGCTGGCGCGCACCTTCACCGACCTCGCCAAGGAACGCGATCCGGAGTGGCTGTTCGCGCCGGAGACGGGGGCCGCGGTGGAGCGGCTGCTGTCGGAGATCGCCGACGCGGTGGTCAGTTTCGCGGTCCTGGTCACCACCAGTGTGAGTGTGAGTGCCGAGTCGGCCGAGGCGCGGCTCGCCGCCGAGCTGCGCCAGGCCGCCACGACCCGGGACAAGCTGGCCCAGCTGCTCCTGGAGGAGGTCCAGCGCGACGCCCGCACCTGGCAGCTGTACGGGGCGGTACTGACCGAGGTCAACCGCATCCTGGACGAGATGGACACCGAGCACCGCTCGCGCCGGCTGCTGGAGGAGCTGGACCGCACCTCCGGCGAGCAGCGGGCACGCATGCCGCGGCTGACCAGACTGCGGGAGGGCCTGCGGGACTCCGAGCGGCTGCGGGTACCTGAGGTGCTGCGCAGGAACCATGCCGACGCCTGGCGTCGTTCCAGGTGACGTAGTCACCGGAAGCGAGCGAGGGGGCGGGCGGATGACCGGGGTCCTGATCGACGGGAACACACTGAGGCTGCCGGGCGGGGTGGCGGTGCGGTTCGTGCGTACGCTGCGGCTGCCGGAGACGGGCACACATCCGCTGCCGCCGGGCCTGGGCGAGTTCCCGGTCCGACGGGTTCGCGACCACCCGGACACCGTGCCCGAGCAGTGGCGTGCGCGGGGCGGTGTGATGCTGCCGGTGTACCTGCGCGAGGCGATGTGGCTGAGCTTCGGCGGGACCGCGGAACCGGCCGCCCTGCAGGTCGGGGTGGGCAAGGTGTGCGCGGTCTCGGGCAGGCCGTGGAGCGACCGGCTGTCCCGGAAGCCGCAGAACTACGTCGTGCTGCCCCGCCAGCCCTGGCTGGACGGCATCAACTCGGGCCGGGGCACGGTCCGCCAGTTCGTGGCGGTGCCGCTGGGCCTGGGAGCGACCGTCGAGGGCCAGGTCACCGGCGAGGAGGTCTGGGGCGGCGTCCAGCTGCAGTCCTTTCCACTGAACGAGCGCAGGCTCGCGGAGTGGCGGAAGGCGGAACAGGCGCGGGAGCGGGCGCGCCCGTCCGGCGGTGGCTACGGCATGACCGCCATGTCCATGGCGGCGCCGTCGGCCCCGGGCTCGGCCCCGATGCCGGTCGCGGCAAGGGCTCCGCGGGCTCCCGCCGCCATGGGCCTCGGCGTCGGCGGCTCGATGCGCCAGGAGGTCTACGAGGACGACCGGCCGCTCGCCGACTGGGCCACGGAGCCCGCCGGACGGGTCTTCGTGCACCTGGTGACGCCTCCGGAGTGGCGCCGCATCACCGGCGAGGCTCCTCCGCCGTCGCCGGTGGACCGCGCGGCGTACACGCGGGCGGGGCTGCCCTGGTACGACTACTACGACCAGGACGCGGAGGACCTCGCTCCCACGGACACGCTGGAGGCCGTGAAGCCGGTCGGCGACTGGCTCGGCGACGACCACGAGCCCTGGCAGGCCCCCTCGCCGGACCAGGTGAAACCGCTCAAGGACGCGGCGGGCGAGCCGGTGGAGGACGGCGACTGGTAGAGCGCCCCGGCATTGCACCCCGCGCAACGCCCGGTGCCGTTCTTGCATGACCGGGCGGTCCGCGTCATGGTGGTTTGTCACGGCAGAGACGGGCGATCATCCGAGGTGCGGGCATGGGCAGTGGGGCAGGAGCGGCGGACGGCGGCTGGAGCAGGCGTCGCTTCGTCGGCGCGCTCGCCGGAGTCGGCGTGGTCGCGGCCCTTCCGGCTCCCGCGCCACCCCAGGACTCCCCGGCGATGCAGGACACGGGCTCGGTCACCCCGGAGCGGCAGCCGAGCGCACAGCCCTCCACCGCGCACCCCGCACCGAAGTCCTCCGGCCCCCGCCCCCTCTACCTCGGCACCTACACCACCGTCGAGGGCGGCGGCACGGGCGTCGGTCTCGCCACCTACGATCCGTCGACCGGCCGTATCACCGGCACCGGAGCCCTCACCGGGATCGTCAACCCGTCCTACCTGGCCCTGCACCCGGACGCCCGCACGCTCTACACGGTCGACGAACACGACGACGGAGCCGTGACCGCCGTACGCCTGGCCGACCGCAGGATCCTGGGCGCCCGGAGCACCGGCGGGGCGGGCCCCTGCCATCTCTCCGTGCATCCGAGCGGCCGCTGGCTGCTGAGCGCCAACTACACCTCGGGCAGTGTGGCCGTGCACCCCATCGCCGGCTCGGGCGCGCTGGGCGAGCGCACCGACCTGGTCACGCACTCCAGCCCGGCGCCCGGCCCCGGCCAGGACGGGCCGCACGCCCACCAGTTCATCACCAGCCCCGACGGCGGCCATGTGCTCGCCGTCGACCTGGGCACGGACACGGTGTACAGCTACCGTCTCGACGAGCGCACCGGAACGCTCACCGAGGTGGCACAGGCCCGGACCCGAGCGGGCGCCGGTCCCCGCCACCTCACGTTCCATCCGGGCGGACGCCACGCCTATCTCGCCAACGAGGTCGACGACACGGTGGCGGTGTGCGGCTACGACCCGTCCACCGGCCACCTCACGATCGGCGACCCGCAGTCCACGGGCAGCAGCGGATCGGGCACCAACTACCCGGCACAGTTCCTGGTGACGGCGAACGGCTCGTACGCCTATCTCGCCAACCGCGGCGACAACACCCTTGCCCGGTACGCGATCGAGGCCGACGGCGCGCGGCTCCGGCTGCTCGGCACGGTGCCGGTGTCCGGTGACTTCCCGCGGCAGATCGCGTTCTCGCCGGACGGCACACTGCTGTTCGCGGCGAACCAGAAGTCGAGCACGGTCAGTGTCTTCCACGTGGCCGACGAGACCGGCGAACTGCGGCTCGCGGGCGACCCGTTCGCCTCACCCGTCGCGGTCTGTGCGCTGCCGCTGTAGGGCGCGGGGACAGGCGGCGGCAGTGGCCTGTGTGAGCAGGGCGTGCATGCGCTCCGTGAGCTGACCGATGTCGTCGGCGGGCGTGTGGAACGGCAGGCGTACGTCGCCGTGGGCGCGGGAGCGCTCGATGCGCAGCGTCAGTCCGTGCCGGTCGACGGCGAGGGGCTGGACACGGACCGCGCCGTGCAGGCTGGTGTGGTCGACGAGACGGGTGAGCCGTTCGACCGCGTCGCCGTGGCAGTCGGCGAGGTGGGTCAGCAGATGGGCCTCGGCGAGGGCCAGGGGGTCGGGCGCGGCGCCGGCGAACTCGTCGAGGTCGACGACCACCGCGCCGGACGCCTGCCGCAGTACGATCCGCGTCGGCCGGAACGCCAGGTGACCGTCCTCCGGGACGAAGTACCCCGCCATCCACAGCCGGGCCCGGATACGGTGCCGTACCGGGACGGGCGCCACGTCGGCGAACTCCAGCACCGCGGACGGCTCTCCGCGCGGCGCGCAGATCGCGGCCGTGAGCAGGGCGCTGTCCTCGGGCACGTGCACCAGCACCCTGCCGTCCTCGGCCACGGTGTGCGCGCCGACGAACTCCTCGCGGCCGCCCTCCGCGGTGGCCGCGCAGGACCATGCGGTCGCGAGCACCGAGCGGGCTCGTTCCGCCGCGGCAGGCGCGGCCGTCCAGCTGTCACCCATCCCAGAACCTCCTTAGGCAAGCCTTGCCTAACTTAGCGAAGATCCAGGTGTACGCCAACCGTCTCCGGGTGGATCGAGGTGTACGCCACCCGCGTGCGGGTGGGGGATACGGCACCGCTCAGGGTGCGAGAGCTCCCAACAGCGCCCGGGCGCACAGGTCGCGGACCTGCTCCCGGGTCAGGTCCGAGCCGCGCAGCCACTCCAGGCAGACGGCCGTGACGAACGCCAGCCAGCCGCGCACGGCGAGCTTCAGGTCGGGTCGCCCCTGTGCCATCGGCCCGAGTTCGGGGTCCTGGGCGATCGCCGCAAGGATCTGCCGCTCCTGTGCGCCGAGGGCCCGCTGGTAGACGCGGCGCACGGCCTGGTCCCCCGCCGCGTCCGCGCGATGGAAGGCGCGGAAGCCGTGCGCGTGGGTGTGCACGTACTCCAGGAAGACGTCCAGGCCGGAGGCGAGTTGCTCGCGCGCCGGCACTCCCGGGACGGCCGCCGTCATCTGCAGCATCCGCCCGCTCTCCCGCTCGACGACCGCCAGGAAGAAGTCCCGCTTGGTCGGGAAGTAGTGGTAGAGCAGCCCGCGCGATACGCCGGCGATCTCGGCGACCCGCTCGATCCAGACGTCGTCGTACGCGCTCTCCGAGAACAGCCGCGCCCCCACCGACAGCAGCTGCTCCCGGCGCTCCTCGGTGCTCAGTCGACGGCGTGTGCGCGCGCCCGGGTTCGCGGCCATGTCCGCACTTTACTTGACGTCGGTTCAACAGGGGCACGAGACTGGGCGCGTTATTGAACCCACGTACAACAGGCTCAATCTGCCGCTGGTTCGAGGGAGATCGCGTCATGGCGGAGACGACGACACAGGCCACGTTGCCGAAGGGCTTCCGCGGGGCCGAGCAGGGCTGGCCCGAGCTGCACCGCATCCCGCATCCGCCGCGCCGCGTGCCCCTGCTCGGCGATGTGCTCGGCGCCGACCGACGCGCACCCGTCCAGGACTCCATGCGGTACGGCCGGCAGCTGGGGCCGATCTTCCGGCGCAAGGCCTTCGGCAAGGAGTTCGTGTTCGTGTGGGGCGCGCGGCTCGCGGCCGACATGGCGGACGAGTCGCGTTTCGCCAAGCACGTCGGCCTGGGGGTCGCCAATCTCCGTCCGGTCGCCGGGGACGGGCTGTTCACGGCGTACAACCACGAGCCCAACTGGCAGCTGGCGCACGACGTGCTGGCCCCCGGCTTCAGCCGCGAGGCCATGGAGGCCTACCACCCCATGATGCTGGCGGTGGCCGGACGCCTCACCGACCACTGGGACCGCGAACTGACGGCGGGCCGGGCGGTCGACGTCCCCGGGGACATGACCAAGCTGACGCTGGAGACGATCGCGCGCACCGGGTTCGGGCACGACTTCGGGTCCTTCGAGCGCGACCGGCTGCACCCCTTCGTGACCGCCATGGTCGGCACACTGTCGTACGCCCAGCGGCTGAACACCGTCCCGTCACCGCTTGCTCCGCTCCTGCTGCGCGACGCGTCCCGGCGCAACGAGGCCGACATCACCCATCTGAACCGCACGGTCGACGACCTGGTCCGCACCCGCCGCACGGCGAACGGCGACGGCGACCTGCTGGACCGGATGCTGGAGACGGCCCACCCGGAGACCGGGGAACGGCTCTCCGCGGAGAACGTCCGGCGACAGGTCATCACCTTCCTGGTGGCCGGCCACGAGACGACCTCGGGCGCGCTCTCCTTCGCCCTGCACTACCTCTCCCGGCACCCCGAGATCGCCGCACGCGCGCGTGCGGAGGTGGACGCCGTCTGGGGCGACGCGGAGGTGCCGGGCTACGACCAGGTGGCCAAGCTGCGGTACGTGCGCCGGGTGCTGGACGAGGCGCTGCGACTGTGGCCGACGGCGCCGGCCTTCGCGCGGGAGGCCCGCGAGGACACGGTGCTGGCGGACGACCATCCGATCCTGCGGGGCGGCTGGGCTCTGGTGCTGACCGCGCTGCTGCACCGTGATCCGGAGGTGTGGGGCAGCGACGCGGAACGGTTCGATCCGGACCGCTTCGACCCGAAGTCCGTACGGTCCCGGGCCCCGCACACCTTCAAGCCGTTCGGGACGGGGGCGCGGGCGTGCATCGGCCGGCAGTTCGCGCTGCACGAGGCGACCCTGGTGCTGGGCCTGCTGCTGCGCCGCTACGAACTGCGGGCCGACCCGGACTACCGACTGCGGGTGACGGAGCGGCTGACGCTGATGCCGGAGGGGTTGCGGCTGCACCTGGAGCGGCGCAGGCCCGCGCCGGGCGCGCCGGCCATCTCGGACGCCGCGGTCGCCCCGAGTGCCCCGGGGGCCGCCGAGGAGGCCGCCCCCTCAGAGCTGCGCTGCCCAGTGCACCGGACGGGTGAGTGACTCGGGGAGCAGGGTGCCCGTGCCGCCCCGGGCGGCGTTGAGCTGGGGCTGGGTGAGGAAGAAGGCGCCGGTCAGGTCGGCGTCGGTGAGGTCGGTGTCGCGCAGGTCGGCACCGATCAGGTCCGCGCACCGGAGGTCGGCGCCCGTCAGGTCGGCGGCTATGAGGTAGGCACCGCGGAGGTTCGCGCCGCGCAGGTCGGCTCCCTTGAGGCGGGCGCCGATCAGGTCGGCACCGCGCCGGTCCTTCTTGCGGCCGCGGATTCCGGCCCGCACCAGCTCGCTGGTCCTGAGCAGGAGGACGTTGACCTGCTGCCGATGTGCGGCGACGTCCAACTCGGCCAGCTCGTCCGGCGTTCGGCGGGTGAGCGCCTCGGTCTGTGTCAGGAGCTGTCGCAGGTCGGTGTGGACAGGTCGGGCGGCGGGCAGGGCGAGTGCCTCGGTGAGGTACCAGAGCAGTTCGTGCAGCTGCCGGACGACCGGGAACACGTCGAACATGCGCCGGGCGTCTTCCCGCGAACCGGTGCGCCAGTCCTGTCCGCCGAAGGTGACCTGCGAGACCCGCTGGCCGGCGCCGAAGCAGTCGTAGACCGTGCAGCCGGTGAAGCCCTGTTGCCGGAGCCGTGCGTGGATTCCGCACCGGTGATCGCCCTGGAGGTTCGGGCAGGGGGTGCCGGCCTGCTTGTCGAGGGCGAAGTCGGCGGAGGCGGCGAAGGGCAGCGCGACACAGCACAGGCCAAAGCAGTTGGCGCAGTCCCCGCGCAGGTCGGACCGGCCGACCGTCTGATCTCGCATATCGCACAGTTTATCGAGCGTGCCGGTTCGGTCGGGGTGCGTGCCCGGGGGCGTTGTCAGTGGGCGGTCCTACAGTCGGCGTATGGCACTCTCACGCGAAGAACGAGAAGGGTTTCTGGCCGAGCCGCGTGTGGCCGCGCTGGGCGTGGACGCCGGTGACGGCCGCGGCCCGCTGGTGGTTCCGATCTGGTACGCCTACGAGCCCGGCGGCCTGCCGTGGCTGCTCACCGGCGCGGACTCCCGGAAGATGAGGCTGATCAGGGCGGCGGGCCGGTTCAGTCTGATGGTCGAGCGCACCGAGCCGACGACCCGCTACGTCTCGGTCGAGGGGCCGGTCGCCGAGATATCCGAAGGATCGGGCGCACTCCATCGTGAGATGGCCGGACGCTATCTCTCGGGTGAGGCGCTCGACGGGTTCGTGGCGTTCGCCGAGGCGGAACTCGCCGATCACGTCGTGGTCCGGATGCGACCGGAGCACTGGCTCGGCTCCGATCTGGGCTCGGCCGCATAGCGAGCCGCTGATGTCCGGGCAGCCCGGAGGGCGGCGGCCAACCGGAGAGCAGGGCTCGCTCCCCCTACTCATCGCGCTCCTCGATGTACTCGGCGTCCCCGCCCGACAGGGCCTGCCGCACCCGAACCTCACCGATGAGTTTTCGGGGTTGTGGGGGTCTCCTCATCCAACAGAAAACATTCTCGGCTACTACAGATACGAGCACCGATACGAGCCCATTCCCCACGGGAGCCAGACGGGTCGAGGAGAGAGAACATGTGCAGTCACCGGCCACCGTGTCCCTCCGCGGACAGCCCTGACCACCACGGCGCCGCGATCGTGTCGGCCCACCCCGAACAGGGCTGGAGCCTGCTGTGCAACGGCACCATAGTCTTCGACGACACCGGCGAACTGCTGCCCGACGGCCGGGTCGTGGACCCGCACCGCACGCTCGGTCCGCTCGCCGTGGCCGCCTGACGTTCAGTCAAGGGCGCTGAGGTCGAGGCGGGCGAGCCGGTCGGGGTCGGCCAGGATCTGCAGGGCGACGATCCTGCCGTCGGCGACGGTGACCCCCATGACGGACAGGGCCTGCCCCTCGGGGGCGTTGATGACCCCCACTTCGCCGTTGACCAGCACGACCCGCGCGAAGTGGGCGAACTGCCGGAACAGCATGGCCTGTTCGGCGACGCCCTTCGCGCCGCGCACCGTCTTGGAGGCGGCGGCACCCCCGACCAGGGCCCCGGAGTCGGCCCGCAGCACGACGTCGGGGTGCAGCACCGCGACCAGCGCCTCGAAGTCCCCGGCACGGGCCGCCGCCATGAAGGCCTCGACGACGTGCCGCTGCCGGCCCCGGTCGGGCTCAGCGGACGGCGTGGCACCCCGCACCCGGCGCCGGGCCCGGCTGGCCAGTTGCCGGGTCGCCGCCGAGCTGCGCTCCACGATCGGCGCGATGTCGTCGAAGGGCACCGCGAACATGTCGTGCAGCACGAACGCCAGCCGCTCGGCCGGCTCCAGTGTCTCCAGCACCACGAGCAGTGCCAGCCCCACCGAGTCGGCCTGGAGCACCTCCAGCTCGGGGTCGGTCTGCGCCAGGGGCCGGACGACCGGATCGGGCACGAACGTCTCGTCGATCGGCTCCTCACGGCGCAGGGCCCGGGAGCGCAGCATGTCGAGGCAGACCCGTCCGACGACGGTGGTGAGCCATCCGCCGAGGTTGCGGATCTCGTCCGTGTCGGTGCGGCTCAGCTTCACCCAGGTGTCCTGCACGGCGTCCTCCGCCTCGGCGAGCGAGCCGAGCATGCGGTAGGCGACCGCCTTGAGATGTCCTCGGTGTTCCTCGAAACGGTCGGCCGGCAGGCCCGTCTCCGTCATCCCGCTCCCCCGGTCCGGTCCTGATGCCGTGCGACGACCGAACGATCACATCACAGTGCCGCCCGCCTCGCGACGCCGTTTCCCGCGTCTGCGGCGTGGCAGCCGTCCTCGGCACTATCGGGCGAACACCTCGAAGGCCACGGCCGGCCGGCCCCCGAACTGCTCCGCCATCCGCTCGGCGTTGGCGGTGAGGAAGGTGCGGGCGTATGTCTCCGGGTCCTCGTCGGTCAACGCCTCGATGTAGGTGCGGTGTTCGAGCAGTGAGCGGACCGCCCGATCCAGTCCCGCCGAGGCGTCCGCCGCGTGTGTGGGCTGAGCGGAACCGGCGATGGCGACCCAGCGGACGCCGTTCCACGGCTCCAGCCCCTGTTCGACGAGCTCGGGGAAGATCCACCGGTTGCCGGCGTCCGCCGCCGCGTCCAGGGTGGCCCGGCCGACGGCCACATGGTCCGGGGTGTTCCAGGCGACGCCGCCCCAGGTGTCCCGGTGGTTGAGGGTGATCACCAGCTCGGGCCGGTGCCGGCGGATCGCGGCGGCGATCTCATGGCGCAGCCCGATGCCGTACTCGATCACCCCGTCCCGGTGGTCGAGGAACTCCACCTCCGACACCCCCACCACGGCCGCGCTCGCCCGCTGCTCCCGCTCCCGCAGCGGCGCGCACGTCTCGGGCTCCAGCGTGTCGATGCCCGCCTCGCCCCGGCTGGCCAGGACATAGACGACCTCGCGCCCCCCGTCCGTCCAGGCGGCGACGGCCGCCGAGCACCCGTACTCGAGATCGTCCGGATGGGCCACGACGGCGAGGGCACGCCGCCAGTCGGTGGGCATGGGCTCGAGCTGGGTGGTCTGCGGCTCTGTCATGACCGCAGACTAACCAGGAAGAGCCGCGTCACGCCTCGTCGCGCGTCAACGCCAACAGCCGGTCCAGTACGCGCGGTCCGCCGGCCCGTACCCCGTCGTGTTCGAACTCGTCCGTGACCCAGGTCCTCAGGCCGCGGATGGCGCGAGCCGTCTCCAGGGAGTGGGCCGTGTCGACGTACATGTCGTCGTGGTAGACGGCCGCCGCGACCGGGACCTCGTTGGCGGCGAGGCGGGCGGGGTCGTAGAGGGGTCGCCAGTCGGTGCGCGCGGCGAGGAGTTCGGCGGTTTCGCGCAGCGGGCGCAGGGCCGGGTCGGCGTCGAACATCCAGGGGTGGATGGACTCGCCGGTGAACAGGAGCGGGCCGTCACCGGCGAGCGCCTTGGCAGCGTCGAACTGCGGGAACTCGCCGCGGACGCGCTCGGCCGACCAGGCGGTGGGGCGCTGGTCCTGGCCGTAGATCGCCTCGTGGACCAGGGCGTAGAGGGGGTGGCTCGCGTACGAGAGGTGTCCCTGTACGTCCTCCAGGAAGGCATCGGAGAGGACCGTGCCCTGCGGGGTGTGGACGAAGGCGTGTTCCAGGAGGTGGTGCAGGCGGTGGCTGCCCTCGCCGCCGCCGAGGACGATGCCGAGGGACTGGAAGGCCTCGGCGGTGAGGCGATAACCGTTCGGGAGGGTCACCTCATGGGTGAGGAGGTGGTCGGCGATACGGCGGGCGCGCTCGATGTCCTGTGGGTAGCGGGCGTAGTGCGCGGCGACCTTGCGTTCGATGCGCGGGTAGGCGGCGCGGTAGACCTCGTCGGCGTGGGCGTGCAGGGAGGGCAGACCGCCGGTGACCACGGCCGAGGCCAGGCCCTCGGGGGCGTACGACAGATAGCTGACCGTGCAGAAGCCGCCGAAGCTCTGGCCGAGCACGGTCCAGGGAGCGCCGCCGGTGACGGTCGGCCGGATGGCCTCGCAGTCCCGGACGATCGAGTCGGCGCGGAAGTGGGTGAGGTAGTCGGCCTGTTCGGCGGCGCCGCCGCGCAGCGGGAGGGTCTGGCGGTTGGCGGGCGTGGAGTGGCCGGTGCCGCGCTGGTCGAGGAGCAGGACGCGGTACTCCTTGAGGGCCCGCCCGAGCCAGGCCGGCTGCCCGACGAAACGGTTCGCCCCGAAGCCCGGGCCGCCCTGGAGGTAGACCAGCCACGGCAGGATCCGGTCCGCCTTGTCACTCGCGACGACCTCACGCGCGTAGAGCTCGATCGTCTCCCCGGCCGGGTCGTCGTGGTCGAGGGGCACGGTGAAGTGGCGGTCGGTGAGGACGACGCCGGGCTGGCGGTACGTGGCGGTCAACAGGTCTCCCGGGACGGACGGACTTTCGGGCCGCGTCCCACTTCACCACATGTTCGTCCGACGGCCGAGCCTCGGGATCATGAAATCGTACTGAATCGGCGATCAGCGGGCGGACAGGCTGGAGCGCCGTACGACGAGTTCGGGCTGCAGGACTACACGCCGGTGCTCGTGCCTCCTGGTCCCCTCCTCGGCCTCCGTCTCCTCCAGGAGCAGCTCGGCGGCCAGGGCGCCCATGGTGACGGCGGGCTGTCGTACGGAGGTGAGCGGGACGGCCGCCGCGGCCGCGAACTCGATGTCGTCGTAGCCGACGATGGCGAGGTCGTCGGGGACTCCTATGCCGGCCGCGTACATCGCCTGCAGCACGCCGAGAGCGAGGAGGTCGTTGGCGCAGAAGACGGCGGTGGGCCGGTCGGCGAGGCCGAGCAGCCGGGCGCCGGCGTCGCGGCCGGCGGCCACGTCGAGGCGCTCGGTCGGCAGTTCACGCAGACGGTCCGGGCCCAGACCGGCCTCGGCGAGGGCGTTCAGGGCGCCGATACGGCGGTCACGGACCTGGTTGAGGCCGGGCGGCCCGCTGACGTACGCGATGGACCGGTGCCCGGCGTCGACCAGATGGCGCACGGCCAGCGCGCCGCCCGCGACGTCGTCGACCGAGACCGAGCACTCGGTGGTGCCCTCGGCGACCCGGTCGACCAGCACGAACGGGATGTTGTGCCGGCGGAAGGTCTCGATGTTGCGGCCGGTCGCGTCGGCGGGGGTCAACAGCACTCCCCGCACCCGCTGCTCGGCGAAGAGCGACAGATACTCGGCCTCCTCGCCCGCGCTCTGGGCACTGTTGCAGACCATCACGCCGAGCCCGGCGTCGCGCGCGGCACGCTCGGCACCACGCGCGACATCCACGAAGAACGGGTTGCCCATGTCCAGGACGAGCAGCCCCATGATCCGGCTGCGGCCCGCTCGCAGCTGACGCGCGGACTCGCTGCGGACGTAGCCGAGCCGGTCGATCGCGGACTGCACCCGCGCCCGGGTCTCCGTGGCGACCGTGTCCGGGCGGTTGATCACGTTCGACACCGTGCCGACGGAGACTCCGGCGGCACGGGCGACGTCCTTGATACCCACCGACTGGGCCATCAGGCAGGGACCTCCAGGGGGACGCGGGACGGCGGGAAGAAGACCCTCACATTACCGTCCTCATCCGGCGCATCAGACCCGGTCACGCGGGCAGTGCGAAGTCGACGACATGGAGCGCCGAGGGGGTCGTACCGCTCGACTTCTCCTGGTACATGAAGGACAGCACATTGTCGGCCTTCACCCGCAGCTCGTCGATGACGACCTCGCCGAAGGCGTTCAGGTCGCTGCCGTCGTACAGCAGCGTCCAGTCGGTGTACCCGGAGGACTTGGACGCGGCGGCGATCCGGCCGTACGGGAAGACCGCGTAGGCGTTGTCGTACTTGTCCAGGACCAGTTTGGTGCGCTGGCTGGAGTTGAGGGCGACCGGGATCTCGGTCTTCGTCCAGGTGCCGGAGGAGTTCTTGCGGAGGTGGAAGGCGCGGCCGTTGGTGGTGCGGTCGGTGACGTAGTTGGTGGTGCACTGGCCGAAGCGGCCGGGGACGTAGCTGATGATCGCGTGCGGGAGGCCGGTGGAGTCGGTCCACTGGCTCTCCTGGTTCATCAGGGAGTGGTCGGGGTTGAGCGAGTCGACGACCAGTCCGCTGTCGGTGACGGCGACCGTGTCGGAGCTGCCCGTGGTCCCCACGACGGTTCCCGCGTCGTTGCGCCAGGTGCGGCCGCGGTCGGTCGAGTAGACGTAGCCCGTGTCGTGGTTGGTGATGCCGCCGCTGTTGCACATCACGGCTGCGTTCTGCTCGCGCCAGGTGAAGAAGGAGTGCAGCCTGCCGTTGACGTCGTAGTCGATGCCGTGCAGATACATGTTGCGGGCGGTCGAGGAGCCGTGCGAGCTGGTGTACGTCCCCGTGGAGCTGGACCACTCCCCCAGGGCCGTCCAGCTCGAACCGTCGTACTCGGCAAGGGCGTTGCGGCCGTTGCCGGAGATGGCGACCCGGTAGCTGAGCTGGAGCTTGCCCTCGGGGGTCGAGATGAACTGGGGGTAGGTGAACTGGGAGGTGAGTGCCAGCCCGTCCAACGACGTCTGCACGGCGCCGAAGACGGACGAAGTCCATGCCGTGGACGCCGGGTTGTCGAGCAGACCCGCGATCGACTTCACGTAGAAGTAGCCGTCGCTGTGCGAGTCCATGTTGATGTGGAGGCGGCCGTCGACCTTGGAGACGCCCATGGAGATGACGTTGTGGGAGTCGTCGCTCTTGAGCTGGTGGGAGAGCGTGACCGTGGACCAGCTCGACCCGCCGAGCACCCGGCGGGCGATGACGGCGTACTTGGTGGAGGTGTACCAGGCGGCGTACTGGTAGCCCTTGTAGGTGAACAGGCCGTTCTTCTGGAACGAGTTGTTGTTGACCAGACCGTCGTAGGAGACGAAGAAGACGGCCTGCGAGTCGAGTTGGGTGGTGCCCTTCTTGCTGACGGAGGGGCCGGGATCGGCGGCCCGTGCGATACCCGGTGTTGCCACGGCCGCAAGTATGGCGGTCGCGAGCACGGTACGTCTTTTCATGAGCGGCTCCGGGGAGGGGCAGACGTGGGGACGTCAGGCGAGGTGGAACACTTCGGTGAGCGGTTTCATGGCCTCGTCGGGCCGTGCGCCGTCCAGCGACTCGAAGAACGGCGCCATCTCGGCCTGCCAGCGGGCGTTGACCTCGGCGGCCTCCATGCCGGCCTGGGCGGCGGCGAAGTCCTCGGTCTCCAGGTAGCCCACGAGCAGGCCGTCGTCGCGCAGGAAGAGGGAGTAGTTGTGCCAGCCGGTGGCGGAGAGCGCCTCGAGCATCTCCGGCCACACGGCGGCGTGGCGTTCGCGGTACTCGGCGAGCCGGTCCTCTCGGACCTTGAGGAGGAAACAGACGCGCTGCATGAAGTACCGCTCCCCTGCTAGAAGTTGAACTGGTCGATGTTCTTCGCGTTGAACACGGTCGGCTTGCCGAGGGTGATCACGCCGTCCTTGCCGATGGTGTACTCGGTGGAGCCGGCCTTGAAGGTCTCGCCCTCCTTGCCGGTGATCTGTCCCGAGGCCAGCGCGACGGCGGTGCGGGCGGCGAGGTCGCCGAGCTTCGCCGGGTCCCACAGCTCGAAGGCGTCGACGGTGCCGTTCTTGACGTACTTGCGCATGTCGTTCGGCGTGCCGAGGCCGGTCAGCTTGACCTTGCCCTTGTACTTGGAGCCGGACAGGTACTGGGCCGCGGCCTTGATGCCGACGGTGGTCGGGGAGATGATCCCCTTCAGGTTCGGGTACTGCTGGAGCAGGCCCTGGGTCTGCTGGAAGGACGCCTGGGCGTCGTCGTTGCCGTAGGCGATCTTGACGAGCTTGACGTTCTTGTACTTGGGGTCCTTCAGCTCCTCCTTCATGTAGCCGATCCAGGTGTTCTGGTTCGTCGCGGTCTGCGCGGCGGACAGGATCGCGATCTGCCCCTTGTACCCGATCTGCTCGGCGAGCAGCTGCACCTCGGTGCGGCCCAGGTCCTCGGCGCTCGCCTGCGAGACGAAGGCGTTGCGGCAGTCGGCCTTGGTGTCGGAGTCGTAGGTGACGACCTTGATGTTGTTCTTCATGGCCTGCTTCAGCGCGGTGCACAGGGCGCCCGGGTCCTGCGCGGACACGGCCATCGCGTTGACCTGCTGCTGGGTGAGCGTGTTGACGTAGGAGACCTGGCCGGCGGTGTCGGTGGCGCTGGAGGGACCGACCTCCTTGTACTTGCTGCCCAGCTCGGTGAGCGCCTGCTGGCCGCCCTTGTCGGCCGAGGTGAAGTAGGGGTTGTTGACCTGCTTGGGCAGGAACCCGACGGTCAGCCCCTTCTTGAGCGCGGCGTTCGGGTCGGCCTTCGCGGTCGAGGTGGCCGCGGCGTCGTCACTCTTGGAATTGTTCTTGGTGGTGCCCCCGCAGGCGGTGAGGGCGAGAGCGAGAGAGGTCCCGGCGGCGAGCGCCGCACAGGCACGACGAACGGATGACTTACGCATGGCATGGGGTCCTTTGATACGAGGGTCAGCGACAGCGCCCTGTTGGGGGGCGCGGGACTGTAGTGAAGGTGCGGTTCCACCGCGTGGGCGCGACCAGCCACATTCGGCCGACAGCCAACAAACGACCTATCCAGTGGCGCGTGCAGCTGCCCTGGCCACGGCGATCTGGCGAGCGACACGCGGCCCGAGCACGGACACCACGAGCAACACACCGGTGACGACGATCTGCGACTGTGCCGAGACGTTGAGCAGACTCATCACGTTCTGCAACGCCCCGAGCAGAAACACCCCGGCGATGGCTCCGCCCAACGTGCCCTTGCCACCGTCGAAGTCGATACCACCGAGCAACACGGCCGCGACAACGGAGAGTTCAAGCCCCGTCGCGTTGTCATAGCGCGCGCTGGCGTAGTGCAGCGCCCAGAAGATCCCGGTGAGCGAGGCCATCAGCCCCGTCACCGTGAACAGGATCAACTTGTGCCGCTTGACGCGGATCCCGGCGAACCGCGCGGCCTCCTCGTTCGCGCCGATCGCGAACAGCGATCTCCCGAACGGCGTGGCATGGAGCACGACCACGGCGATCGCGAGCAGCACCAGGAAGGGCAGGAATGCCTGCGGGAGGAAGGTGTTCCCGAGGCGCCCGGCCGCGAAGTCCAGGTACTGGGTGGGGAAGTCGGTCACCGCGTCGGAGCCGAGCACGATCTGTGCGATGCCCCGGTAGGCGGCCAGCGTGCCGATGGTGACGGCGAGGGAGGGCAGCCCGAGCCGGGTGACGAGGAGCCCGTTGATCAGTCCGCAGACCACGCCGAGCACCAGGCAGAGCGGAATGATCGTCTCGATCGCCATGCCGTCGTTCCACAGCTTGCCCATCACCGCGCCCGACAGGCCGGCGGTCGAGGCGACGGACAGATCGATCTCGCCCGAGACGACCAGAAGGGTCATCGGCAGGGCGATCAGAGCGATCGGCAGCGTGTTCCCGATCAGGAAGGACAGGTTCAGCGAGTTCCCGAAACCGTCGACCGTTGTGAACGACAGCAGCAGCAGGACGACCAGCAGCGCGCCGACGACCGTGTCCCAGCGGACCGCGCGCGTCAGGGACTCAGGCATGGCGGACGTTCCCCTTCTTCGCGTTCTTCACGGCCGAGTTCTTCGCAGCCGACTTCTTCAGGGCGGAGGCCACCCGCAGCGCGACGATGCGGTCGACCGCGATGGCGAGGATGAGCAGGATGCCGTTGATGGCGAGCACCCAGACGGAGCTGACTCCGAGGGCGGGCAGCACACTGTTGATGGAGGTCAGCAACAGGGCGCCCAGCGCCGCCCCGTACACGCTCCCGGAGCCGCCGGTGAAGACCACACCGCCGACCACCACCGCGCTGACGACGGTGAGTTCGTAGCCGTTGCCCGTGCTGGAGTCGACGTTCCCGAAGCGGGCCAGGTACATCGCGCCGGCCAGTCCGGCGAGCCCGCCGCAGAAGGTGTACGCGGCCAGGATCCGCTTGCGCACGGGGATGCCGGCGAGCCGTGCGGCCTCCGGGTTGGAGCCCAGCGCGTACAACTCCCGGCCGCTGCCGAAGTGTTTGAGGTAGTACGCCGTGGCCACGAGCACCGCCAGCGCGATCAGCGCCAGCCACGGCACCGCCGAGATGCCGCCGGACCCGAAGTCCACGAAGCCGCCCGGCAGGTCGGCCGCCGTGATCTGCCGGGAGCCGACCCAGATGGAGTCGATGCCCCGGATGATGTACAGCGTGCCGAGGGTGACCACGAGGGCGGGCACCTGGCCGAGGCTGACGAGCAGGCCGTTGAGCAGGCCGAAGCCGATGCCCGACAGCACGGCCAGCGCGACCGCCACGACCGCGTTCCCGCCGCCGTGCAGATAGTCACCGGCGGCGAAGGCGCTGATGCCGAGGGTGGAGCCGACCGACAGATCGACGTTCCTCGTGATCACCACCAGGGACTGACCGGTGGCGACCAGCACCAGGATGGTCGCGTTCAGGAGCAGGTCCTTGATGCCCTGCTCGGAGAGGAACTCGCTGTTGCCCGCCTGGGTGATGCCGATCATCACCAGGAAGACGAGCAGGATGGCGAGTTCGCGCATCTTGAAGACGCGGTCGACGAGCCGGGTGCCGCTGGACCTGGGCACCTCGGCGACGGGGGTCTCGTGGGGAGTGGTCACCGTCATGCGGCGGCCCTCCCGGTGGCTGCGGCCATCACGGTTTCCTCGGTGGCTTCGGCACGTGGGATCTCGGCGGTGAGCCGGCCCTCGTGCATGACGAGCACGCGGTCGGCCATGCCGAGGATCTCGGGCAGGTCGGAGGAGATCATCAGGACGGCCACACCGTCGGCGGCCAACTCGCTGAGCAGCCGGTGCACTTCGGCCTTCGTACCGACATCGATGCCTCGGGTGGGCTCGTCGACGATCAGCACCTTGGGCCCGGTGGCGAGCCACTTGGCGAGGACGACCTTCTGCTGGTTGCCGCCCGAGAGGGTGTTGACGGTGTCGGCGATGCGGGCGTACTTGACCTGGAGCTTGACGGCCCAGTCGAGGGAGCGGCTGCGTTCGGCGCCGCGGTCCATCAACCCGGCCCTGACGGTCGTACGCAGTCCGGTGAGGCCGATGTTGCGCTCGATGGACATGTCCATCACCAGCCCTTGGGCGCGCCGGTCCTCGGGGACAAGGGCGAGCCCGGCGGCCATGGCCGTGGACGGAGCGCCGTTGGTGAGCCTGCGCCCCTGCACCTCGACCTCGCCGGCGTCCCAGCGGTCGATGCCGAAGACGGCCCGGGCGACCTCCGTACGGCCGGCGCCGACGAGCCCGGCGAGACCGACGATCTCACCGTGCCGCACCTCGAAGGACACGTCGGTGAAGACGCCCTCCCGGGTCAACCGCCTTACACTCAGGGCGACTTGGCCCGGCTTGACGTCCTGCTTGGGATACAGCTCGTCGAGGTCGCGGCCGACCATGCGCCGTACGAGATCGTCCTCGGTCATCCCCTCGACCGGCTCGCTGGAGATCCAGGCGCCGTCGCGCAGGGTGGTCACCCGCTGGCAGATCTCGAAGATCTCTTCCAGCCGGTGCGAGATGAACAGCACGGCGGCGCCCTGTTCGCGCAGGGTGCGGACGACGCCGAAGAGACGGGCCACCTCGCTGCCGGTCAGGGCCGCCGTCGGTTCGTCCATGATCAGGACGCGGGCGTCGAAGGAGAGGGCCTTGGCGATCTCGACGATCTGCTGATCGGCGATGGACAGGCCGCGGGCGGGGCGATCGGGGTCGAGTTCGACGCCGAGGCGCTGCATCAGGGACAGGGTCGCGGTGTGCGTGGCCTTGTGGTCGATCCGGCCGAGAGCACGCCGCGGCTGGCGGCCCATGAAGATGTTCTCGGCGATCGAAAGGTCGGGGAAAAGGGTGGGCTCCTGGTAGATCACGGCGATGCCGGCGTCGCGGGCGTCGCCGGGTCCGTGGAAGACGACGGGCTCGCCGTCGAGCAGCACCCGGCCGGCGTCCGGCCGGTGCACACCGGCGAGCGTCTTGATCAAGGTCGACTTGCCCGCGCCGTTCTCTCCGGCGAGCGCGTGCACCTCGCCGGGGAACAGTTCCAGGGACACGTCCCGCAGGGCACGCACGGCGCCGAAGGACTTCGAGATGTCCTCGAGCGCCAGCACCGGGGTCGGTCCCGTGTCGGACGGGTGGGTCATGAGGGGCTCCTCGACGACGCCCGGGAAGGCCTCACGGCGTCGTGAAAGGTTTCAACTTGGTTGCCGGGACGTTAGGCGCGGCGGGCTTGTCACGTCAATGGGTCCGCGTCGAAAAAGTTTCGAGAGCCCGCTGAGAGCCAAAGGTCACGGTCAGGCCACGGCGTGCGGTCTTTGTCAGAAGGCTTGACACCCCTTCGAGGGGCTCTTAGCTTCCGTTCCTGAATCGATTCACAATGAAGCTGTTCGGACCGACGTCACAGGAGCCCTGAAGTGACCGAGCTCGCCGCGGTGAAGGCCGCGCTCAAGACCCAGGCAGTCGAGACGCCGTCATGGGCGTACGGGAACTCGGGGACCCGGTTCAAGGTGTTCGCCCAGCAGGGGGTTCCCCGCACACCGCGGGAGAAGCTGGCGGACGCGGCGCAGGTGCATGCCGTGACCGGGGTCGCGCCGACGGTCGCGCTGCACATTCCGTGGGACAGGGTGGACGACTACGGTGCGCTGGCGAAGTATGCCGAGGACCACGGGCTGAAGCTCGGTGCGATCAACTCCAACACGTTCCAGGACGACGACTACAGGCTCGGCAGCATCTGCCATCCGGATGCGGCGGTGCGGCGCAAGGCACTGGATCACCTGCTGGAGTGCGTCGACATCATGGACGCCACCGGTTCACGGGATCTGAAACTGTGGTTCGCCGACGGCACCAACTATCCCGGACAGGACGACCTCCGCGCCCGGCAGGACCGGCTCGCCGACGGGCTCACCACCGTGTACGAACGCCTCGGCGACGGGCAGCGCATGCTGCTGGAGTACAAGTTCTTCGAGCCCGCGTTCTACTCCACCGACGTCCCGGACTGGGGCACGGCCTACGCCCACTGCCTGAAGCTGGGCGACAAGGCACAGGTCGTGGTCGACACCGGACACCACGCACCCGGCACCAACATCGAGTTCATCGTCGCCACCCTGCTACGAGAGAACAAGCTCGGCGGCTTCGACTTCAACTCCCGCTTCTACGCCGACGACGACCTCATGGTCGGCGCCGCCGACCCCTTCCAACTCTTCCGCATCATGTACGAAGTGATCCGCGGCGGCGGCTACACCCCCGACATCGCCTTCATGCTCGACCAGTGCCACAACATCGAAGCCAAGATCCCCGCCATCATCCGCTCCGTCATGAACGTCCAGGAAGCCACCGCCAAAGCACTGCTCGTAGACCGAAAGGCACTGACGGCGGCCCAGCAGGACGGAGACGTACTCGCAGCGAACGCCGTCGTGATGGACGCGTACAACACCGACGTACGGCCGTTGCTGGGTGAGGTGCGGGAAGAGATGGGGCTCGACCCCGATCCGCTCGCCGCCTACCGCCGCTCCGGCTGGCAGCAGCGGATCATCGCCGAACGTGTCGGCGGCACCCAGGCCGGCTGGGGTGCCTGACCCCCGCCTCTCGAACACCCGCAAGGTCCCGACGACGCAAGGAAGAGACCCGCTCATGGCACCCCACCCCGAAGCCGCCGCCCTCCTGGCCCGCTCCCATCGGCTCGGCGCCGACCCCCGCAACACCAACTACGCCGGCGGCAACGCCTCGGCGAAGGGCACCGACACCGACCCCGTGACCGGCGGTGACGTCGAGTTGATGTGGGTGAAGGGGTCCGGTGGCGACCTCGGCACGCTCACCGAGGCCGGGCTCGCCGTGCTGCGGCTGGACCGGCTGCGGGCCCTGACGGGGGTCTATCCGGGCGTGGAGCGCGAGGACGAGATGGTCGCCGCGTTCGACTACTGCCTGCACGGCAAGGGGGGTGCCGCTCCCTCCATCGACACGGCCATGCACGGGCTGGTGGAGGCCGCGCATGTCGACCATCTCCACCCCGACTCCGGGATCGCGCTCGCCTGTGCGGCCGACGGGGAGAAGCTGACCGCCGAGTGCTTCGGCGACTCGGTGGTGTGGGTGCCGTGGCGGCGGCCCGGTTTCCAGCTGGGCCTGGACATCGCGGCCGTGAAGGAGGCCAATCCGCAGGCCATCGGGTGCGTTCTGGGCGGGCACGGGATCACGGCGTGGGGTGACACGTCCGAGGAGTGCGAGCGGAACTCGCTGCACATCATCCGGACCGCCGAGCAGTTCCTGGCCGAGCGCGGGAAGGCGGAGCCCTTCGGGCCCGTGATCGAGGGGTACGAGGCGCTGCCCGAGGCCGAGCGGCGGGAGCGGGCGGCGGCGCTGGCGCCGTATGTGCGTGCCGTGGCGTCCCAGGACAAGCCGCAGGTCGGGCACTTCGACGGCTCCGAGGTCGTCCTGGAGTTCCTGGCGCGGGCCGAGCATCCGCGCCTGGCCGGGCTCGGCACCTCCTGTCCCGACCACTTCCTGCGTACGAAGGTCAGGCCGCTCGTCCTCGATCTGGCGCCGACCGCTCCCCTGGAGGAGGCGATCGCCCGGCTGAAGGAGCTGCACGCCGAGTACCGCGAGGAGTACGCCGCCTACTACCAGCGGCACGCTCTGCCCGACTCCCCCGCGATGCGCGGCGCCGACCCGGCGATCGTGCTGGTGCCGGGTGTCGGCATGTTCTCCTTCGGCAAGGACAAGCAGACGGCCCGGGTGGCCGGCGAGTTCTACGTCAACGCCATCAACGTCATGCGGGGTGCCGAGGCCGTCTCGACGTACGCGCCGATCGAGGAGTCGGAGAAGTTCCGGATCGAGTACTGGGCACTGGAGGAGGCCAAGCTCCGGCGGATGCCGAGGCCCAAGCCGCTGGCGACGCGCGTCGCGCTGGTGACGGGTGCGGGCAGTGGTATCGGGAAGGCCATCGCGCAGCGGCTGGTCGGCGAGGGTGCGTGTGTCGTCGTCGCCGATCTCGACGCCGAGAACGCGGCGGCCGTCGCCGAGGAGCTGGGCGGCCGGGACAAGGCCGTCGCCGTGACCGTCGACGTGACGTCCGAAGAGCAGATCGCCGAGGCGTTCAGGGCGGCCGTGCTCGCCTTCGGCGGGATCGATCTGGTGGTCAACAACGCCGGTATCTCCATCTCCAAGCCGCTGCTGGAGACTTCGGCGCGCGACTGGGACCTGCAGCACGACATCATGGCCCGCGGTTCCTTCCTCGTCTCGCGGGAGGCCGCCCGGGTGATGGTCGCGCAGGAGCTGGGCGGCGACATCGTCTACATCGCGTCCAAGAACGCCGTGTTCGCCGGGCCCAACAACATCGCCTACTCGGCGACCAAGGCCGACCAGGCACATCAAGTACGGCTGCTGGCCGCAGAGTTGGGCGAGCACGGCATCCGGGTCAACGGGGTCAACCCGGACGGCGTCGTGCGCGGTTCCGGGATCTTCGCGGGTGGTTGGGGCGCGCAGCGGGCGGCCGTGTACGGGGTGCCGGAGGAGAAGCTGGGCGAGTTCTACGCCCAGCGGACCATCCTCAAGCGTGAGGTGCTGCCGGAGCACGTGGCGAACGCCGTGTTCGCGCTGACCGGCGGGGAGTTGACCCACACCACCGGGCTGCACGTCCCGGTCGACGCCGGCGTCGCGGCCGCCTTCCTGCGATGAGCACCGCCGTGAACTCGTACGCCGCGGTCGACCTCGGCGCGTCCAGCGGGCGCGTCATGGTCGGCCGCGTCGGCCCCGACAGCCTGGAGCTGACCGAGGCCCATCGCTTCGTGAACCGGCCGGTGCGCGTGCCCGAGGGGCTGCGCTGGGACGTTCTCGCGTTGTACGGGGGTGTCCTGGACGGTCTGCGGGCTGCCGGGCCGGTCGACTCGGTCGGCATCGACAGCTGGGCGGTGGACTACGGCCTGCTGGACGCCGATGGGGCGTTGCTCGGGAACCCCGTGCACTATCGGGACTCCCGGACCGAGGGGGTCGCGGAGAAGGTGTGGGCGACCGTGCCGGCCGAGCAGCTGTACGCGGCGACCGGGTTGCAGTACGCACCCTTCAACACGCTGTACCAGCTGGTCGCCGCCAAGGAATCGGCCCAACTCTCCTCGGCTGCGAGGCTGTTGCTCATCCCGGACCTGCTCTCCTACTGGCTGACCGGCGAGCAGGGCACCGAGCTGACCAACGCCTCGACGACCCAGCTGATCGATCCGCGGACGCGCGCGTGGTCGTACGACATCGCCTCCCGGCTGGGCATCGACCTCGGCCTGTTCGCGCCGCTGCGGCAACCAGGCGATCCGGCGGGAGTGCTGCGGCCGGAGGTGCTGGAGGAGACCGGGCTGCGGGGTCCGGTGCCGGTGACGACGGTCGGTTCGCACGACACGGCGTCCGCCGTGGCCGCCGTACCGGCCGACGGGGAGCGGTTCGCGTACATCTGCACCGGGACCTGGTCGCTGGCCGGCCTCGAACTGGAGGCGCCGGTGCTCACCGAGGAGAGCCGGGCCGCCAACTTCACCAATGAGCTGGGGCTGGACGGCACGGTCCGGTATCTGCGCAACATCATGGGGTTGTGGCTGCTCCAGGAGTGCGTACGGGCCTGGGGCGAGCCGGAGTTGGGCCCGCTGCTGCTGGACGCGGCCAAGGTGCCGGCGCTGCGGTCGGTGGTGGACGCGGGGGACGCGGCGTTCCTGGCGCCGGGGCGGATGCCGGAGCGGATCGCCGAGGCGTGCCGCGCCTCGGGGCAGCCGGTGCCTTCCTCCCCCGCCGAGATCACCCGTTGCATCCTCGACTCGCTCGCCCTGGCGCACCGCAGAGCGGTGGAGGACGCCCAGCGGCTCGCGGACCACCCCGTCGACGTCGTCCACGTCGTCGGCGGTGGGACCCGGAACGCCCTGCTGTGCCAGCTGACCGCCGACGCGTGCGGGCTGCCGGTGGTGGCGGGTCCGACGGAGGCGGCCGCACTGGGCAATGTGCTGGTCCAGGCGCGGGCGCACGGGCTCGTCGGCGATCTGGCGGGCATGCGGCGGCTGCTCATCCGTACCCAGCCGCTCACGCGGTACGAGCCGCGGGGTGACACGGCACGCTGGCGCGAGGCGCAGGCCCGGCTCGCCGGGGGCTGACGGGGTCTCCCCCCGGCCGCTTCACCGCATTACGCTGCACTCATCCGATGATCGATCACAAGGAGCCGCGATGCGTGTCGCCCTGTTCCTGACCTGTGTCAACGACACGCTCTATCCGGACACCGGGCGCGCCGTGGTGAAACTGCTGAGCAGGCTGGGCGTCGAGGTCGACTTCCCGATGGCCCAGACCTGTTGCGGACAGGCGCACTACAACACCGGGTACCGGCATGAGGCGGAGCCGCTCGCTCGGCATTTCTCCGATGTCTTCGGGGAGTACGAGGCGATCGTGACGCCGTCCGGGTCCTGCGGGGCGATGGTGCGGGAGCTGTATCCGCGGATGGGTGAGCGGGCGCGGGCCGAGGGGCGTGGGGACACGCTGGCGGCGACCCTGGCACCGGTCGTGCCGAAGACGTACGAGCTGACGGAGTTCCTGGTGGACGTGCTGGGGGTGACGGACGTCGGGGCGTACT
The DNA here is from genome assembly GCF_053596855.1 of Streptomyces sp. NPDC001617. NCBI lineage: Bacteria > Bacillati > Actinomycetota > Actinomycetes > Kitasatosporales > Streptomycetaceae > Streptomyces > Streptomyces sp. NPDC001617. Next base: position 37,639 of record NZ_JBSFHA010000001.1, read on the forward strand.
ACCCGCACAAGGTGACCTACCACCCGACCTGCCACGGGCTGCGCGGACTGGGTCTCGGGGACCGTCCGCGGCGGCTGCTGCAGGCCGTGAAGGGGCTGGAGCTGGTGGAGTTGCCGGGGGCGGAGGAGTGCTGCGGGTTCGGCGGCACCTTCGCTCTCAAGAACCCCGACGTCTCGGCGGCGATGGGCACGGACAAGGTGCGCAACGCGGAGTCGACGGGCGCGGAGGTGCTGTGCGCGGCCGACAACTCCTGTCTGATGCACATCGGGGGCACGATGGCGCGGCTCAGCACGGACATGCGACCGGTGCACATCGCGGAGATCCTGGCGAGCACGGAGGAGGTGCCGGCCGTATGAGCGGGACGTTCGTAGGGATGCCGGCCTTTCCGAAGGCCGCGCACGAGGCCGTGGGCAACCAGACCCTGCGCGGCAATCTGCGCCACGCCACCCACACCATCCGCGCCAAGCGGGCGAAGGCCGTCGCCGAGGTGTCGGACTGGTCGGCCCTGCGCGAGGCCGGGAAGCGGATCAAGGACCATACGCTCCGTCATCTCGACCGGTATCTCGTGCAGTTGGAGGAGTCGGTCACGGCGGCGGGCGGCACGGTCCACTGGGCCGCGGACGCCGACGAGGCCAACCGGATCGTGGCCGACCTGGTGAAGGAGACCGGCGAGTCGGAGGTCGTCAAGGTCAAGTCGATGGCCACCCAGGAGATCGGGCTCAACGAGGCGCTGGAGGCGGAGGGGATCCGCGCCTACGAGACCGATCTCGCCGAGCTGATCGTGCAGTTGGGCAAGGACCGGCCCTCGCACATCCTCGTCCCCGCCATCCACCGCAACCGCGGCGAGATCCGCGACATCTTCCGCGAGGAGATGAGCGAGTGGGGCCGCCCTGCCCCCGAGGGCCTCACCGACACGCCCGCCGAACTCGCCGAAGCGGCCCGCCTCCACCTGCGCGAGAAGTTCCTGCGCGCCAAGGTCGGCGTCTCCGGCGCCAACTTCATGATCGCCGAGACCGGCACGCTGGTGGTCGTGGAGTCCGAGGGCAACGGGCGGATGTGCCTCACCCTCCCCGAGACCCTCATCTCGGTCGTCGGCATCGAGAAGATCCTGCCGACCTGGCAGGACCTGGAGGTGTTCCTGCAGACCCTCCCGCGCTCCTCGACCGCCGAGCGCATGAACCCGTACACGAGCATGTGGACCGGTACGACGGACGAGGACGGCCCACAGAACTTCCACCTCGTCCTCCTCGACAACGGCCGCACCGACACCCTCGCCGACGAGGTCGGCCGCCAGGCCCTGCGCTGCATCCGCTGCTCGGCGTGTCTCAACGTCTGCCCGGTGTACGAGCGGGCGGGCGGTCACGCCTACGGCTCCGTCTATCCCGGCCCGATCGGCGCCATCCTCAGCCCCCAACTGAGGGGCATCGCGAGCGAGATCGACGCCTCACTGCCGTACGCCTCCTCGCTGTGCGGTGCCTGCTACGACGTGTGCCCGGTCGCGATCGACATCCCCGAGGTGCTGGTGCATCTGCGGGAACGGGTCGTGGAGGGAGGGCAGGTCACGCGGGAGGGCAACAAGGTGGTGCTGAAGCCCGCCAAGGGGCACGCCGCCGAGCGGGCGGCGATGCGCGCGGCACGCTGGGCGTTCACACATCCGGGTGCGCTGCGCGGCGGCCAGCGGCTGGCCTCGCGCACCCGGCGTCTCCACCCTCGCACACTGCCCGGACCGGGCAAGGCATGGAGCGACAGCCGCGACCTGCCGACGGTGCCTGCCGAACCCTTCCGGGACTGGTGGCAGCGCACGCACGGTGGCAAGGAGGGCGCCAAGTGAGCAGCAGGGAACGGATTCTGGGCCGGGTGCAGCGCGCGCTGACGGACGTACGGCAGGACGACACACCGTACGAGCAGGCGGTTCCGCGCGACTATCTGCGCGAGCACGGCGAACGGAGTGTCGAGCGGACGGTGGAGCTGCTGGCGGAGAACCTGGCGGACTATCGGGCGATCGTGCATCGGTGCACGGCGGACGAACTGGCCGGTGTGATCGGCCGGTTGCTTGCCGAGCGGGGCTCGAAGACGGTGGTCGTGCCGCCGGGGCTGGATGCGCAGTGGTCGGCGACGGCCAATGCCGAGCATGTCGCGGACCGGGCCGAGACCACCCCGCACGAGCTGGACCGCGTCGACAGTGTGGTCACCGCCTGCGCCGTCGCCATCGCCGAGACCGGCACCATCGTCCTGGACGGCGGCCCCGACCAGGGCCGTCGCCGGATCACCCTCGTCCCCGACCACCACATCTGCGTCGTACGGGTCCCGGAGCAGGTCGTCTCCTCCGTGCCCCAGGCCCTGGAACGCCTCGACCCGGCCCGCCCGTTGACGTGGATCTCCGGTCCGTCGGCGACCAGCGACATCGAGCTGGACCGGGTCGAGGGGGTGCACGGCCCGCGCACCCTGGAGGTGGTGCTGGTGGGAGGGGCGGTCGAGTGACCATCCCTCGGAAGTGCCCGGCCGCTGGACGGCTCGTGGTTCCTGGGTGGTGCTGACTCGGCGAGCCGCACGGGCGGACGCCTGAGTGGCTCGGCTGCTTGGCGGGCTTCTGGTCAGTCTCGTGTCGGGCTTCAACGAGCGCTCGGTTCGAAGACCGGGGTCAGTCCTCCGGCGCCCTCGTGGCGCAGACTGCGGGCGAGTCGCCGCCCCGGCACGACGATCTTCTCGTTGCCCACGGTCTGGCTGTCCAGGGCCACCTGCAGATGCAGGTGGTGGTCCGGGTGCGTCTCGCGGAACCTCAGCAGTACGTCATGGGACAGCCGTGGCGCAGTGAGTACTGGGCGGCGCGCAAGTACAGCGCCACATAGAAGGCCGTGTCCAGGTCCTCGGCCCATGCTCCGGGCCGAGTGGTGGCCAATTCCTCCGCCTCCCCTTCGAGGAACCAGAACGTCAGGCCGAGGTTCTCTGCAGCGTCCGGCACCTCGGCCGGCAGCCCGATGACCGCCGCCAGCCGCTCGGCGAGGGCGAGCACCTGCGGTGCCCCGGCTATCACCGTCGTGTCCGTGTACGCGGAGCCGATGGGCACCTCCACCTCCTCGTCGAGCGAGACCGGCACCAGCACCGACCAGTTGCCGAGCATCTCCCACTCCCGCGGCGTCAGGTGCGCCCGGCACAGCGCGTCGAACCCGACCATGGGAGGGCTGATCTTCTCCTCGAACCACGGGGGGCCGCCCCTCCCGGGAGCGGACTCGTACGGTGCCAGACCTCGCCGTGCCAACTCCTCGTTGAGCGCCGAGGCGACCGCCCTCCGCCCGCCCTCATCGTCACCGAACCACTCCTGCGCACCTACGCTCACCAGATAGATCCCCATGCCCGCAACGTACAAGCCACCACTGACAATTCACTTCAGCAGGCCCTTGTCCTGCAGATACGTCCGTGCCACGTCCACCAGTCGGTTCATGGAAGCCGGGCCGGCCGTCGTGAGGACCATCTGGTCCTGCCCGTCGGGTGGCCCGGCCGTGGGACAGCCGGTCGGAGGGGGCGACGGCTACTTCACGCCGGCCGCGTCCAGCAGCGCCGTCACGGTCGTCGTGGTCAGCCCGTCCAGCGTCTCGACACGGGCCCCGGCGCGGGCGCTCGCGCCGTCGAAGATCAGCATCAGCCGGCGGGCGGGGAACTGCGGGTGACGGGCGCCACCGAGCTCCGCCTGCGCGCGGAAGCCGTCCTGCAGGTGCTGCTTGGCCGCGCCCGCCACCCGGCTCGCGGGGTGCTCGGGGTTCTTCAGCTCGACCAGCGCGGCCAGATAGGGGCAGCCCCGGTAATCGGGCTGGGCCGAGACCTTCTCGACCTGCCGGAAGACATACAGGATGCGATCGCGCGGGGTGCCGGCATCCTCGGGGCCGGGCATCCACTGCGCCGCGTATCCGGGGGCGCGCCGCTCCAGGCTCGCCGCGAGGACCTCGTCCTTGCTCTCGAAGAGCTGGTACATCGACCGCTTCGAGACACCGGCCGTCCTGCACAGCGCCTCGACGCCGATGGAGACGCCGTCGCGGTAGAAGAGCTCGGCCGCCGCGTCGAGCAGCCGATCCCTGGAGACGCCTTGTCCGTCGTGGCCATACGGCGAGGTCACCTCTGCGGGCCGGGGCGAGGAAACCGATCGGTCTACCGGCGGGAGCAGCGGATTCCGCGTGACAGAAGCGCTGAACAAGCGCTTAGATAGTAGACCAGGCACCGCCGCCCACCTGGAGGCCCCGTTGTTCACGTCCGTCGACGACGTCTCCGCGCGTCTCGCCACCACCGGCTACCTCGCCTCGCCCGCGGTCGCCACGACCGTCTTCCTCGCCGACCGCCTCGGTAAGCCGCTGCTGGTGGAGGGCCCCGCGGGGGTCGGCAAGACGGAGCTCGCCAAGGCCGTCGCCGAGGTGGCCGGGGCACGACTCGTCCGACTTCAGTGCTACGAGGGCGTCGACGAGTCACGGGCGCTGTACGAGTGGAACCACGCCAAGCAGCTGCTGCGCATCAGCGCAGGCCGCGACGAGACCTGGGACGAGACGCGTACGGACATCTTCAGCGAGGAGTTCCTGCTGACGCGCCCGCTGCTGACCGCGATCCGCGGCGACGACCCCAAAGTGCTGCTGATCGACGAGACCGACAAGGCGGACGTCGAGGTGGAGGGCCTCCTGCTGGAGGTGCTCAGCGACTTCCAGGTGACGGTCCCCGAGCTCGGCACGATCGCCGCGACCCGGCGCCCCTTCGTCGTCCTCACCTCCAACGCGAGCCGCGAGCTGTCCGAGGCACTGCGCCGCCGCTGCCTCTTCCTCCACATCGGCTTCCCGGACGAGGAGTTGGAGCGTCGGATCGTACGGCTGAAGGTGCCGGGGCTGGACGAGGCGCTGACCGCCTCCGTGGTCCGGGTGGTCGGTGCGCTGCGCGCGATGGACCTGCGCAAGGTCCCCTCGGTCGCCGAGACCATCGACTGGGCGCGCACCCTGCTGGCACTCGGCGCGGACACCCTGGACGAGACCGTCGTTCGAGACACCCTGGGCGTCCTCCTCAAGCACCAGGACGATGTCCTCAAGGCGGCGGCCAAGCTCGACCTGGACGCGGTGTGACCGCGCCCGGCGTCGCGGAACGGCTCACCTCGCTGGTCGGAGCGCTGCGGGCGCACGGCATGCGGATCGGCACCGGCGAGACCGTGGACGCGGCGGAGGCCGTGGCGGCGCTGGGACTCGCGGACCGTGAGCTGCTGCGGGAGGGGCTGGCGGCGACGCTGCTGCACGGCCCGGCCCAACGGCAGGTGTTCGACCCGGTCTTCGACCTGTACTTCCCGCGGGGCATCGGCGCGCCGGAGGGCGAGCGCACGGGCCGGGAGGAGCTGCGGGAGCGGCTCGCGGCGGCGCTGGCGGCGGGCGATTCCGCTCTGATGGGGCAGTTGGCGGCGGAGGCGGTCGACGGGTTCGGCGGATACGGCAACTCGCCGGAATCCCAGGGCTGGTCGTCGTACCAGACCTTGGAGTGGCTGCGTCCGCAGACGCTGCTGGCCCGGGTCCGTGACAGCGTGCGGGCGCGGGACGGGGCGTCGGGGTTCACGGACCGGCTGCTCGACGACGAGATCCGGCGGCGGATCGAGGCCTTCCGCGGGCTGGTTGCCGTGGAGGCGCGGCGGCGGATCGCCGAGCGGCGGGACCGGGACGAACTCGCCCGGCGTGCGGTGGCCACGACGCCCGACCGGGTGGACTTCCTGTATGCCGGGAAGCTCCAACTGGCCGAGCTGCGCAGGACGGTTCAGCCGCTCGCCCGCAAGCTCGCCACCCGGCTCGCGGCGCGCCGGCGCCGTGCCTCGCGGGGCAGCATCGATCTGCGGCGGACCCTGCGCGGGTCCCTGTCGACGGGCGGGGTGCCGATGAAACCGGTGCTGCGCAGGCGGCGCCCGGCCCGGCCCGAACTGGTCCTGCTGTGCGATGTGTCGGGGTCGGTGTCCGGATTCTCGGACTTCACGATGCTGCTGGTCCAGGCGCTGCACGACCAGTTCAGCAAGGTGCGGGTGTTCGCCTTCGTCAACCGGATCGACGAGGTGACCGGTCTGCTGGAGCACGGCGCCGCCGACCCGGAGGGGCTCGGCGCTCGTATCCGCGCGGAGGCGACGCTCACGGGCTGGCACGGCAGCAGCGACTACGGCGTCGCGCTGGGCGAGTTCGCGGAACGGTACGACGACGCGGTGGGCCCGCGGACGACGCTGTTCGTGCTCGGCGACGCCCGTACGAACATGAGCGACCCGAACCTCGCGGCGGTCCGGCAGATCGCCGAACGGGCCCGCCGTGTCTACTGGTTGAACCCCGAGCCCCGGGCGCAGTGGGGCACGGGCGACTCCGCCGCGCCCGCGTACGCGGGGCTGGTGGACATGTACGAGTGCCGCACCGCCCGGCAGCTGGGCGCGCTGGTCACGCGCCTGCTGCCGGTGTGACGCGGTACCTTCCGGCTACTCGCCCTTCGCCTTCGCGTAGTCCGTCGCCATCTGGCCGGCGAAGTCGTACACGATGCACGGCTCGTCACTGACCACCCAGGCGTCGTGGCCCGGCGACACCACGAACACGTCGCCCGGTCCCACCTCTTGCTCCGCGCCGTCGTCCATGCGCAGGCGCATGCGCCCCTGGACGCAGTACCCGTTGTGATGGACCTGGCAGCTCTTGGTCCCGGCGATGGGCGCCACGGACTCCGACCACTTCCACCCCGGTTCGAAGGTCCCCACGGCGAAGTCGAGCCCGGTCATATGGACGGCTTCGAGGTGTCCGCTCGGGAAGTCGCGCCGTTCGTCGGGCTTCTCAACAGCCTTGATCTCAAGCATGACAGCTCCCTTCCATGCGAGCCCCTGCCCACCACACCATCGTCCGCCTGTGCGGTCGGGGCCGCCATTCGGGACATGGCCAAACATCGACAACCGGACAACTCGGTCGAACAGGCGCAGAATGGGTGCGCAAGGCCGCCATCGCCGAACCATCAGAAAGGTGGCGATCATCGTGGGTGAACACCCGCACGCACAACTCGTCCGCAAGGGCTACGAAGCCTTCCAACGCGGCGACATGGACACCCTGCGCTCGTTGATGACCAGCGACGCCACGCACCACGTCCCCGGCAGCCACCAGCTGTCCGGCGACTTCAAGGGCATCGACGCGGTCCTCGGCTACTACGGGAAGCTCTACGAGGCGACGGGCGGGACCTTCAAGGTCGAGTTGCGCACCCTCCTCGTCGACGGCCGCGGCCATGTCGTCTCCCTGCACCGGTTCACCGCCCGGCGCGGCGACAAGGAGATCGACGCGACCGGAGGCATCGTCTTCCGGATCGTCGGGGACAAGATCAGCGACCTCGACGAGTGCGTCGAGGACATGGACGTGGCCAACGCGTTCTGGTCATGACTCCTGCGCCCGGCCGCACAGCCGGGCGAACCGGTCCGCGTCCACGTTGCCGCCGGAGACGATGACCCCGATCCGGCGCGGCAGGGGACCGGGCACGCCCGGCGAGCAGGGCGGCCAGCGGGGTGGCCCCGCTCGGCTCGACGACGATCTTCAGTCGCTCGAACGCGAAGCGCATCGCGTCGCGGATCTCCTCGTCGGAGACGAGGGCGATCCCGTCGACGAGCCTCCGGTTCACGGAGAACGTCAGCTCGCCGGGCGACTGCACCGCCTGCCCGTCGGCGATGGTCCTCGGCACCGGGACACTGACACGCCGACCCGCCTCCAGGGACCGCCTGGTGTCGTCCCCGGCCTCCGGCTCGACGCCGATCACCTGGATGCCGGGGTACAGGCCCTTGGCCGCGGTGGCGGACCCGGCGATCAGTCCACCGCCACCGACGGGCACGATCAGTGCGTCCAACTCGCCCGTCTGCTCCAGGAGTTCGAGGGCGGCGGTACCCTGTCCCGCCATCACGTGCGGATGCTCGTAGGGCGGGATGAGAGCGAGGCCGCGCTCCGCGGCGAGGGCTTCTCCGACAGCCACCCGGTCCTCGGTGTAGCGGTCGTACGTGACGACCTCGGCACCGTAACCCTCCGTGGCCGCGCGCTTGGAGCCCGGGGCGTCCTCGGGCATCACGATCACGGCCGAGCTGCCCAGCTCGCGCGCGGCCAGGGCGACGGCCTGGGCGTGGTTGCCGGAGGAGTAGGCGGCGACGCCCCGGGCCAGCTGCTCGGGGGTGAGCCGGGAGACGGCGTTGTAGGCGCCGCGGAACTTGAACGCGCCCATGCGCTGGAAGTTCTCGCATTTGAGGAAGACCTCGGCACCGACGAGGGCGTCGAGGGTACGGGAGCGCAGCACGGGTGTGCGGTGGACGACGCCCTTGAGCCGGGCGGCGGCGTCGCGGACGGCGTCCAGGGTGACCGGTGGGGTGGTGGTCGTCACGCGGGTCCTCCAGCGGGAGTCGGGGCGGCGGCCGTGCGGGCCTGGGAGAGATAGCTGTAGGCGGAGGCGCGGGAGATGCCGAGCCGGCCGGCGACCTGCTCGACGGCGCGACGCACGGCGAAGACGCCGTGCTCGTCGAGGCTGCGGAACAGGTCGAGGCGCTGGGCGCGGTCGAGACCGCCCCAGGGCCGGTCCGGGCCGATCCGGTGGGCGTCGAGCAGGGCGTCCACGACGGAGTCGATGTCGTTGCCGAAGGTGGTGACGGGCGCCTCGGCCGGGCCGTCACCGAGACCGGCCAGCGCGCCGAGCAGGGCGTGGGCCTGGTTCACGGCGGTGACGTCGACGTTGACGCACAGGGCGCCGAAGACCGCGCCCGTGGAGTCCCGGAGCACCATCGTGGAGGACTTGAGCAGCTTGCCGTTCCGGGTGCGGGTGACGTAGTTCAGCTCATCGTCCGCCTGGTCCCCGCGGGCGAGGACCCGCAGGCCGATCTCGCTCATCGCCCCGCCCACGGCCCGCCCGGTCACCGAACCGGCGACGGCGACGACCGACTGCTCCGGCTGCCGGTAGTCGTGCAGGACCACCTCACAGACCGGCCCGAAGGTGGCCGCGATTCCGTCGACGACAGGGCGGAGGGCGGCGAGGATCGCGTCCCGTTCGGCGTCGTGCGTTCGTCCGGCAGACATGCCGCTTAGACTATCCGTCCAATGCCTGGACCAACAGTCTAGGACGCGCTGCCGTGAGTGGCCGCGAACATCAGCGCCTCCCGGGCGGCGTGCCGGTCCGCGGCCGTCTCCCACCAGGGGTGGGTGTGCATCTCCTCGGCGAGCCGACGGCACCGCGCCCGCGCGTCGGCCAGCCGCTCGCGCTGTTCGGCGGTGATCTCCGCGCGCCCGGCCGCGATGTCCGCGCCGCTGGGCAGGTGCGAGGCGATGTCCGCGGCGTGCTCGAGGGCCCGGGTGAAGGTCCGGCGGGCGGCCACCAGGTCGCCGGGTATGACGAACTGGCCCACGGTGAAGGGGCGGGAGAACTCGGACGAGCCGGGCTCTGTGTGCCACAGCGAGGCGTCGATGGGCCGTTCGTCGTCGCGCGCCCTGGTGAGCTCGGTCCGGACTTCCCCCTCCACAACTCCTCGGCCCGCATCCACGCGGGGAACGGCGAGCGGCTCCGGCCCGCCGGCCCGGTACTCCCCCGGCATGCCCGGCACGGGTTCGGGCCGGCCTTCGAGGAACTCCTCCTTGTCGGCGGGAGTGACCCACATGTGCCAGCCGCGACGCCCGGCCGGATGGGGCATGTACAGAGAGACGAGCTCGCCGGTGGCGGTGCGCCGTACGACCTCGTCGTAATAGAGACCCCGTACGGGCTCCCACGATCCGTGCCTGCCGCCGCAGCGGCCGGCGCCCCGGCGCGGACAGGGCACCGGAGTGCTCCAGTCGCAGCGGGACATGTGCAGCTCCTTGATCCCGCCGCGCACCGGGAGGGCCGCACGGTCGGTGACATCCCGCCAGCTCTGTACGTTCAGACGGGCCCAGGGGGCGCGGTCGATGGGGATCGCGTTCTCGTTGTTCACCAGCCACAGCGGGGTCAGTCCCGCCCGGCGGGCGACACGGGTGCGCTCGTCGACGGAACCGCCCGCTATCGCGGCGAGTTGGATTTCGTATCCCAACCGGTGGTGATCGCTGCCTTCGACCGTCAGGTCGATTCGATCCTTGCCCTGCTCGCCCCGCTCCTGTCGTACGACGCGGAATCCCTCTCCCGAAGCGACCTTGGCGGTGTATTCCCCGAGTGCCTTGTGGAGATCGCTTTCCGCTTTCGTCTCGGGGCGTTCCCCTTTTGCCACATGCATGGCGTGCGGGCGGCCGTGGACCTTGCGGATGGTCATGAACCCGGGGCAGATGAACCCTTCGTCCTCATGGGCTTCCAGGCAGTACAGAAGATCGGGCTGGTAATTCCCGTAGATCTCGTCGAGCAGCCGCGGGTGTTCGGGGTGGCCGAGATCGGCCTCGGCGAGGTCGAGTGTGATGCCGAGGCCCCTGTGCCAGACGCTGTAGGTCATAGGGGGAGAGTAGAACCCGGCACTGACAATCGGTCCTGCGTCGTGATCGTCGGCAGTGGGCCGTTGTATTTCAGGACCGGTCGATCGGGCCGTCGCGGTCGATGAAGCGTCCCGATCCGGAGCCGGGTTTTTCCGTCGCGAGACGGACGATCGCGTCGGTGCCTTCCGTGACGGTCTGGGGGCCGCTGTGACCATTGAGGTCGGTGGCCGTGTAGCCGGGGTCGGCGGCATTCACGCGAATGTCCTTGAATGCCTTGGCGTATTGAGTGGTCAGCATGGTGAGGGCCGCCTTGGAGGCGGTATAGAGCGGCGCGATCACCGAGGATTCGACCCGCGAAGGGTCATGGGTGATCGAGAGCGAGCCCATTCCGCTGCTGACGTTGATGACGACGGGATCGGACGACCGGCGCAGCAGCGGCAGGAAGGCGGTGGTCGTGCGGACCACGCCGAAGACGTTGACGTCGAAGACGCTCAGGGCGTCCGCGCCGGTCAGTTCACCCGGATCGCCGTGCGGGCCGTGCACACCGGCGTTGTTGATCAGCACGTCGATCGCGCCTTCGTGTGCGGCGACGTCGGCCGCCGCGGCGGCGACGGAGGCGTCGTCCGTGACGTCGATGGGGACGAATCGGGCGCCCAGTGCGGCGGCGGCCTCGGCGCCCCGCCGCGGATCGCGGGCCCCCACGATCACGGTGTGACCGAGCGCGATCAGGCGGCGGGCCGTCTCGTGGCCGAGTCCCTTGTTGGCTCCGGTGATGAAGGTGGTGGTCATGCGTCGATCGTCGGCCGTCGACTGTCTCGGCTCCAGGGAGACTTCGACGGTAGGAACACCGGTACCACCCTCGACTCACGCAGATGGGGCAGGATGGAGGGCATGGCGGCGAAGGAGGGCGTCGGACTCGGCGCGACGATCCGTGCCTGGCGGGAGAGGCTGTCCCCGACGTCCCTGGGACTGCCGATGACCCCGGGACGCCGTGCGACCGGGCTGCGGCGCGAGGAACTCGCCGACCGCGCGGGTGTCTCGGTCGACTACGTGGTGCGCCTGGAACAGGGGCGGGCGACCACTCCTTCCGTCCAGGTGGTCGCCTCTCTCGCCCAGGCCCTGCAACTGACCTCCGCCGAGCGAGAACACCTCTACTGCATGGCCGGTCACGTCCCGCCGGACCTCGGGCCGGTCCCGGACAGCGTCCCGCCGGGCGTTCACCGGGTGCTGAACCGACTGGCGGACGTCGCGGTCGCCGTGTTCGCCGCGCACTGGCAGCTGCTCTGGTGGAACCCCGAGTGGGCGGCGCTCGTCGGTGACCCGTCGCTCTCGCCGCCCACGTCGCGCAACTTCGCCCGCGAGAGGTTCCCGGTCGGCTCCGCTCCCGTGCGCATCGCTCTGTGGCCGGTGCGGGTCCGGGACAGCGCGGGCTCGGACCTCGCCATCGTGTCCGACCTGCGCCGAGCCGCCGGCCGCTTCCCGCGTGACGTACGTCTGGCACAGCTGATCCAGGAACTCGTCGCCGGCAACGAGACGTTCGCCCGGCTGTGGGCGAGCGGCACGGTGGCCGCGCACCGCGAGGACCGCAAGACGGTCGAGCATCCCACGGCGGGGCCCGTGCAGGTGGACTGCGACGTCCTCACCGACGGCGACTCCGAACTCAAGATCGTGATCCTGAGCACGGCGCCCGGCACCGCCGACACGGACAGGTTCCGTCTGGCCACGGCCCCTGCCGACATCGCCGTCGGCTCCCCTGCGACAGGGACATGACGGGTCGTCAACCATCGGGTTCCGGGCGGGCGCGAAGCCGACCGCCGAGCCGAGGGGTCGCACGGGCTTCTGGGGCGGATACGGGATGGGCCTCGGCACCTGTCTCGGCAACCCCAAGGCGGGCGTGTTCGCCGTGTCGGTCCTGCCGCAGTTCGTCACGACACAGGGTCCCGTCTTCCTGTCCAGCCTCGCCCTGGCGGCGGTGTGGGCGCTGGTGACCGCCTGCTGGTACCTCCAGTTCACCTGGCTCGTCGACCGGGGACGGGCTCTGGTCTCCCGCCCCGCCGTCCAGCGGAGGCTTGGCCTCGCGACCGGCGTCGTCCTGCTCCCGCTGGGCGTGGCGGTGGCGGCGGGCGCCTGACGGAATCGAAGACCTGATGAAGTGCCGCTCAGACGTGCGGTACGACGGCCACGGGGCAGCCGACGTGGTGGATGGCGGCGTGGGCGACGGGGCCGGTGCGCGGGCCCGCCGCGCGGTCGGTGGTACGACGGCCGACGACGAGGAGGCCCGCTCCGGAGGCGGCGCGGACCAGCACGGACTGCGGTCGGCCCTCGGTGACGGTCTCGACGACCCCGACCTCGGGGTACTTCTCGCGCCAGACCTGGAGGACTGCGGTCATGAAGCCGAGCCACTCCTCCGCCCGGTCCTGGGTGTCCACCAGGCCGAGGTCACCGGGGCCGAGGCCGACCGGGGAGGGCTGCTGCCAGGCGTGGACCACCTTGAGGCGGGCCCCGCGCAGCCGGGCCTCCTCGAAGGCGAACTCGATCACCTCCTCGCAGGGGTCGTTCAGGTCGATGCCAAGGACGACGTCACGGTAGGCGGTGGACTCGGAGGCATCGCCGTCGGTGGCCGGGAAGTGTTCGTCGGCGGACTCCTCCCCCGCCCGGACGAGCACGACGGGCCGCTCGGCCCGTGCCACCACGCCCAGCGCGACCGAGCCGACCAGGAATCCGGTGAATCCGCTGAGCCCGCGTGAGCCCAGCACCAGCAGGTCGGCCTGCCCGGCCGCCTTCAGCAGGGCGGCGGTCGCCGGCCCTTCGACCTGTTCGTCCTCGAGCCGGACGTGCCGGCAGGTGCGGCGGATGCGGTCCTCGGCCTCGCGCAGGGCGCGTCGGCCCAGGAAGCGTTGGGCGGCCGTGGCGGGCTCTCCCTCGCCCTGGCGGGGATGCCAGTTCCAGACATGCACGAGCCGCAGCGGCCGGTCCCGGCGGACCGCCTCCCGGGCGGCCCACTCGGCGGCGGCGAGGCTCTCGCCGGAGCCGTCGACTCCGGCAATGACGGGGGGAAGCATGATGCGCACCTCCTGCGCTCGGTCTCCTCGATCCCAGCGTCGTCCGACGGCCGGCCGGGGAACATGGGCCGCCGGGTCTCCAGAACAGACCGTTCGGCCCCCTGTCGGGCCCGGCTGTCAGCGCGTCCTGGGGTTGGGTACGCGCCCGCCCTCCACCCGGCCGGTGCTGCCGGCGCCCGGGACGGTCCCGGAGGACGTCCCGGCGTTCACCGCGGTCGTGGCCCCTGTCCATGCCTCCTTGCCCGGTCGCCGTCGTACCCGCGTGAGCCCGGTGAGGAGGGTCGGCCCCGGTGGACGGGCCCGTTCGGCCCATGCCGGGCCCGGACCCGGGGGACCACCGTGAGAGCCATGAGGACACGCACCGGAATCGCCGTGATCGGTGTCGGCAACGAGTTCCGGCGCGACGACGGCGTGGGCTGGACCGTGGTCGCCCGGCTCCGCGAGCGGGCCGCCGACCGGCCGCTGCCGGCCGGTACCTCGTTCGCCACCTGCGACGGCGACCCCGGCCGGCTGATCGGTCTGTGGGAGGGCGCACGGCTCGCCGTCGTCGTGGATGCGGCCCACGCACACCCCGGCACCCCCGGCCGTGTGCATCGCATCGAACTGGACTCCGGGCACCTCGCCCCGCAGTCCACCACCAGCTCGCACGGGCTCGGCCTGGGCGAGGCGGTCGAGCTCGCCAGGGTCCTCGGCCTGCTGCCGGAACGTCTCGTCGTCTACGCCGTGGAGGGCTCCGACAGCGACTTCGGCACCGGCCTGTCCGCCGCCGTCGCGGCCGCGGTGGACCCCCTCGTCGCCGCGGTCGAGGGCGAGATCACGGCCGGGAGCCGGTCATGACCGTGCGGCGCTTCCATGTGGAGGGCACCGTCCAGGGCGTCGGTTTCCGGCCGTTCGTGTACCGCACCGCCTCCGCGCTGGGCCTGGACGGCTGGGTGGCCAACGTCAACGGGCATGTCGAGGGCGAGGTCGCCGGACCGCCCCGGGACATCGAGGAGTTCGCGGCCCGCCTGCGGACGGACGCCCCGGTCCTCGCCCGGGTGCGCCGGGTCCGGCTCACCGACCGCTTGCGGCGGACGACGGTCGCCCCGGGCTTCCGGGTGCGGCACAGCCCGCCCGACGCGCCGGACACCGAACCCCGGGAGATCCCGCCCGACGCGGCGATCTGCGACGCCTGCCTGCACGAACTGCGTGACCCGCACGACCGCCGCCACCGCTACCCGTTCATCAACTGCACGGACTGCGGCCCCCGCGCCACGATCATCGAGGACCTGCCCTACGACCGGGTCCGGACCACCATGCGGCGCTTCCCGCTGTGTGCGTGGTGCGCGGCCGAGTACGCCGACCCGGCCGACCGGCGCTTCCACGCCGAACCCGTCGCCTGTCCGCTCTGCGGGCCACGACTGGCCTGGGACGAGCTGCGCGGCGAGGAGGCGTTGAGGGCGGCCGTGAAGACCGTCGGCGAGGGCGGGATCGTGGCGCTGAAGGGCTTGGGCGGCTACCAGCTGGTGTGCGACGCGGGCGACTCGGCGGCCGTCGCGGAGCTGCGCCGGCGCAAACGCCGTCCGACGAAACCGTTCGCCGTGATGGTGCCCGACCTCGCCGCGGCGGACCGGCTGGCCCGCATCGGCGCCACCGAACGGGCGGCCCTGACCTCCCCGGAACGCCCCGTCGTGCTGCTCGCCCGGCGCCGGTGGCGGGGGACGCCGCCGCTCTCGCCCGAGGTGCATCCGGGCCTGGCCCACGTCGGTCTGTTCCTGCCCACGACCGGCCTGCACCACCTCCTGCTCGACGAACTCGCCCGCCCGCTCGTCGTCACCAGCGGCAACCTGAGCGACGAGCCCATCGCCATCGACGACACCGCAGCACGGCGCACACTGGCCCGGGTGGCCGACGGTTTCCTCACGCACGACCGGCCCATCCGCTCCCGCTACGACGACTCGGTCGTCCAGTTCACCGGGCGGACCCGGATCACGGTTCGCCGGACACGCGGACTGGCCCCCGCTCCCCTGCCGCTCCGGGTACGGGAGCCGGTCGCGGGTGTCGGTGCCCAGCTGAAGCACACGTTCACGCTGGCCGCCGACGGCCGGGCCCATCTGGGTCCGCACACAGGGGACTTGGCGGATGCGGCGACGCATGACGCGTTCGTGGCGTCGTACGACCATCTCAAGCGGCTCACCGGCATCGAACCGGTGGTCCTCGCCCATGACCTGCATCCCGGTTATCTGTCGACCCGGTGGGCCCAGGCGCAGGCGGTGCGACGGATGCCGGTCCAGCACCATCACGCGCACGTCGCCGCCTGTGCGGCCGAGCACGGGGTGCGGGGGCCGTTCCTCGGGGTGGCGTACGACGGGCTGGGGCTGGGAGACGACGGCACCCTGTGGGGCGGGGAGATCCTCGTCGCCGACCTGAGCGGATACCGCCGCGTGGGCAGGTTCGCGACGGCACCGCTGCCCGGCGGCGACGCAGCGGTGCGCCATCCCTCCCGTACGGCGCTCGGCCAACTGCTCGGCGGCGAGACGCTGGGGTCGCCGCGGCCGTACCCCTGGCTCACCCGGCAGTTCGTCGAGCGGCTCGACCCGGTCGAGGTGGCCGCGGTACGGGCGATGGTGGCCCGGGACGTCAACTGCCCGCGCGCGTCCAGCGCGGGACGGCTCTTCGACACGGTGGCCTCGCTGCTCGGGCTGTGCGACCGGATCGGCTACGAGGGCGAGGCGGCCGTGCTGCTCGAGGCCGCGGCGGGTGACCTGAGTGCGGCGCCGCTGGCTCATCGGATCGTGCGGGCGCAGGGGGTGTGGGTGTACGACTCCGCGCCGACCGTCGCGGATCTGCTGGAGCGGCGGTTGGGCGGGGAGCCGGTGGGGATGCTGGCGGCCGCCTTCCATCTGACGCTCGGGATCGCCACCGCGGAGCTGGTGGCGCGGGCGGTGGCCGAGGGGGCGCCTCGCACGGTGTGCCTCGGCGGTGGCTGCTTCGTCAATCGGCGGCTGTTGACCGAGGTGAAGCGACGGTTGCGCGCGCAGGGGCTGCGGGTGCTGGTCGGGGGCCAGGTGCCGGTCGGGGACGGCGGGATCAGTTACGGGCAGGCGGCGGTCGCGGCGGCGCGGCTGAGTGGGAAGGGGTGAGCGCGGATGTGTCTGGGGATTCCGGGGCGGGTCGTGGAGGTGTACGACGACGCCGGGCTGCGGATGGCTGTCGCCGACTTCGGGGGCGTTCGGCGGGAGGTGTGTCTGAGCTGCACTCCTGAGGCGGATGTGGGCTCGTACGTCATCGTGCACGTGGGTTTCGCCATCACGCAGGTCGATGAGGTGGAGGCGCGGCGGACTCTGGATGTGCTCCGGGCGATGGCGGGGGCCGTCGAGGGTGAGCT
Organism: Streptomyces sp. NPDC001617; assembly: GCF_053596855.1. Taxonomy (NCBI): domain Bacteria; kingdom Bacillati; phylum Actinomycetota; class Actinomycetes; order Kitasatosporales; family Streptomycetaceae; genus Streptomyces; species Streptomyces sp. NPDC001617. Next base: position 54,477 of record NZ_JBSFHA010000001.1, read on the forward strand.
GGGTGAGCCCTTGCCGTAGGGACCGTATGGGCCGTCTCCCCGCGCCCCTTGACGGCGTTGAGGACCCAGTCGGCTCGTAGGGCAGGGCCGGTCGGCCCCTGCCACGACCGGCCTTGCACGACGGAATCTGAAGGTGCACGCGCACGATCCGTCCACGACCAGGAGGACCGTCATGACCGTCACCGCAGCCCCGGCCGTGCTCGACCGGGACGGCCTGGATGCCCTGGTCGCGGTGCTGGTGGCGCAGGGGCGGACCGTCGTCGGGCCCACCGTCCGGGACGGGGCGGTCGTGCTGGACGAGCTGACCTCGGCGGACGCGCTTCCCTTCGGGTGGGGTGTCGAGCTGGACGCCGGGCGTTACCGACTGGTGCGGAGAGAGGACGGGGCCGCCTTCGCGCACAGCGCGGGACCGCAGTCCTGGAAGAATTTCCTGCACCCGTCGCGGGAACGGCTGTGGAGCGCCGATCGGACGCCGGAGGGCGACGTCACCTTCACCGCCCACGAGGCGGACGACCCGTCGTACGCCTTCCTCGGCGTCCGGCCCTGTGACCTGCGGGCCATCGCCATTCAGGACCGGGTGCTGACCGGGGGGCGGTACGAGGACTCCGGGTACGGCCGGCGGCGGTCCGGAGCGCTGCTGATCGCCGCCGAGTGCACCGAGCCCGGCGCGACCTGCTTCTGCGTGTCCACGGGGGGCGGGCCCGCCGCCGACCCCGGGTACGACCTGGCGCTGACCGAGGTGGTGGACGAGGACGGACATCGGTTCCTCGTACGGGTCGGCAGCGAGGAGGGTGCCCGGCTGCTGAGCCAGGTGCCGCATCGCGCCGCCGACATGGTCACCGAGACCTCAGCCCGGGCCGCGGTGGACGGGGCCCGTGATCGGATGGGGCGTTCGTTGCCACCGGTGGATCTTCGGACGCTGATGGGGGACAGTCTGGACGCCGAGCGCTGGAACGACGTCGCCGAGCGCTGTCTGACCTGCGGGAACTGCACGATGGTGTGCCCGACCTGCTTCTGCACCACCACGGAGGAGGTCACCGATCTGACCGGTGACCACACCGAGCGCTGGCAGCGCTGGGACTCCTGCTTCGACCTGGACTTCTCGTATCTGCACGGCGGCCCGGTGCGCCGCTCGCCGCGCAGCCGGTACCGGCAGTGGCTGACCCACAAGCTCTCCACCTGGTACGACCAGTTCGACACGAGCGGGTGTGTCGGCTGTGGGCGCTGTATCGCCTGGTGTCCGGCCGGTATCGACATCACCGAGGAAGTGGCCGCCCTGGAGGCCGAACGCGGAACGGAGACCAACTGATGCCCCCCTCGATCGCCCTGCGCATGAACCACGCCCTGCCGGTCGAGCACCGCGAACGGCTGCTGCGCCTCGGCCGCGAGGTCGCCTTCCCTCCGGGCGCCCGCCTGTTCGAGGAGGGCGGGCACGCCAACCGGTTCTGGATCATCCGCACCGGCACGGCCGCCCTCGACATGCATGTGCCCGGCCGCCGCCCACCGGTCGTCGAGACGCTCGGCATCGGCGACCTGGTCGGGTGGTCGTGGCTGTACGAGCCGTTCGTGTGGCAGCTCGGCGCGGCGGCCGTGACCCCTTTGCAGGCCTACGAGTTCGACGCGGTCGCCGTGCGTCTGATGTGCCTGGACGACCCCGAGTTCGGACGCGCCGTCGAGCACTGGGTGGGGCGTGTGCTGGCCCACCGGCTGAACGCGGCTCGTGCCCGGCTGGTCGACCTGTACGGCATCTACGAGACGAAGGAGGACCGATGACCGCCGTACCGGTCCCCCACCGTGTGGTCGCCCGACGCCCGGAGACCGCGGACACGGTCACCCTGCGGTTCGAGCCGGTCGGCCCCGCACTCCCCGACTTCCTGCCGGGGCAGTTCGCCATGGTGCACTCCTTCGGGCGCGGTGAGATCCCGGTCTCGGTGAGTTCCGTGCAGGCCACGGGCGGGCTGGCGCACACGGTCCGGTCGGTCGGCGCGGTCTCCGACGGGCTGTGCTCGGCGCGGGTCGGCGATGTCGTCGGCATCCGCGGCCCGTACGGCACGAGTTGGGAGCCGGAGCGGGCTCGCGGGCGGGACGTGGTGATCGTGGCAGGCGGCATCGGCTTCGCTCCGCTGCGGCCGCTGATCCTGGCCGCGCTGGCCGAACCGGCCGCGTACCGGCGCATCAACGTCCTGATCGGGGCACGCACCCCGAGCGATCTGATCGCCCGCGCGGAGGTGGCGAGCTGGGCCACGGCGTACACCGGGGTGACGGTGGACCAGCCCGAGCCGGACTGGCGCGGGGACGTCGGTGTGGTCACCCAGCTGCTGGGACGGGCGCACTTCGCCCCGGAGGCGACGACGGCGTTCGTGTGCGGACCCGAGCCGATGATCCGGGCGACGGCGCGCGAGCTCGCCCATCACGGTGTCCCCCGCGACCGCATCCAGGTCTCGCTGGAGCGGAACATGCGCTGCGCCACGGGGCACTGCGGGCACTGTCAGCTCGGCCGGCTGCTGGTCTGCCAGGCGGGCCCCGTCGTCGACTGGGAATGCGCCGAACCCCTGCTGTCCGTGAGGGAGTTGTGAGATGGCACCCAAACTCGCGGTGTTCAAGCTGGCCTCCTGCGACGGCTGTCAGCTCACCCTGCTGGACTGCGAGGACGAGCTCCTCGCGCTGGCGGGCGAGGTGGAGATCGCGCACTTCCTGGAGGCGACCAGCACGGTCGAGCCCGGACCGTACGACCTGTCGCTCGTCGAGGGCTCGATCACCACGGCCGCGGACGCCGAGCGCATCAGGCGGATCAGGGCCGAGTCCCGCCATCTGGTGACGATCGGCGCATGCGCGACCGCCGGCGGCATCCAGGCGCTGCGCAACTTCGCGGACGTCGACGAGTTCCGGCGCACGGTCTACGCGCACCCCGAGTACATCTCGACGCTCGCCACCTCGACCCCCGTGTCGGCCCATGTGGACGTCGACTTCGAGCTGCGCGGCTGCCCGATCGACCGGCGTCAGCTCATCGAGGTGATCACCGCGTTCCTCGCCGGCCGCAAGCCGGACGTACCGGACCACAGCGTGTGCTTCGAGTGCAAGCGGCGCGGCACGGTCTGCGTCACCGTCGCGCACGGCACGCCCTGCCTCGGCCCGGTCACGCATGCCGGATGCGGGGCGCTGTGTCCGGCGTACCACCGCGGCTGCTTCGGCTGTTTCGGGCCGTCCGGTTCGGTGAACCTGCCCGCGCTGATCCCGCTGCTGCGCCGTGACGGCCTCGACGACGACGCCGTGGAGCGCTTCCTGCACACCTTCAACGCCCCTGCCTTCGAAGAGGAGTTGGGAAAGTGACGCACCGCGGATCCCGTGTCCTGCACGTCGGCTCGCTGTCCCGGGTCGAGGGCGAGGGCGCGCTGCGCCTGCACGTCCACGACGGTACGGTCACCGAGGCGCGGCTGGAGATCTACGAACCCCCGCGCTTCTTCGAGGCGTTCCTGCGCGGCCGCTCTTACACCGAGCCGCCGGACATCACGGCGCGGGTCTGCGGCATCTGCCCGGTGGCGTACCAGATGAGCGCCTGCGCGGCCATCGAGGACGCCTGCGGGGTGGAGGTCGACCCGGCGATCCGTGACCTGCGCCGGCTGCTGTACTGCGGCGAGTGGATCGAGAGCCAGACCCTGCACATCTATCTGCTGCACGCCCCGGACTTCCTGGGCCGGCCGAGCGCCATCGAACTGGCCCGGACCCATCGGGCCGAGGTCGAGCGGGGGCTCAGGCTGAAGAAGGCCGGCAACAACGTGATGGAGCTGGTCGGCGGGCGGGCCGTCCATCCGATCAACGTGCGGCTGGGAGGCTTCCACCGGGCTCCTGCACGTGCCGAACTGCGGCCGCTGGAAGAGGAGTTGAAACGGGCCCTCGACGATGCCTGGGAGACCGTGCGCTGGGTGGCCGGCTTCGACTTCCCGGACGCGCGGACCGACGCGGACCTGCTGGCGCTGGCCGACCCGCACACGTACGCGATCGAGGGCGGCACACCGACCGTGCTGCGCGCCGACGGGAGCCGAAGCTCCTTCCCGGTGCGGGAGTTCACCGAGCACGTCACCGAGACCCATGTGGCCCACTCCACCGCGTTGCACTCCCGGCTCGACGGGCGGCTGCATCTCACGGGCTCGCTCGCCCGGTTCGCGATCAGCGGCTCGCTGCTGTCGCCGGTGGCACTGCAGGCCTGCGTCGAGGCAGGACTCGGCGATCCGCGCGAGGGTGCCGTGTGCCGCAATCCCTTCCGGTCCATCCTGGTGCGGGCGGTGGAGACCCTGTACGCCGTCGAGGAAGCGCTGCGGATCATCGGGGGCTACGAGCCGCCCGCGCGCCCGTATGCCGAGGTCCCGCCGGTCGCGGGCGTCGGGCACGGCGCCACGGAGGCCCCGCGCGGAGTGCTCTACCACCGGTACGAGATCGATGCCGACGGGCTCGTCGCCGACGCGACCATGGTGCCGCCCACCGCGCAGAACCAGGCCGCGATCGAGGACGACCTGCGGCGCCTGGCCCAGGCCGCCATCGGTGAACACGACCCGGACGACGACGAGTTGACGGCTCTGTGCGAGCGGGCGATCCGTAACCACGACCCGTGCATCTCGTGCTCCACCCACTTCCTCGACCTGACAGTCGTCCGTACCTCGGGCCCGACCGCGGGAGGCCACCATGCCTGAATCTCCGTACACCGTGAGCGATGTGATGACGCACACCGTCGTCGCCGTCGGCCGCGAGGCGCCCTTCAAGGAGGTCGTCGAGCTGCTCGACCAGTGGAAGGTCAGCGCCCTGCCGGTGCTGGCCGGCGAGGGGCGGGTCGTCGGGGTGGTCTCCGAGGCGGACCTGCTGGCCAAGGAGGAGTTCCGGGACACCGAGGAGGGTGATCCCGCCGAGCGGGCCAAGGCGGGCGCGCTGACCGCGGGCGAGCTGATGAGCACCCCGGCCGTGACCGTGCACGCGCACGCCTCCGTCGCCGAGGCCGCCCGCATCATGGCCCGCCGGCACGTCAAGCGGCTGCCCGTCGTGGACGAAGTCGGACTGCTGCAGGGCGTGGTCAGCCGCAGCGACCTGCTCAAGGTCTTCCTGCGCGACGATCACGAGATCGCGGCGGAGATCCGGCACAGTGTGCTGACCCAGATGCCGGTGACCCGCCCGTTGACGGTCGAGGTGGCCGAGGGTGTGGTCACCCTGGGCGGGGTGCTGCCCGACCGGATGCTCGTGCCCGTGATCGCGCGGGCGGTGCGGGCCGTGGAGGGGGTCGTGGACGTCCGGCTCGACCTCTCGCACCGATGAAGTACCTCGACGAGTACCGCGACCCCGTACTCGCCCGGCAGCTGCTGGACGAGCTGCGGCGCACGGCCACCCGGCCCTGGCGGATCATGGAGGTGTGCGGCGGCCAGACCCACACCCTCGTCCGCCAGGGCATCGACGAACTGCTGCCCGCCGGGATGCGGATGATCCACGGCCCGGGCTGCCCCGTGTGCGTCACCCCGTTGGAGACCCTCGACCGGGCCATGGCCATCGCCGCCCGCCCCGGGGTGATCCTCACCAGCTTCGGCGACATGCTGCGCGTGCCCGGCACGGACACCGACCTGCTGTCGCTACGGGCCCGGGGCGCCGACGTACGCGTGGTGTACGCGCCCATGGACGCCGTCCGTCTGGCCGCCGCCCATCCCGACCGGGAGGTCGTCTTCCTCGCGGTCGGCTTCGAGACGACCGCGCCCGCCAACGCGACGGCCGTGCTGCACGCCGCCCGGCTGGGTCTGAGGAACTTCTCGATGCTGGTCAGCCATGTCCTCGTGCCGCCCGCCATGACCGCGCTGCTCGACGACCCGGACTGCGAGGTGCAGGCGTTCCTGGCGGCCGGGCATGTGTGCGCGGTGATGGGCTGGCGGGAGTACGAGCCGATCGCCGCCCGCTACCGGGTGCCGATCGTGGTGACCGGCTTCGAGCCGCTGGACCTGCTGGAGGGCGTCCTGATGGCCGTACGGCAGCTGGAGTCCGGCCGGTCCGAGGTGGAGAACCAGTACGTACGGGCCGTACGCCGCTCGGGCAACACCGACGCCCAGGAGGCCGTACGGACGGTCTTCCGGGTCGCCGACCGGGCCTGGCGGGGCATCGGGGCGCTGCCCGACAGCGGTCTCGAACTCGCCGAGGAGTACGCGGAGTTCGATGCGGCCGACCGGTTCGACGTGGGTGGGCTGTGCCCCGTGGAGGATCCCGAGTGCATCGCGGGCGCGATCCTGACCGGGGCCAAGCTGCCCACCGACTGCCCCGCGTACGGCACCCGCTGCACGCCCCGTCATCCCCTGGGCGCGCCCATGGTGTCGTCCGAGGGCACCTGTGCCGCCTTCCACGCGGCCGGACGTACCGCCGCTTCGGTGAGGAGCTCGGCATGAACATCGAATGTCCCGCCCCCCGGCACGAGGACGAGGTCGTGCTGCTGGGCCACGGAGCCGGCGGCCGCCTCACCGAGGAGCTGCTCGAAAGCGTGGTCCTGCCGGCGGTCGGCGAGACCGAGGGACCGCTGGAGGACGCGGCACTGCTGCCGGGCCGTCCCGACCTGGTGATGAGCACCGACAGCTTCGTGGTCAGCCCGCTGTTCTTCCCCGGCGGGGACATCGGGTCCCTCGCCGTCCACGGCACGGTCAACGACCTCGCCATGCGCGGCGCGTGGCCGCTCGCGCTGTCGGTGTCCCTGATCGTCGAGGAGGGGCTGCCGATCTCCGAACTCCGGGCGGTCATGGCCTCGCTGGGGAAGGCGGCGCAGGAGGCGGGCGTGCCGGTGATCACCGGTGACACCAAGGTCGTGGGCCGTGGCGCGGCCGACCGGCTGTTCATCAACACCACCGGGGTCGGACGGCGCCACGCCCCGCTGTGCCCGTCGGCGGCGAACGCCCGTCCCGGCGACGCGGTCCTGCTGTCCGGGCCGATCGGACTGCACGGCACGACCGTGCTCAGCACCCGGGAGGGTCTCGGCTTCGAGAGCGCCATCGCCTCGGACAGCCGTCCTCTCCACCGCCTCGTGCGCGCGCTCGCGCCACTCGGTGCCGCCGTGCACGTGCTGCGCGACCCGACGCGCGGCGGGCTCGCCGCCTCGCTGAACGAGATCGCCCGTGACTCGTCGGTCGCCGTCGAGATCGAGGAGAGCGCGGTTCCGGTGCCGGAGGCGGTCGCCTCCGCATGCGACCTGCTCGGCCTCGATCCGCTGGTCGTCGCCAACGAGGGCTGCATGGTCGCGTTCGTCGACGCGGAGGCGGCTCAGGACGCGCTGACGGCGATGCGGTCGGTGCCGGAGGGCTCTCAGGCCGTGCGGATCGGCGAGGTCGTGTCCGAGGGAGCACAAGGGCGGGTGACGCTGCGGACGCTGGTGGGCGCGCGCCGCATCGTGGAGATGCCGCTCGGGGAGCAACTGCCCAGGATCTGCTGAGACTCGGGACCACTCGGGACCGCTCGGGGCCTGGGGTCGACCCGCCGTTCACCGGGGACCCGCGTCAGCCCTTCTTCCCGCCCCACTGCCGGTCGACTCGAGCCCACTCCACGTCCCACCGGGCCAGCCGCCCGCGGTCGAGTTGGGCACACAGGCCCCAGCCGGCCAGCAGCACCAGGCCGCCGACGGTCACGGCGGCCACCGCGCCCAGCACCGCGCCCTGGAGGTCCGCCTGATCGGCAGTGGCGGGCGCGGGCACCAGACGGTTCTTGGCGTCGAGCCAGACCCGGGTGGTGCTGCCGGCCCTGCTGTCGGCCGCGACCCGTATGACGCCCGTGTGTGTCGTCCCGTCCGCCGCAGTCCAGCGCACGGTGGCCCACGCCTGTGCGGTGCCGTCGCCGTCGACCGAGTACGTGGTGCGCACGGCGTTCTCGGTCAGCACCGCCTGCGCGGTGTGCCGCTCGGCCCGCAGCGTGTCGACATCTCGCTCGACGACACCGGCGATGTGGACGCCCCCGGCGACGGCCGCCACCAGGGCCAGGGTCCAGGTGGCCAGCAGCAGCCACGCCTCCACGACGTAGCTGCGGCGCCGCAGCGGATTGCGCCGCAGTCGCCACCAGCGCGTCCTCGCCGGTCGTCCGTGCTGCACGGCGGCCATCGTCACCACCGGGCCAACGCGCCGTCGCGGACGAGGACTTGGGAGGGCGGCCGGCGCTCGGTACTCCAGACCTGTGCCGGCACGCCCAGCCGCAGCACCATCTGCGGGAAGTTCCCGGCGAGCAGACGCCGCCGCAACTCCGCGCGAGTCTCCGGCAGTTCGAGGGGCTGGGTGTGGAAGGCCGCCATGACGTGGCGCGCGGCGGCGGACAGCAGCACCCGCTGCAGGGCCTGCCCCGCTCGCATCCAGTCCAGGCGGCCGTCGTGCGGGGTGGACAGCACCGCGACCGTGCCCGTTCCGAGGCCACGCCTGCGGGCGGGGACGATGAACCGGCGGGCCAGGTCGAGGTAGTCGCGGCCGGCGAGGAGCGTGGCGTCCGGGTGGAAGCGGCAGGCCTCGGCGGGCACTCCGCCGGGTCCGACGTTGCGCCGCACCTCCCACGTGTGCCCCGGGTCCGCGCGGTGCGTGTCCTCGGCGGTGCGTACCAGCCGCGCGATCAGGTCCAGTTCCTCGGGCTCTTCCAGCACCTGGAGGACGGCGCCCTCGGCCTGGGCGTGTTCGCGCAGATCGTCGAGCAGGCCGCCCGGCAACGCCAGGGAGGCGAACGGGCCGCGGTGTGTGTGGCGGCGCGGCATGGCCTCGACCAGGTCCGCCTCCGCCGGAGAGACAGGCGCGTGAGCGGCGAAGCCCACCCGGGCCAGGAAGGCGGAGTTGCCGGGCTGCGGCAACAGGTCGACGGCGGGCCGGAAGCCGAGGTGACGTACGGCCATCCGTACGTTGAAGAGCGCCGCTCCGCAGGCGATGACCACCTCCCGGCCGCCGGGGTCGGTGAGGATCATGCGCCGTCCGTCGTCGGCGTGCACCTCGAAGCCGTGGTCATGACCCTCCTCCACGAAGGACCAGGGCTGACTGTTGTGCGGTGAGGGCGCGAGGGAGGCGGCACGCGTCAGGTGCACCGCCGCGTGGCCGGGCTTCTCGTACGACACGGTCATGGTGGATCCCGCCTTTCGCGAACCGTCCACCTTTGGTGAACCATCCGGCTTCCAGCGTCCCTGCCGGGGGCCCCGCGGTGCAGGGGCCGAGGGTCCCGGCACCCGGCCTGGGCGGCCCTCTTCCGCTCCGGCACCGCCTCGTCCTGCCGCTCGCACGCCCGTCGGTCACGTGCGAGCCGAACGGCCCGCGGTAGCCCACCCGTTCGGCCCGTGGATCGGAGCCGGACGGCACTGGGGCACGCCCGCGGTGAGCGGTTCGCTGGAAGTGTCGGAGGAGGCTGCCATGTTCACCGAATCACCGTCCGGCCACCGCGCCCGCCGCCATCGTTCCACCCTGGTCACGGCGACGCCGGCGCTCCTTCTGCTCACGCTCGCCGCCTGCGGCACGAGCACCGGTGCCGGCGCCGGACACTCCTCGTCGTCCCCCACGGACACGGGAACGTCCGGCGGCACCTCGGGTGCCCCCGCGCCGTCCACACCCCCGAAGACCACGGCACCGAAGCCGTCGACCGGCGGCACCGGCACTTCGGCCGGCACCTCGGCGCCGAAGAAGGTCCGTACGGCGGTCTACTTCCTGCATGGCGAGAAGGTCTCGGCCGTCTCCCGGACCGTGTCGACTCCGGCGACCGCCACCGCGGCGGTACGGGCCCTGCTGTCCGGTCCGAGCCGCTCCGAGAGCCACTACGCCCGCACCACCGCCATCCCGTCCGGCACCGAGCTGCGCTCGGTGGTCGTCCGGGACCATGTCGCGACGGTCGACCTGTCCGACCGCTACGACGACGGCGGCGGCAGCCTGTCGATGCGGGCCCGGCTGGCCCAGGTCGTGTTCACGCTGACCCGGTTCCCGACAGTGCACAAAGTGGCCTTCGAGATCGAGGGCAAGCCGGTGAAGTACTTCGGACCCGAGGGCATCGTCCTGAACGGGCCGGTCGGGCGGGCCGACTTCGAGGACGTGTCGCCGGCCGTCCTGGTCGAGTCGCCGCTGATCGGTGACACGGTGCACAGCCCGCTGCGGGTGTGGGGCACCGCGAACACCTTCGAGGCGGAGTTCCGGCTGAAGGTGACCGACGCCTCCGGGCACAGGGCCGCCGACGTCCTGGTCCGGGCCACCTCGGGCACCGGCACCCGGGGCACCTTCGACGTCACCTTCCCCTACCGGGCCGTCCGCACCGGGGCGGGCCTGCTCACGGCGTACTTCGTGTCGCCGGCGGACGGCCGCCCGGTGACCGTGGACACCGTGCCGTTGACCGTGAACCGGTGACACCGGTCCGCGGCACGCGAGAACCCCGGCGCGAGGATTCGCGCCGGGGTCGTCAATGTCGCCGCTCAGGCGACCGGGTGCCGGTGGCTCAGCCGCCGGGCCATCAGGACCAGCGCGACGACGGCCGGCACCACCAGCGGGACCAGCGGCAGGCCCACGACCGAGGCGACCAGGCCGAGACACAGGATCGACAGGATCCCGGCGACCAGGTACAGCACCGCCTCGGCGGTTACCACGGGAATCCAACGGGCATTCATGATGCGCCTCCTCCCCGGAGGATCTGTCCTCATCAGGTCGGCTGTCCGCTCCCCTCTCGCGTCACAGCCTGCGCAGCCAGTCGTCGGCGACACCGTGCATCGCCGGTCCCTCGGGCCGGACGTGCGAGTCGTCCAGCCGGAAGGTGAGCTTGTCGACGACGGCGACCACGCCGTCGATCTGGCGGGTCATGGAGACGGCGATCTCCGTCTCGCTCTTGCGTTCCATGTGACCGGAGAGCGTGACCACGCCCTCCACGACCGCGACGTCGATGCTGCGCGGGGCCAGCCACAGGGCGCGGACGATCACCTCGTCGATCACTTCTTTGTGGATCTCGGTGTCGGGCCGCAGGAAGACCTGCAGCAGGTCGCGGCGCGTGACGATGCCCACGAGCCGCTGCTCCTCGTCGAGGACGGGCAGTCGTTCCACATGGCGCAGGGCCATGGTGCGGGCGGCCTCGACGATGGTGTCGTCGGCGTGCACCGTGACGGGCGGCTCGGTCATCAGCTGACCGGCGGTGCGGGCGCGGGCCTTGGCCTTGCGCGTCCGGCTCTCACGGGTCAGGGCGTCGAGCGGGTGACGCCGCTCCGGCTCGTACGGGTCCGGGGCGTCGGCCTGCCGGATCATCAGGTCCGTCTCGGAGATGACCCCGATGACCTTCTCGTCCTCGTCGATCACCGGCAGCCCGCTGATGCGGTTCTCGCCGAGCAGCCGGACCACTTCCTTGAAGGGCGTCCCGTACTCGGCACGGACGACCTCCGTCGTCATCACGGAGCCGACCTTGTTGTGCTTCATGACTGTTCCTCCTCAGCGGAGCCGGCGCAGATAGGGGTCCTGGGGCCGGCGGGGCAGCAGGCGTACGCGGGCATCGAGCACGGTGACTCCGCCCGGTGTCGCCAGTACGGGGTTGAAGTCGGCCTCGGCCAGCTGCGGCAGGTCGCTCGCCATCCGGGACAGTCGCAGCAGCAGCTGTTCGAGCGCCTCCAGGTCGGCGGGCCGTTCGCCGCCCGCCCCGAACAGGAGCGGTGCGCAGCGCGGGGCGGTGATCAGGTCGTGTACGTCGTGGTCGGTCAGCGGGGCGAGACGGGCGGCGTGGTCGGCGAGGATCTCGGTGGCGGTGCCGCCGAGTCCGAACAGGACCAGCGGTCCGAAGACCTCGTCCTGGACGACACCCGCGAACAGTTCGGTGCCGCGGGCGGCCAGGGGCTGCAGGACCACACCGGTCAGCCGGCCGGCGAACCGGGTCTCCAAGTCGCGGAAGGCGGCACGGACCTGGGAGTCGCCGCGGAGATCGAGGTGGACGGCGTGTTCGACGGTCTTGTGCAGCAGTCCCGGCCAGTGCGCCTTCATGACCACCCGGCCGTCCGCGCCGCGCAGCCGGTCGGCGGCGAGTACGGCGTCGTCCTCGGTCTCGGCCCAGGCCCACGGGGACTGCGGGATGCCGTAGCAGCCGAGGAGTTCGGCGCAGACGCGCGGGTCGAGCCAGCCGCCGTCGGGGTGGGTGTCGAGGTAGGTGTCGACCACCGCGTGGGCGCGGGCCGTGTCGACGTCGTCCAGGGCGGGAACGGTTCCGGAGGGGCGGCCCAGCCAGGCCGCACGGCGTGCCGCGTGGGCCAACGCCCGTGCGGCGGCCTGCGGTTCGGCGTACGACGGGATGGTGCCGCCGTCGGAGGCGGTCAACAGCTCGACGGGCAGGGCCTGTTCGAGCCGTACCGCGACGATCGGCTTGGCCTGTCGGCCGGGGGCACGGGTGAGGGCCCGGACCAGGTCGTCGCCGGTCGCCTCGGCGACGGCCGTGGGGACCAGGGCGACGAGGACGGCGTCGACTCCGCCGTACCGCATGATCCGGTCCACACAGTCCATGAGCTGGTCCTCACCGACGGCGGCGGTGGCGTCGACGGGGTTGCCGACGGCGGCGCCCTCGGGCAGGACGCCGAGCAGGTCGTCGATGAGTTGCGGGGTCGGTGCGGGCAGTGTCAGCCCGGCCTCCGCACAGGCGTCGGCCGCGAGCACACCGGCGCCACCCGCGTTGGTGACGATGGCGACGCGGGGTCCTGTGGGCAGCGGCTGGGCGTGCAACAGGGCGGCGGCTTCGAGGAGTTCGCCGACCGAGCGGGTGGCGGTGATGCCGGCCTGGGTGAACAGCGCGCCGCGGGTCATGGTGCGGGTGGCGGCGGCCGCGGTGTGCGAGGCGGCGGCGCGACGGCCCGCGTCGGTGCGGCCGGCGTCGACGGTCAGCACGGGCATACGGCGGGTCACGCGCCGGGCGGTGCGGGAGAAGGCACGTGGGTTGCCGAAGGACTCCAGGTGGAGCAGGGCGAGGTCGGTACGGCCGTCGCTCTCCCACCACTGGAGCAGGTCGTTGCCGCTGACGTCGTACTTGTCACCGAGGGAGGCGAAGGACGAGACGCCGATGCCGAGCCGGGACAGCCCGTCGAGCAGGGCGATGCCCACTCCGCCGGACTGCACGGCGACGCCCGCGGTGCCGGGGCGGGGGTGGCCGGCGGCGAAGGTGGCGTCCAGGCTCAGGGCCGCGTCGGTGTTGGAGACACCGAGGCAGTTGGGGCCGACGAGCCGCATGCCGTAGGTGCGGCAGGACGTCAGCAGCGCGCTCGCCTGATCGGCGTCGAGGCCGGCGGTGACGACGAGGAGGGCGCGTACGCCCGCCTTGCCGCACTCCTCCGCGGTCTCGGGGACCGCGGTGGCGGGAACGGCGACGACCACGAGGTCGGGTGTCCTGGGCAGGGCGGCGACCGAGGGGTACGAGGGGACGCCGAGGATCGAGGTGACGGCGGGGTTCACGGCGAACAGACGCCGGGTGAAGCCGCCGGAGCGCAGATGGTGCAGGACGGCCCGGCCCACCGAGCCCGGCTTGCGTCCGGCACCGACGACGGCCACCGCGTCCGGTCGCAGCAGGGGCTGGAGACTCGCCACGTCGGCGGCCCGGCCCCGCTCCTCCACGGCCGAGAGGTAACTCTCGCTCTCGTCGAGTTCGATGGTGCAGCGCACCTCGGGGCCCTCGAAGCGGCGGGTGGTGCGCAGGCCGAGGTCGGCGAAGAGCCGTAGGATCTCGTGGTTCTCGCTGAGCGCGTCCGCCTTGAACGCCGTGATGCCCTCGGTCCGGGCGGCGGAGACCAGGTGCTCGGCGAGCAGGGTCCCGACGCCCCGGTGGTGCAGGGTGTCGGCGACCGCGAGGGAGATCTCGGCCTCCTGACCGGCGCCGGAGGTGTCGTACTCGGCGAGCCCGACGATCCGGCCCTGGGTCTCGGCGACGAGGGCACGGTAGCCGGGGCGCGGCGAGGTGCAGGCGCGGTCGGCGGCCATCTCGGCGGAGCGCCGGCTGATCGCGAAGAAGCGGAGCCGCAGGTTCTCCGGGGACATCTCCTCGTAGAAACCGCGTAGTTGCTCGTGGTCGTCCCGCCGCACCTCCCGGATGCACACGGTGGTGCCGTCCGCGAGCAGGGCGTGGACGGAGTGCCTGCTGAGAGCGTCGTGCGACATCGCGCATCCCTTCCAGGTCGGTTGACACTTGGAGCGTCCAGCGGAAGGGGCCGCGCTCCCATGGGCTGTCCGGGGGCGGATCGAGGGCCGGTCGGCCCCGATCCTGGCCGGTCTCGGGAGTTCCGGCCCCAGTCGGCGCCTTCGGGCAGGCCGGTGCCGTGTTCGCGGATCCGGGCCTGGTGGCGAGCAGGGGCGTCGGCCGGCTGCCGGCGTACGGCGGCGGCGCGCATGGCGAGGCCGGGGACGCGGTCGATGACGTGCCTGACCGGGCGCCAGCGGTCCCGTTCGCGCCGGCAGCGGTACGACGGCGACCGGGCAGGCGGAGCGGTGCAGCGCCGCGCGACCGAACCGGAGACGCCAGGCGGCGGTCGTACCGGGTGTCCTGCTGTTCCTGAACCCGCCGCTGACCCGCACCCCGTCGGCGGCGGGAGCTGCTGCCGACGCCGGGCTGTCCGACCGGGTCGGTCTTCGGTGCGTGCCGGCCAGATCGGGCACCAGCCCCTCCACGGCGTCCTGCGGGGCGAGCAACACCTCCTGGGCGGTGAGCCGCCGGTCGGCCCGCGTCATGGGGCCGGGTGGCCCATGGTCCGGGGCGTCGCTCGCGCACACGCTGGGGGGTGGCAGTTCCGTACGCCTTGCTGGAGGCACACCATGAACGCTCCCGCGCACACGAGCCTGCCGCAGGCGCTCCCGGCCGAGTACCGGCAGCGGCTGATGGGAATGGCTCGCGAGGTGTCGTACCCCCAGGGCACCCGTCTCTTCGAGGAAGGCGGCCACGCCGACCGGTTCTGGATCATCCGCACCGGCACGGTCGACCTCGACATGCGTGTGCCGGGCCGCCGGGCGGCCGTCATCGACTCCCTGGGACACAACGAACTGGTCGGCTGGTCCTGGCTGTACCCGCCGCACACCTGGCACCTGGGCGCCGAGGCGGTCACTCCGCTGCGGGCGTACGAGTTCGACGCCGCGGACGTGAAGGCGGCCTCCCGGCAGGACCCGGAGTTCGGCCGCACCGTCGCCGAGTGGGTGGGCCGGATCGTGGCGCACCGGCTGCAGGCGGCCCGGACCCGACTGCTGGACCTGTACGGCCCGCACGGCAGCGGAGGGCTGCGATGACCGGGGGTCAGGACCAGGACGACCGGACCGGCCGCAGAGCGCACGTGCACGGATCACCACACGTCGTGAGTGACGTGATGACTGGCGACGTCGCCGTCGTGGAGAGCGATGCGGCGTTCAAGGACATCGTGCGGACGATGCAGGAGCGCAGGGTGAGCGCGCTGCCCGTCGTGGACGACGCCGGACAGGTTGTGGGAGTCGTCTCCGAGGCGGACCTGCTGCCCAAGGAGGAGTTCCGCGACAGCGACCCCGACCGGTACACCCAGTTGCGGCGGCTGTCCGATGTCCTCAAGGCCGGCTCGGTCACGGCCGGCGAGCTGATGACCTCCCCCGCCCTCACCGTGGCGCCCGGCGCGACACTCGCGCAGGCCGCGCGGGAGATGGCGCGGGCCCGGGTCAAGAGGCTGCCGGTCGTCGACGAGACGGGCCGGCTGCTGGGCATCGTCAGCCGGGCCGACCTGCTGAAGGTGTTCCTGCGCGGCGACGACGAGATCGCGGAGGAGGTACGCCGCGAAGTGGTGGGGTACCTCTTCCACGCTCCCGACTCGACGGTCCGTGTGGAGGTGCGGGACGGGGTGGTGACGCTCGGCGGCCGGATCCGTGACACGTCCCTGGTGCCGCTGGCCGCGCGGCTGGTGCGCGGGGTCGAGGGGGTCGTGGACATACGGTTCGACCTCGACGGGCGGGACACGTCCGCAGGTTGACGCCTGGTGGCTCAGCCGGTCGTGTGCCCCGGGCCGCGATCGGCCCGCTCCCATGCGTCGCCCCATCGCTCGGTGGCGCGTCGCTGCACCCGCAGCCGGGCCAGGTGTCCCCCGGCGAGGACCGTCAGGCCCGCGGTCAGGGCGGCACCGGTGCCGGCCACGACCGCGCGTGTCCTCGCCTCGGCGGCCCCGGCCGGGGCGGAGACCAGGTGACCGTGTCCGTCCGTCCAGGCCGCAACGGTGCTGCCGGCCTTGAGCGCGGGCTTCACCTCCGTCGTGCCGGACCGGACGACCCCCGCTTCGTCCCACCACCGTACGGTCGCCACCACCCGGTCACGGCGGGCGCCGGTGGCCACGTCCCGCGCGCCGCCGGGTACGACCCTGACCAGCACCGCGGACACGGGTACCCGGTCCGCCCGGTCCCGCTGCGCCGCCCGTTCGGCCAACTGGGCGCCGACGACACCGGCGAGAGCCGCCACGACGGTCGCGACCGTCCAGGCAGCCAGCACGATCCACGCCTCCAGCACATCACTGCGCCGCCGCAGCGGATTACCGCGCCCGCGCCACCTCAGAACCTTCCCGCGTCCCACATTCCGCATCGGTCTCACCCCCTCAGGGCGGCAACGGGACGGACACACCCCAAAGGTCTCACCGGACGATCGCCGATGGGAGAGGATTACGACCGCGCGTCGAGGGGAGTCTTCACAGTGCACCACGGGCCGAGTAGGGCCGGTCGGCCCTATCGCGCCCGGCCCCGGCAAGCCATGATCGTCAGCACAGGCGGCCCGCAGTCCGTCTCACACCCTGAGAACGAGGGGTCGACATGACCGAGCCACGCGCCTTCACGGCGGAGGATCCGATCCGCGTCTTCCTGCTGGACGACCACGAGGTCGTGCGACGCGGTCTGTCGGACCTGCTGAACGCCGAGCCGGACATCAGCGTGGTCGGCGACGCCGAGAACGTCGCGCACGCCCTCGTGCGCGCTCCCGCGGTGCGGCCGCACGTGGCCGTCCTGGACGTACGGCTCCCGGACGGCGACGGCATCACCGTCTGCCGCGAACTGCGCAGCCGGATGCCGGAGTTGGCGGTGCTGATGCTGACCTCGTTCGACGACGAGGACGCCCTGCTCGACGCGATCATGGCCGGGGCGAGCGGGTATGTGCTCAAGCAGATCAAGGGCTCCGACCTCGTCTCGGCGGTACGCACGGTCGCCTCGGGGCAGTCGATGCTCGACCCGGCGACCACGGCCCGGCTGATGCGCTCCCTGCGCACCGAGCCCGCGGAGGCCCCGGAGGTCTCCCCCGAGCTGGCCAGCCTGTCGCCGCGCGAGCGGGAGATCCTCGCGCTGATCGGGGACGGCCTGACCAACCGGGAGATCGGCAAGCAGCTCTACCTGTCGGAGAAGACCGTCAAGAACCACATCTCCCGGCTGCTGGCCAAGCTGGGCGTACAGCGACGCGTGCAGGCCGCGGTGCTCGCCTCCCAGCTGGACCGGCCCGAGCAGGGGGCCCCGCACGCGCGGTGAGCGACCGGGGCCCTACGGCGGGATTCGAGGCCGTACGGCCCCTGCCCCGCAGGGGCGGCCGGCACCACGCTGGACAGGGTCATCGACCGGTTCCACCGCCCCTGGGTGACAGGGCGGGGAGGAGGCCCCCATGTCCACCACTGTGCTTGACGTGGCGACGCTGGAGAAACTGATCTCGGCAGCCGTGGCCGCCCCCTCCGTCCACAACACCCAGCCCTGGCGGTTCCGGCTCGACCCGGACACGCTCACCCTGGAGATCCGGGCCGCCCAGGACCGCGGCCTGCGCCACGCCGACCCGTCGGGCCGTGCCCTGCACCTCTCGGTCGGCTGCGCGCTGTTCAACCTGAAGCTGGCGGTGGCGCACTTCGGCTGGGCCCCGGTGACCCGCCTGCTGCCCAGGCCCGACGAACCGGAGCTGCTGGCGGCCGTACGGCTCGGCGGCCCCGCACGTTTCTCGCCGGCTCCCGAGCTCTACGACGCCCTGTGGCGCCGGCACAGCAGCCGCTTCCCGTTCTCCGACCGGCCGCTGCCCACCGCACTGCGGACCGAGCTCGCGGAGGCCGCGCTCGCGGAGGGTGCCCTGCTGAGCAGCCCGGAGAGCGCGGAGACCGACCGGCTGCTGCGGGTGACTCTGGAGGCGGAGCGCCGCAACCGCGCCGACGCCGAGCGAGCCGCGGAGAGCCGCCGGTGGATCCGGGAGCCGGACGAGACGGCGCTCGGGATACCGCCGACCGCCGTCGGACCGCAGGACTACCGGGACCGGGTCCCGATGCGGGACTTCGGGGCACACCGTCACCCCTCCACGCTTGCCGCCCGTGCCTTCGAGAACCACCCGGCCCTCGCCGTGCTGTCCACCCCGCACGACCGACGGGCGGACTGGCTGCGGGCCGGTCAGGCCCTCCAGCACGTCCTGCTGGTGGCCACCCTCCATGGGGTGCGCGCCTCGCTGCTGCACCAGGCCATGGAATGGCCCGACCTGCGCGAACAGCTGGTGCGGGGCCCGGAGGACGGGCGTATGCACGCCCAGATGGTGATCCGCCTCGGGTACGGTCCGGAAGGGCCGGTCTCGCCCCGTCGCACGGTGGCGCGGACCCTGGATCAGGACACGTTCACGGGATCGACGTGATGGTCCGATGGAGCACGTCATGACAAGGGCTTCACCGGCGGTTGCGGGTCCGCGACCGGTCCGCGACCGGTCCATGATCGGGACACCGGGCCGGCCAGGACAGGACGCGTGCCGCAGGACCGCTGAGCCGACCGAGCCCGACAGCACGTCCGCGGCACCTGCGTGCGCACGCTGACATCGGAGTACTTCCGTCGCGGCTCGGAAAGCGCACCGGCGCATGCGCACGCGGCCGCGGCACGGGCGGACGGTGAGGCATCGGCGGTGCGGACGACGGGGCCGCTGCGGTTCGTGCGGCCGCGTGCGACGAGCACCGGGCGGCGTCCGAACGCGGTCACGCGTCCGGCGACCGAGCCGCGTGCCAGTCCGCCGAACCGGACCTGGCGACGGCCGTCCACCGCTGTGAGCGACGCGGCGCGCGACTCGCTCTCCAGCACGGTGCCAGGCTCGCCGGCGCCGCCTCGCGGCGCGGTACCGTCCGGGTCCCGGTGGTACGCCGGGTGCCACGAGGTCGGACGGCCAGGTTACGGCGTGCGCCGACTGGAGGTCCGCCCCGCGGCGGTCGGCTTCCCTCAGGCGCGGTCCCCACCGCGTCCACTCCCGCCACGCCCGGTCCCTTCATGACGCCTCTCTCCCCTCGGAGTTCCGGCCCGTTCGGCGCTCTCGACGGGGCCGCTCGGCCCACGTCCCGGCCGTCGCCGCCCCGGGACACTGTGGGCCGAGGGGTATCCGGCGAGGGAGGCTGTCATGACAGAACGTGCCGTCGGCAAGAACATCGTGGTGGGGGTCGACGGGTCCGAGGCCTCGGCGGCGGCGCTGCGCTGGGCCGCCCGCCAGGCGCACGCCCTGGGCGCGAGCGTCGTGGCCGTGCACGCCTGGCAGGCGCACGGCCCCGGGCTCGCCCCTTACGCCCCCGCCGTGGCGCGACCGACGGCCGCTCAACAACGCGCCCGGGCAGTCCGGTTGCTCACCACCACGCTCCACGAGGCGCTCGGGCCCGGCGGCGACAGTGCCGTGCGTGCCGTCGTCGCAGAGGGGTCACCCGCACGCGTACTGGTGCGGCAGGCGCACGGCGCCGTTTTGCTGGCGCTCGGGCGCACGCCCCGTGGTGCACACGGCGAGCCCGCGGCGGGGGCTGTCGTCCGCGACTGCCTGCAGCACGCGACGGTCCCGGTCGTGACGGTGCCGACGGTCCGTCGCACCGTCCGGTCGGCCGTCGCCGTCGAGCAGCTTTCTCTCCCCGCCGACTCCCCCACGCGGCAAGCGGACGATTCAGCGGTGTCCGCACCTGAGTTCCCACCGCATGGTGCTCGCTGGACATGCACCATCGCCGACTCGACGTGAGACGCGAGACGCAGGAGGCCCTCCGACGAGCGAAGCCGGCGTCGGCAGCCGTCGTACGGGCACGTCGATCGAAGCAGTGCGTGCGCTGCGTGGGGCGAAGGGGCCGACCGTCCCGGGAAGGGGACGGTCGGATCATGGGCCCGGGCCGACGCCCGTCCCAGGCTGAGGGTGGAGAGATTCCCGGGAGGGGGAGATCATGGCATCAGTCACCTTCGAGAAGGCGACCCGCCGCTTCGCGGGCATGGACCGGCCGGCGGTCTGCGACCTCGATCTGGACATCGCCGACGGCGAGTTCATGGTGCTGGTGGGTCCGTCCGGCTGCGGCAAGTCGACCAGCCTGCGCATGCTCGCGGGGCTCGAGGACGTCGACTCCGGAAGGATCCGCATCGGCGACCGGGACATCACCCATCTGCCGCCCAAGGATCGCGACATCGCGATGGTGTTCCAGAACTACGCCCTGTACCCGCACATGACGACGGCCGACAACATGGGCTTCGCCCTGAAGATCGCGCATGTGCCCAAACCCCGTGTACAGCAGCGGGTTCAGGAGGCCGCCGCCCTCCTCGACCTGCACGACTATCTCGACCGCAAGCCCAAGTCCCTCTCCGGCGGCCAGCGGCAGCGCGTCGCCATGGGGCGGGCACTGGTGCGGGAGCCACAGGTGTTCCTGATGGACGAACCACTGTCCAACCTGGACGCCAAGCTGCGCGTGCAGACCCGCACCCAGATCGCCGTGCTGCAGCGCCGTCTGGGCACCACCACGGTGTACGTCACCCACGACCAGGTCGAGGCGATGACCATGGGCAACCGGCTGGCGGTGCTCAAGGACGGGGTGCTGCAGCAGGTGGGTACGCCGAAGGAGGTGTTCGAGCAGCCTGCCAACACCTTCGTCGGCGGCTTCATCGGCTCGCCCGCGATGAACCTGTTCCGGCTGCCACTGACCTCGGACGGGGTCCGGCTGGACGGGCTCAGCGTGCCGCTGTCCCATGACGTCCTGCGGTCGGCCGCCGCCGAGGGCGCCCGGGAGATCACGCTCGGTGTGCGGCCCGAGCAGTTCCGGATCCTTTCACCGGAGGACGAGAAGGCACCCGCGCTGGATCTCGTGGTCGACGCGGTCGAGGACACCGGCGCCGTCGCCTACCTCCACGCGACCGCGCGGCTCGGCGGGGTCGGCACCCCGGTGGTCGTCCGGCTGCCGGGACGCGCCACGCAGGGCAAGGGGGCGCGGGTCCGGGTGGCGGTACGCCCGGATGCCGTCCACACCTTCTCGGCCGCCACGGGACTGCGGTTCAACGGCGACCCGGGATCGGTCCCGACGGAGGTGAGCGCCGCCGACGCCGCTGTGCCGGCCACGTCCGCATGACGTCCGGTCGGCGGGCCGTTCGGCCCTGGTGGGGTGCCCGGAGAGGGGCGCAGGCTGAGAGTTGGGCCGAGGAGCCGGTCCGTCCGGCAACTGCGCCTCATCCCCTCCGCCCGGGAGTGATCACGATGGAAGCCAAGCAGTGGACCGTACAGATCTTCATCAGTGAGGACGGCGACGAGACCCATGCCCGGGCCGTGCTCACCACTCAGGACACGTCGACGGTCACCGGCCGGGGCGTGGCCCGCAAGAACCCCGTCGACCGCTCCATCCCCGAGATCGGCGACGAGCTCGCCGCCAGCCGTGCGCTGGAGGACCTGGCCATCCGGCTCCACGACGTCGCCTCCGACGACATCGTCCAGCTGGCAGGGCCTGCGCAACGGTGAGGACCGGCCACGGGTACCACTCGATGCGGTCCGCGGTCCGCGTGCTCTCCCTGGCGTCAGCCGCGGCGATCTGCTCCGGGTCCTCCTGCGCCGGGACGAGGCCATGCGCGACGAGTTCGCAGAGTGCATCCACACGGCAGTGACAGGAGAGGCGGAACGATGACCGACATCCAAGGCCTGCTGGGCGACGACGCCAAGGATCTGCTGACCCACACCGCCCATGGCATTGCCAGGGAGGACCTGGTGCTGCCGGGGCCCGACTTCGTCGACCGGGTGGTGGCCGCGACCGACCGCTCGCCCCGGGTGCTGCGCAATCTGCAGTCCCTCTTCGACCACGGCCGTCTGGGCGGCACCGGGTATGTGTCGATCCTGCCGGTCGACCAGGGCATCGAACACTCCGCGGCATCGGCGTTCGCCGCCAACCCGCGCTACCTGGACCCCGCGAACATCGTCGAACTCGCCGTCGAGGGCGGCTGCAACGCGGTCGCCAGCACGCTCGGGGTGCTCGGCGCGGTGTCGCGGCGTTACGCGCACCGGATCCCCTTCATCGTGAAGCTCAACCACAACGAACTGCTGACCTACCCGAACCACTACGACCAGATCCTGTTCGGCAACGTCCAGCAGTGCTTCGACCTCGGCGCGGCCGGCGTCGGCGCCACGGTCTACTTCGGCTCACAGCAGTCGGACCGTCAACTCCAGGAGATCAGCGAGGTCTTCGCCCGGGCCCACGAGCTGGGCATGTTCACCGTGCTGTGGTGCTACCTGCGCAACTCCGCGTTCAAGAAGGACGGCGTGGACTACGCGGCGTCGGCCGACCTCACCGGCCAGGCCAACCACCTCGGCGTGACCATCGAGGCCGACATCGTCAAGCAGAAGCAGCCGGAGAACAACGGCGGCTACCGCGCCCTCGAGTTCGGCAGGACCGACCCCCTGGTGTACGACAGGCTCACCACCGACCACCCGATCGACCTCACCCGCTGGCAGGTCGCCAACTGCTACATGGGCCGCGTCGGGCTGATCAACAGCGGTGGCGCCTCGGCCGGCCAGGGCGACCTCGCCCAGGCCGTCCGCACGGCAGTGATCAACAAACGCGCCGGCGGTACCGGCCTCATCACCGGCCGCAAAGCCTTCCAACGGCCCACCGCCGAAGGCGTCGAACTCCTCCATGCCGTCCAGGACGTCTACCTCGACGACACCGTCACCATCGCCTGACACAAGCGCCTCCGGACACCCCACGCGGCCCCCGTCGCCGATGCGGCCGGGGCCGCGTTCCCGCTTGCCAGATGAGGCGATGAGGCGTAGGTGCCCCTGATGCCGCCGGTCGCTTCGTCGACGCGTTGGCCTCACATGTGGCTGTGAGTCCCGCTCACGGTGCGCGGCCGAGCACCCACCGGGCGGTGGGTGAGGCGGTCCCTGATCGCCACGACACCATCCACATGACCGGCGATCTGCGCCGCCAGTTCCGCGTCGTGCCGCCGCTCCAGGTGTCCCCGCAGCGTCACCACGCCCGCGTCGACGGTGACGTCCACCAGGTGGCGGGGAATGCCGATCCCTCCGGTCACCTGCTCCATCACGTCGCGGCGGACGTCCTCGTCCGGGCGCAGGAAGACCCGCAGCAGGTCCCCTCGGGTGACGATGCCGATCAGATGTTCCTTGTCGTCCACCACGGGCAGCCGCTCCACGTGGTGCTCGCGCATGATCCGCGCCGCCTCCGTGACGTACTGCTCCGGGTCGGCCGTGACCGCGGGCCGGGTCATGAGGTGCTCCGCGTTCCCGGCACGGGACTTGGCCGCGGCCGTACGGGCCGAACGGGTCACCTTCGGAAGACGACGGTCGTGCCCGCGTCCGTATCCCCCCTTCTGATGTGCCTGATGCTGCAGCAGGTCGGTCTCGGAGACCACTCCGACGACCCTGTCCTCGCTGTCGACGACGGGCAGTCCGCTGATGCGGTGCTCCGACAGCAGCCGAGCGATCTGCTTGAACGTCGTGTCGGAGCCGGTACGCACGACCTCGTGGGTCATGACGTCCTTGATCCTGCAGTACCTCATCGCCGCTCCTCCTTTCCTGCGGGCGGGAGCGCGTCTCAGTCGGGGATGTCGTCGGGCTTGCCGACGACCACGGCGAAGAGGTCGGCGACGCCGGCGAGGGACGCCTCCTGGAGCTCCGCGGCCGACACCGTCGTGCCGCCCGTTCCGGCCAGCGCCCGGGTTGCCGTGGCGGAGGCCACGATCGTGGGGCGGTAGCCCAGGTTGAAAGCGTCACGGGCGGTCGAGTTCACGCACATGTGGGTCATGAACCCGGCCAGGACGAGGTCGCTGTACCCCGTCGACCGCAGGTGCTCCTCCAGATCGGTCCGGAAGAACGCACTGGGGAAGTGCTTGACGACGACGGGTTCCCCGGGCCGGGGTGCGACCTCGTCGCTGATCCGGCCGACGGGGGCGGTGATGTCGTACGGAGATCCCTTGCCCGCGTCGTGCATGACGTGGACGACCGGGATGCCCACCGCCCGCGCGCGGGCCAGCAGACGGGCCGCCTCGGCGAGCGCGCCCTCGACACCCTCCAGGCGCATGACGCCCTGCCGGTAGGTGTTCTGACAGTCGATCATGACCAGTACGGAGTCCTTGAGCGCGGCCGGCCGGTCGTTCAGGCCGAGCACGCCGCGCAGGGTGACGGATGAGGACATGGTTCTCAGCTCCCTTGGCTGACGACGAGACGGGGAGGCACAGCGCTGCGGTCCGGCTGCACGTCCGGTGCGCGGGGTGCCCCTCATCACGCTTCAACTCTCCGTCTCGCACGGGCGCGTCGGGACGGCCACCAGGGCATTCCCCGGGACCTTCGGTACCTCCCCCACCCCCGGCCTACTGCTCCGGTCGATCATCGAGGCACCGGTCCACGGCTGGACGTCGGGCATCGTGCTCGGCCCGGGCGGGGCGGGAATGGCCTTCGCGGCCGGCGCCCCGGTGGACCCGCCCGGTGGCTGATCGCTCCGGGAGGCGTCCGTGAACGAGGCCGTCGTACGGAGGACCCGGGAAGTCGGGGGTCGAACGGCCCCTTTCGTCAGGCTCGGTGGCACCGCAGGCTGAAGTGTGGGGACGGGTGGCGGATCACTGGGCCGGAGGCGGTCGTAGGCATGAACGGGCAGGTCAACGGCGTGTCGGAGACACGGGTGCTGGTCGTGGAGGACGATCGGGGCATCGCGGACTCCCTGGTGCGCGGGCTGCGCCAGGCGGGATACGCGGTCGAGGGCGTCCGGACCGGCCGGGCGGCCCTGGCGGCGCCGTCTCCCGATGTCGTCCTGCTCGATCTCGGGCTGCCGGACATCGACGGCGTCGAGGTGTGCCGCAGGCTGCGGGCACGATCGGACGCCGCGATCATCGCGGTCACCGCCCGCGGTGAGGAGGCGGACCGGGTCGTGGCCCTGGACGAGGGGGCCGACGACTACCTGGTGAAGCCGTTCGGGCTGGCCGAGCTGATGGCGCGCATCCGTGCCGTGCTGCGCCGCCGGCGCCCCAGCGGGCCGGAGATCCTGCGCCACGGGCCGCTGGCGGTCGATCTGCGCACCCGGCAGGTGTCGGTGGAGGGGCGGACGGTCGCGCTGACCCCGAAGGAGTTCGGGATCCTGGAGTGCCTGTCCGCCGATCCGGGGCGGACGGTGAGCCGGCAGGAGATCCTCGAGCGGGCCTGGGACGCCCACTGGTACGGCCCCACCAAGGTGCTGGACGTGCACATCGCGGCCCTGCGCCGCAAGCTCGGCGTGCCCGGGCTGATCGAGACCGTCTACGGGCACGGCTTCCGGCTCGGGGCGATCGCTGCCGGCCCGGGGTCCCAGGAGCCGCCGTGAGCCGCCGGATCACCCTGACCTTCCTCGCCCTGACCACCGTCCTGCTGGTGCTGGCGGTGGTGCCGCTCGGGGTACTGATGACGGCCCGGGAACGGGTGTCCTTCCGCGACGACCAGCGGTCGGCCACCCGAGTGATCGCCGCCGCGTCCGAGGAGTATCTCTCCGACCACCGCTCTGCCGCCGCGATGCGCAAGGAGCTGGCCGCCGCGGCCGAGGCGGGGGACTGCGCCGCCGTGTACGACGACGAGGCGCGCCTGGTCGCGAGTACGCCCTGTGCTGCGGCCCGGGGCGGCGAGTCCGACGAACTGGTGGAGCGGGTGCTCGCCGGGCACGAGCCCGAGCCGCCGGAGAACGAGGGACGGCTGCTGGCCGCGGAGCCGGCGGGCGATGTCCGGGAGCCCGCCGGAGCCGTCGTGCTGGCCCGTTCCGCGGGGCCGCTCAACGCCCGTGTCGCCGCGATCTGGGGCTGGTCCGCCGGGATCGGCGCGCTGGGGCTCGCCGCGTGCGTGCTGCTGTCCGTCCGCCTGGCCCGCTGGGTGAGCCGGCCCCTGTCGACGCTGGACGCGGCCGCTCAACGGTTGGGCGAGGGCGAACTCGGGGAGCGGACGGCCGTCGACGGCGGGCCGCCGGAGGTACGGCGGCTGGCGGCCACGTTCAACACGATGGCGGGCCGTACGGAGGCGCTGGTGCACGGCCACCGGGCCGTGATCGCCGATGTCTCGCACCAGCTGCGCACCCCGCTCGCCGCGTTGCGGCTGCGCCTCGACGTGCTGGCCGCCGGCGCCGAGGGCGACACCGCGGCGGAGCTGGCCGCCGCCCAGGTGGAGATCGCCCGGCTGTCCCGGCTGGTCGACGGGCTGCTGGCGGTGGCGCGCGCCGAACAGACGACGCCCCGACGGGTCGCCGTACGGGTCGACGAGGTGGTGGAGGAGCGGGTGGCCGCCTGGTCGCCGGTGGCCGAGGAGCGGGGCGTACGGCTGACGGCGTCGACGGGGTCCACGCTGACCGCGGCGGTGGGTGTCGGCCATCTGGAGCAGGTCCTCGACAATCTCGTGGCGAACGCGCTGGACGCCGTGGACGACGGGGGGAGCGTGACGGTCGGGCTGCGGTCGGCGGGGCCTTCGGCCGAGGTACGGGTGCGGGACGACGGGCCGGGTATGGGGGCGGAGGCGAAGGCGGTGGCGTTCCACCGGTTCGGCAATCCGGAGGCCAGGGGCACCGGGCTGGGGCTGGCCATCGTGCATCGGCTCGTCACCGCCAACGGAGGTGTCGTACGGCTGGAGGACACTCCCGGGGGCGGGCTGACCGTCGTACTGGAACTGCCGCTGTGGACTTCGGCGGGGCCGAGATCTTTACCGGTTCTGAAGGAGACGTGAGCGGATTCCGGGGTGGCGGCCGCACAGGCTGGAAGTGCAAGCAGCCGAACCCGGGCCGCCGATCCTCCAGGAGCCGCTGCCATGTCGTATCCGCCTCACGAGTTCGACCAGTCTCCCGTCCCGCCCGCCGGCGCGGCGCGCGCACGTGATCGCGGCCTGACGCGGATCCGCGGCCTGACCGTGTGGATCGCGGGCGCCGCCGTCGCCGGAGCGGCCGCCCTGGGCACCGTCTACACCCATGTGCTGCCCGGGAGTTCGGCCTCGCCCGCCCCCGCCGGCCCGGCCGCGCACAACCCGGCGGTGCCCTCCCCGTCCGCTGCCACCCACGCCTCGGGCGGAGACGATCAGGGCGAGGACGGCGGCGAGGAGGGCGACGACGGAGGAGCGGCCCAGCCCGGCCTGCAGTCCCCCGCACAAGCGCCCGCACCCACCCCGCAACCACCCCAGACCACGACAGGGGCATCATGACGACCCCGGCCGACGCGAGGGCCTCGACTGCCGCAGCGCGTCCCACCACCCCGGCCTCCACCCCCACGGCGGATCCCGCCAGCGCGATCCCTCCCGCCGAAGTGGCGTTCCCCGCCCTCGGCACCACGGCAGTCCTCCTCGTCACAGACCCGGCCGCCCTGCCCGCCGCCGAGGCGGTCCTGCGGGCCGAACTCGCGGCCGTCGACCTGACGTGCAGCCGCTTCCGGCCGGACTCCGAGCTCACCCGCGTGAACCTGGCGGCCGGCTCCCCCGTGACGGTCGGCGTGCGCTTCGCCGAGGCGCTGGAGGCCGCACTGCGGGCGGCCGAGCTCACCGACGGCGCCGTCGATCCCACCGTCGGCCGTGCGGTGATCGCACTCGGCTACGACCGTACGTTCGCCTCCGTCCGACCCGAGGACGCCCGCCCCCTGCCGGTGTTCCGGCCCGCTCCCGGATGGCGTCGGATCGCCTGGGACCCGCGGACCAGAACGCTGCGCCTGCCCCCGCACACGTCCCTCGACCTGGGCGCCACCGCCAAGGCCCTCACCGCCGACCGGGCCGCGCGCCGAGCCGCCGCCGTCGCCGGCTGCGGTGTCCTGGTCAACCTGGGCGGTGACCTGGCGGCGGCCGGATCCGCGCCGGACGGCGGCTGGCGGATCGCTCTCGCCGACGACCATTCCCGGCCGGTGCCGGACGGCTGCCCGGCCGTCACCGTGACCGTCGGCGCGCTGGCGACCTCGGGCACCCGGGTGCGCACCTGGCGGCGGGGCGGACGCGCCGTGCACCACATCGTCGACCCGTCCACCGGCGAACCCGCCGCTCCGGTCTGGCGCACCGTCACCGTCGCGGCAGCGACCTGCGTGGACGCCAACACCGCGAGCACGGCGGCGATCGTACGAGGTCATGCGGCCGTCGACTGGCTGCGCGGCACCGGGCTGCCCGCCCGGCTGGTCGCGACGGACGGACACGTCGTACACCTCGGCGGCTGGCCACCGGACAACGCCGCGCACGAGCCACCGGCCGCCGAAACCCCAGTCCGCCGCACACCCACGCCCGAACCCCCCGCCCTGCGCACCCCCGCCCCCGAAGAACCGGCTTCCGGAGGACCGCGATGACGACCCTGGCCCTCGTGGGCAGCCCGCTCTGGTACGCCAGTCGCGTCGGCGGCACCCTGGCGCTGCTGCTGCTCACCGCCACCGTGGTGGTGGGCGTCGCCTCCGGCGGACGTGCCGCACCCCGCACGATCGGCCGCTTCGAGATCGGCCTGCTGCACCGCAACCTGTCCCTGCTCACCCTGGTGTTCCTCGTCCTGCACGTGGTCACCGCGGTGCTCGATCCGTATGTGCACCTGGGGTGGGCGGTGACGGTGATGCCGTTCGGCGCGTCCTACCGGCCGCTGTGGCTCGGGCTCGGCACGGTCGCGTTCGATCTGCTGCTGGCCGTGCTGGTGACCAGCGCGGTACGGCTGCGGATGGGGGTGCGGCGCTGGAAGGCGGTGCACTGGCTGGCGTACGCGGCCTGGCCGTTCGCGCTCTTCCACGGCGTCGGAACGGGCAGCGACACCCGGCTCTCCCTCCAACTGTGGCTCTACGCCGGATGCCTGGCCTCGGTGGTCGGGGCCGTGTGGTGGCGGCTGGCGAAAGCCGGTCCTGGGCGGGTTGTCGGGCGTCTCGTCGCCGCGGTCGGCGCAGGGGCCGTACCCGTCGTGCTCACCGCGTTCCTGGCCACCGGACCACTGCAGCCCGGCTGGGCCCACCGTGCGGCCACCGCGACGGCACTGCACCTCGGAGGCGGCCGGTGAACCTCTCCGCTCCCACCACCGGTACGGCCACCGACACCCGTCTCCTGTCCGGCTGGTACGCCACCGGACGGCCCGCCGATCTGACCGACCACCTGCGCCGCTACGGCTCGCCGCCGATCACCGCGGTGCGCGGCAACCGCCATTCCGCGCCGCTGATCAGGGCGCTGGAGGCGGCCGGCCTCACCGGGCGCGGCGGCGCCGGGTTCCCGACCGCCGAGAAGCTGCGCGCGGTGGCGCGGGGGCGGGGGCGTCCCGTGGTCGTCGTCAACGCCATGGAGAGCGAACCGGCAAGCCGCAAGGACCAGTTCCTGCTCGCCATCGCGCCGCACCTCGTTCTCGACGGGGCCGTCCTGGCGGCGGAGGCGGTCGGCGCCGACACCGTGCACGTGTGCGTGCCGCGTGTCCGCTCGGCCCAGTACTGGCAGCTGAGCCGGGCCATGGACGAGCGCCGGGACGCCTGTCTCGACGAGGTCGCCCTGTATCTGCACGCGCTTCCGCACGCGTACGTCTCCAGCGAGTCGACGTCGCTGGTGCGCTGGCTCAACGGGGGCGAGGCCCGCCCGCTGAGCACCCCGCCGCGCAGCCACGAACGCGGTGTCGGACGGCGCCCCACGCTCGTCCACAACGCCGAGACCCTCGCCCATCTCGCCCTCGTCGCCCACTACGGCCCGGGCTGGTTCCGGCAGGCCGGGACGCCGGACGAACCCGGCACCACGCTGGTCACCGTCTCCGGTGCGGTCGCCGCTCCCGGTGTCCTGGAGGTCGGTCTCGGCACCCCGCTCACCACGGTCCTCGACCGCGCCGGCGGGGCCACCGAACCGTTGCGGGCACTGCTGCTCGGCGGCTTCGGCGGCACCTGGCTCCCGGCGGAGCACCTGGGCACGCCCTTCACCCGGCACGACCTGGCCCCGCTCGGTGCCGGGCCCGGCGCGGGCGTGGTCGTCGCACTTCCCCGCGCCGCCTGCGGGCTCACCGAGACGGCCCGGATCCTCGCCCACCTGGCCGCGCAGAGCGCCCGGCAGTGCGGCCCCTGCCGCTTCGGACTGCCCGCGGTCGCCGAGGACTTCGCCGTCCTGGCCGCCGGACAGGCCGACACGGTGCTCCTGTCCCGGCTGCGCCGGCGTACCGGCCTGCTGCCCGACCGGGGTGCCTGCCGCCATCCCGACGGCGCCGCCCGCCTCGCCGCCTCCGCCCTGGACTGCTTCGCGGACGACGTCGACCACCACCTCACCCACGGCACCTGCCCCGCCGCTCAGCGGCCGCCCCGGCTCCCCGTCCCCCCGGCCACTCCCCCGGAGACATGGCGATGACCCGCACCCGGACCCTGCGCATCGACCGCACCGCCTGCACCGGACAGGGCCTGTGCGCCGAACTCCTCCCCGAACTCATCGGCCTCGACGAATGGGGCTACCCGGTCCTCGAGCAGACGACCGTTCCCTCCCGCCTGCACGCCCACGCCCGCCGCGCCGTGGCCGCATGTCCCGTGCTGGCCCTCCGCACGGACCGTACGGACGACGACCGGGACCGGCGCCGTGACGACACCGTGCCCCAGCCCGGCAACCGAGGTAGGCGGTGAGCACCTCGCCGAGCGGGGCTTCGTCATACTGACCGAGATCGACAGCGCTCCGGCGACGACCTGACCGAGCGCGCGGCGCGCACGGCGAGTTCGGCGAGCAGCACGGTGGACGCCGTTCCCAGGCAGAGCCCCCATTGGGCCGCGGTCAGCGGCACCGTGCCGAAGACGGTGCGGGCCCAGGCCAGGTGGACGGCGCCGATCTGCACGGCGAGCATGCCCGCCAGGCACAGCCACAGCGTCCGGTTGCGGAGCTGGTGGCGGCCCAGCAGCGGCCCGTCGTCCGCGCGGGCGCACAGGGAGTTGAACAGTTGGAACACCACGAACGCGGTGAACGCCATGGTCAGTGCGGTGTCCGTGCCGTAGGCCCGACGGGCGGCGGCCAGGAGCAGTACCGTGCCCAGGGCCATCACCGCGCCGGCCCGGCCGATGGCGGTGAGCCTGCGGGCGTCCAGGATGCGCTCACCCGGGTCGCGCGGCGGGTGCCGCATCACGTCGTCGCGGGGCGGGTCGACGGCCAGCGCCATCGCGGGCGGACCGTCCATGATGATGTTGATCCACAGCAGTTGGACCGCCGTCAGCGGGGCCGGCAGTCCGGCCAGGGAGGCGCCCAGCAGGGCCAGGACGGCACCGATGTTGGTGGCCAGCTGGAAGCGGACGAACTTGACGATGTTGTCATAGATGGCCCGTCCCTCGCGCACGGCCCGCACGATGGTGGA
Source organism: Streptomyces sp. NPDC001617 (assembly GCF_053596855.1). Taxonomy (NCBI): domain Bacteria; kingdom Bacillati; phylum Actinomycetota; class Actinomycetes; order Kitasatosporales; family Streptomycetaceae; genus Streptomyces; species Streptomyces sp. NPDC001617. The sequence goes on from NZ_JBSFHA010000001.1 coordinate 85,918, forward strand.
GAAGTCGTCGTCGGTGAGGACCATGTCGGCGGCCTCCTTGGCCACGTCCGTGCCCGTGACTCCCATGGCGACGCCGATGTGCGCGGCGTGCAGCGCGGCGGCGTCGTTGACCCCGTCGCCGGTCATGGCGACGATGTGGCCCCGGGCCGACAGCGCCCGCACGATCGCCACCTTGTGTTCGGGCGCGACGCGCGCGAAGACGCCGATGTCGTCGACGCGGGCGGCGAGCTGCTCCGGTGTCATCCGGTCGAGGTCGGCTCCGATCACGACCTCGCCGCCGATGCCCAGCTCGCGGGCGACAGCCGCCGCGGTGTCCGCGTGGTCGCCGGTGATCATCTTGACGGCGACGCCTGCCGAGCGGCACAGCTCCATCGCGTCCCGTGCCAGGGGGCGTGGCGGGTCGGCGATGCCCGCGACCGACATCAGCGTCAGCCCGGGCAGGGCGAACGGGTGGCCCGTGGCGGGCTGTGTCACGGCGGTGGCCGCGCCCAGGACCCGCAGCCCGGCCCCGCCCAACCGCGCGGTCACGGCGAGGATCTCGGCCCTGCGCAGGTGGCCCAGCGGGTGGACACCGGTCTCGGTGAGGACGTGGGTGCACAGGTCCAGCAGGACGTCCACCGCTCCCTTGACGTGGACACGGGTGCGGCCGTCCGGTTCGGTGTGCCAGGTGGCCATGTACTTGGTGGCCGCGTCGAAGGGCATCTCGCCCGTACGCGGCAGCAGGGCCCGCACTCCGTCGGCGTCCACGCCGGCCTTGGCCGCGAGGACCACCAGGGCGGCCTCCGTGGGATCACCGACGAAGCCCTCGTCGGTCAGGTGCGCGTCGTTGCAGAGGGCGAACGGCAGTACCGCCTCGAGCAGGTCGGCGGCGGGCTCGCGGGTGCCGGGGACGACGACGGCGCCCGCCGTGTCGTAACCCCCGCCCGTCACCTCGTAGAGCCGGCCGGCCGTCCAGAAGGCCCGTACGGTCATCTCGTTCAGAGTGAGCGTGCCGGTCTTGTCGCTGCACACGACCGTCGCCGCGCCCAGCGACTCGACCGACGCGAGCCGTTTGACGACGGCTCCGTGCCGGGCCATGCGGTACACGCCCAGGGCCAGGGTCAGGGCCAGGACGGCGGGCAGGCCCTCGGGGATCGCGGCGACCGCCAGGGCGACGGCGCGCAGGGCGAGGTCCGTCAGCGCCTCGCCGCGGACCAGCGCGGTCAGGGCGTACAGGGCGACCGCGACGCCGCTGAGCAGCGCGAGCCGCTTGCCGAGGCTGTCCAGCTGGATCCGGAGCGGGGTGGCCGGCTCGGTGCCGGTGCGCAACGCCTCGGCGACGGAGCCGAGTTCGGTGCGCATGCCGGTCGCCGTGACGATCATCTCGGCGCGGCCCCGGGTCAGCGCGGTGTTCATGAACAGCGCGGTGGTGCGGTCGGCGACGGGCGCGGAGTACGTCCGGTCGACCGCCGTCACGGCCTTGGCGACGGGCTGGGACTCGCCGGTCAGGACGGCTTCCGCCACCTCCACCGACTCCGCGACGCCGAGGCGGCCGTCTGCCGGCACGCGGTCGCCGGCCTCCAGCAGGACCACGTCACCGGGGACCAGTGCCTCCGCCGCGACCACCCCTTCCACGCCGTCGCGGCGCACCCGGGCGGTGGGCACCAGCATCCGGCGCAGTGCCTCCAGGCTGTGTTCCGCGCGTCGTTCCTGCAGATACCCGAGGACGGCGTTGATCTGCACGACGACCGTGATCACCACGGCGTCCCCGAGGTCGCCGATGGCCGCCGCAACCACGGCGGCGCCCAGCAGGATGCCGAAGAGCCAGTTGCGGAACTGGCCTAGGAACCTCCGCCATTCCGGGCGCCGGGCGGGCTCGGCCAGCCGGTTCGGCCCGCAGACGTCCCTGCGCCCGGCGGCCTCCTGCGCGCTCAGTCCCTTCTCCGGGTCGACACCGAGCCGGTCCGCCACCTCCGCGGGGGCCAGCCGGTAGGCGTCCGGCACCTCGAAGGGCTCGGTCGCGTGTAAGTCCTCCGTGGTCGCGTGTCCGACCACGGTCACTCCCTCCCGGAGTGGATCACGGCGACAGGGCAGTGCGCGTGATGCAGCAGGGCCTGACCGACGGAGCCCAGCAGCAGCCCCGTGAAGCCGCCATGACCCCGGGCCCCGACCACGGCGAGCTGCGCCTCGGCACTCGCCTCGACGAGCGCGCCGCGCACATGGCCCCGGACCAGGCGCCGCTCCACGGCGACGTCCGGGTACTTCTCCTGAAGTCCCGAGACCGCCTCGGCCAGCAGTCGCTCCTCCTCGTCGCGCAGGCGGTCCTCGTCGTACGTCACGAAAGGCGGGTCGGCGGGGCCGTCGTACACCCGCTCGGTGGCCGTGTTCCACACGTGCTGCGCCACCAGGGGGGCAGCACGCAACTCCGCCTCGGCGAAGGCGAACTCGACGGCCGGGCGGGACGCCGGGGAACCGTCGACGGCGAGCAGCACGGGGCCGGACGGATCCGGCCTGCCGCGCACCACCAGCAGCGGACAGCGGCCGTGGGCGGCCAGATGGCCCGCGGTGGAGCCGAGCAGCAGGCTGCCGAACCGGCTCAGTCCGCGACTGCCGACCACGAGGAGGGATGCGGTGCGCGACTCGGTCTCCAGCACCATGACCGGCTCGCCGACCACGCTGTCGGTGACGATCCGCACATGCGGTGCGGCTCTCTGGGCCCGCCGCTCGGCCCTGGTCAGCGTCCGGTCCGCCAACTCGCGGACCCGGGCCGTGCTCGGGCCCCACGCCGTCCCGCCGGGCGGCAGCGGAAGCGACGGCCACCCGAAGGCGTGCACCAGGCGCAGGCCGACGCCGCGCAGAGCGGCTTCCCGCGCCGCCGTCTCCACGGCGGCCAGGCTCGACGGCGAACCGTCCACTCCGACGACCACGGGGCCGTTCATCACACAACTCCCCTTCTCCGCCTGCGGTCCGCGGACGTGGGTGGCGATCTCGGCGCGGGCCGCGGCGACAGCGTCGTACGGCGGGGCGGCGCCCTGACGGGCGGCCGCACTCGCCTCCACGTCTTCAGCGTGACCCGGCGGGCCGGCCTCCCCCAGGGCCGGACGGGTCCCAACGCCGGCCGTCCGGCCCTCCCGCGCCGACGGTCCGTGGGAGACGCTGGAAGAAACGGAGTGGGGCCATACGCGTGGTGCCGCGGCCCGAGCCACCTCACCTGGAAGCTCGGGCCCGTCGCGCGCGCCGTGCTGCCACGCGCCGTGCCCCGTCGCGGTCGTCCCGTACGACTGAGACGCTCCAGGACGTCCGAGCGAGGCTCCCATGGACCGATTCCTTCCGAAGAAGTCACCGCGCCGCCTCCTCGCGGCGCTCCTGCGGCATGTCACGCCCGAGTCGGCCCTTCTGGTCGTGACGGCCGCCGCATTGGCGGCCGGTGGGGTGTTCCGGCTGGCGGGCAGCCCGGGCCCGGCCGATCTGTGCTGGGCTCTTGGCACTGTCGTGGCGCTCGTGCCCGCCATGGGCTGGGTGCTGGAGGCGCTACGACACGGTCGTACGGGTGTGGACCTGATCGCGGTCCTGGCGCTCGCCGGCACACTGGTGGTCGGCGAGTTCCTCGCCGGGGCGCTGATCGGGCTGATGCTCGCCAGCGGCCGCACGCTGGAGGCCGCCGCCCAGCGCAGGGCCTCGCACGATCTGCGCGCCCTCCTGGAACACGCGCCGCGCACGGCTCGTCTGCGCACCGGCTCCGAGGTGAGCAGTGTGCCGCTCGCCGAGGTCGCCGTCGGCGATCTGCTCGTCGTCGGCCCGGGCGAGGTCGTCCCCGTCGACGGCCAGGTGGTCGGCTGCCCGGCCGTCCTCGACGAGTCGGTGCTGACCGGGGAGCCGGGGACGGTGGAGCGCCCGCCGGGCGAGCCGGTGCGCAGCGGGGTGGTCAACGCGGGGAACGCCTTCGAGCTGCGGGCCTCGGCGACCGAGCAGGACAGCACGTACGCGGAGATCGTGCGGCTGGCCCGCGAGGCGGGGGCGGAGTCCGCTCCCGTGGTCCGCCTGGCCGACCGGTACGCGGCCTGGTTCCTGCCGCTGACCGTGACGGTGGCCGGGCTGGCCTGGCTGGTCAGCGGCTCCGCGGTACGGGCCGTCGCGGTCCTCGTGGTGGCGACGCCGTGTCCGCTGCTGCTCGCGGCGCCGGTGGCGATCGTCTCCGGGCTGTCGCGGGCCTCGCGGCTCGGTGTGGTCATCCGGGACGGTGGCGCGCTGGAGGGGCTCGGTCGGGCCCGCACCCTGCTCCTCGACAAGACCGGCACCCTCACCGGCGGGCGTCCGCGGGTCCTCGCCGTGAGCGCCGCGCCAGGATGGCAGCCCGCCGAAGTACTGCGGCTGGCCGCCTCGCTCGACCAGTACTCCCCCCACGTCCTGGCCCGGGCCGTCGTCCGGGCCGCGCGCGAGCGCGGGCTGCCGCTGGCGGTGCCGACCGGGGTGTCCGAGGAAGCGGGCAGGGGCGCCACCGGCACCGTCGAGGGCAGGCGGATGGCCGTCGGGCGTCCGGCCCCCGGCGTCGAACAGGCCGCCTCCTGGGCGCGCTCGGTCGACAACCGCGCGCTGCTGGACGGAGCGGCGGTCGCCTGGCTCAGTGTCGACGGGGTTCCCGTCGGCGCCGTCCTGCTGCGCGACCCGTTGCGCCACGACGCCCCCAGGACGCTGCGCCGGCTGCGCGCGGCGGGCATCGAGCGGCTGGTGATGCTCACCGGCGACCGGCCCGAGCCCGCCCGCGAGGTCGCCGCGGTCCTCGGCCTCGACGACGTGCGCGCCGACCTCAGCCCGGCCGACAAGGTCGCCGCCGTGCGCGCCGAGTGCGAGCGCGCCGTGACGGTGATGGTGGGCGACGGCGTCAACGACGCGCCGGCGCTGGCCGCCGCGGACATCGGCGTCGCCATGGGCGCACGGGGCTCCACCGCCTCCTCCGAGGCTGCCGACATCGTCCTGACCACGGACCGCGTGGACCGGCTGGCCGACGCCGTCGCCCTCGCCGCCCGCGCCCGGCGCATCGCCGTGCAGAGCGCGCTCGGCGGCATGCTGCTGTCCCTCGCCGCCATGGCCGCGGCCGCCCTGGGCCTGCTCCCGCCCGCCGCCGGCGCACTGCTTCAGGAGGGCATCGACGTCGCGGTGATCCTCAACGCGCTGCGTGCCCTGCGCGTCGACCGGACCGTACGACCGCCCCTCCCGCCCGCCACCGAGGCCCTCATCCACCGCTTCGCGGCCGAGCACGACGATCTGCAGGACGTCCTCGAAGCCGTACGCGGCGCCGCCGACCGCCTCGCGGACAGCAGCGGTCCCCAAGCCCTGAAGGCGGTGGGCGACGCGCACCGGATGCTGACGGAGCGGCTGCTGCCGCACGAGTACGCCGAGGAGCACGAGCTCTACCCGGCACTCGCCCCCACCCTCGGCAGCCCCGAGGCGACCGCCACGATGAGCCGCGCCCACGCCGAGATCGAACGGCTCTCCCGGCGCATCGCCACCCACCTCGCCCTCGCCGGCCCCGCCGCGGACCTGCCGCCGGACCAGCTCGACGACCTGCGCGCCTGCCTGTACGGGCTGCACACGGTGCTGCGCCTGCACTTCGTCCAGGAGGAGGAGAACTACTTCGCGCTCGCTCCCTGACCGCCGCCCCCGGCCCGCGGGGTTGAGGAGCACCGTACCGTTCCGGCCGCGGCAGGAGTGTGGGCTGCCGCCGCTCATCACCGGGACGGTGTGCTGCTCCGTGTCAGACGATCTCCAGGACCTGTTCCACGGGCCGTCGCGGACTCGCGGCGCCCGCGGGGCCGTATCCCAGGCGCAGCACCATCTGGACGAACCCCATGGCCGAGGCCGGGTCGCGGGCCAGTTCGCGCAGGTCCTGGCGTTCGAGGCTGTGCGAGGTCAGGGACGTGGCCAGTCCGTGGAGGGTGGCCAGCAGCAGGACCCGTTCCATCGCCTCTCCGGCTCGTAGCCAGTCGGCGGAACGGTCCTGGGTGGTGCCGAGCAGGGCGAGGTTCGGGGCGGTCTCGAAGACGGCGGTGGGGCGGCCGGGGACAGGTCGCCGGCCCGCGAAGTCCCGCACCGGTGCCCGGCCTCCCCTCCTGCTGGGCCCGAAGGCGTAGTCGGGGATCCCGTCCCTCGCCGCCTCCGTCTCCTTCGCCCCGACCCGGGTCCAGGCCCTCAGCTCCTCCAGGTACGCGGCGTCGGCGCTGTCGCGCCCCTCGGCGTCACGGACATGGTCCAGCAGTGACTCGGTGTGCCAGCGGTCGGGGAACACCAGCTGGGCGCCCTCCCGTTCGGCCGCGTCGCGCAGCGCCTCCCGCACGACGGCCGGGATCACCCTGTCCTCGAACGGATGGCGACTGGTGTGCCGGCGGCTGATCGCGGGGGACAGACGGGCCAGATCACGGTCGGCGCGGTGGACGTCCAGGACGCGGACGATGGCCAGCAACCGCGGGTCGGCCGGGTCGGGCAGCATGTCGACGTCCGCGTGCCGTCCGCCGTCGGCCACCGCGACGCGCAGGTTGAACAGGGCCGCACCGCAGCCCAGGTGCAGGCCGCGCAGGTCGGGGTCCGCCTTCGGCATCGCCCGGTCGAGGTCGGCCCGCAGTTCGAGCGTGCGGCTGCCGGAGACATGACGGAATCGCCAGGGCTGCGCGTTGTGCAGGGACGGGGCGGCCGTGGCGGCGGCCACCAGGGCCGTGACCGTCGTGGTGTCGAGTGGTGGTGCCGACATGGCGCACCTCCCATCGGAAGCGGTAGGACGGCCGCGGTCAGTGCTTGGTGAGGGTGGGGCCGTCGCCGCGCAGCACGGCCAGTCGGCGGCGGTACTCCTCCTCGTCCACCTCGCCCCGGGCGAACCGTTCGGCGAGCAGCTGCTCCGGCGAGCGGCGAGCGGTGGTGTCCCGGGGCTCGGAGGTGCGGTTGAGGCTGCGGTAGAGCAGGACGGCGACGCCGATGAGCAGGGCCCACATCAGGACCATGCCGACCGATGTCGCGAACCAGTCCCAGCCCGTCATGTCATGGTGGTTCCAGTACATGTCAATCCCTTCCCGCTCACTCGGACTGCTTCACGAGACAAGCCTCGTCCAGCCGGTCGACCGGGGGTATGGGCCATCAGGTCTCCGCTCCGGCCCATCAGGCCCAGACCCGGTCCCGGCCGTCAGTCGACCAGCGGCAGCCGACCGCTCTCCTCCGGCCGCAGGCTCACCGCCCGGTCCGCCAGCCGCACGTCGATCGCCGACGCCTCGGAGCGGGGCGAAGCCGTACGACGAGGCTCCGGCAACGGCACCGGATCGAGCCACAGGGCTCCGGACCGGGTCTCCGGGCCGGTGTGGTGCCGCCGTAAAGGGTCGGCGACGTCGCCGCGCACGACGATGGCGGGGCAGTGGGCGCGGGCCGCGACGGTCGGACCGGCCGAACCCGGCAGCAGTCCCGCCGGCTCGCTGCGGCCGCGGCAGCCCGTGACGGGGCGTGTGGCCCGCGCGCAGGAGCGCGTCCGCCGCGCCCTCGCGGACCACCTCGCCTGCCACCTTCGGCGCGGGTGCGCCGCGACGGGCGGGCGAGGCCCGTGGAGGGCACGGCGCGCTCGCGAGGCCCCCGCAGGAGCCCGCGGCGGCGCAGGGGGACGTTCGGCCCGAACGGGCGGTGCGGGAGAGCGCGAGCGCGACAGGCGAGCTCCTCTGCATCGGGGGATTCTCGCAGGTGAGGGGCCATTTGGGCACGGCCCGTGCCCGTTCAGCCCCTGGGATACGGCCGCCACGGCACCGATGCTGGAGGTGAGCCGCGGGGGAGGCCGTCGGCGTCCCGGTCCGGCTCATCGGCATCGAGTCCGTCCGAAGACGGGCGACCGAAGGAAGGCAGTCATGTTTCTTCCGCTCTTCCTGGTGGGCGCGGCCATCGTGGGCGCCTGCATGGTGTTCGGCTACAGCCAGTTCATCGTCGGCTTCGCGCTGATGACGGTAGGCGTTCTCGGCCTCCTGATGTTCCTGTCCACGGCGGGCATGGTGAAGCGCCCGGGTGAGAAGGGGACGGTCATCGAGGAGCGCCACTACATGGGCACGGGCGAGCACGACGATCGCCGTCACCACCACCTGTGATCCAGGCTCGTGACACCCGGTCCGGAAGGGACCGTTCGGCACCGGTACACGGCCGTCCGACCCACGCCCCGGCCTTCCGGGCCGGGGCACGGTGGATCCAGAGGTCGACCGGGGAGGCAGTCATGAACGAACGAGCCGTCGCCGACGGCATCGTGGTGGGCGTCGACGGGTCCGAGGCGTCCGTGGCCGCACTGCGCTGGGCCGGGGAGCAGGCCCGCGCCCTCGGCACCGGCGTCGTCGCCGTGCACGCCTGGGAGCCGGCCACCGCCCGGTTCGCGCCCTACGCTCCGTCGTCCGGCCGACCGACGCAGGACGAGCAGCGCCAGGCGGCCGCCGAGCTTCTCGCATCGGCCGTGCGCAAGGCGTTCGGTGCCCGGATCGGCCCCGGTGTGCGGGCCGTTGTGGTCGAGGGACCACCCGCGCGGATGCTCCTGCGGCAGGCCCGTGGCACGGTGCTGCTGGCGCTCGGACGCAGGGCCGGGGGTCAGTGGGACATGCCCTCGCTCGGTGCGGTGGGGCGCGAGTGCCTGCGGCACGCCCGGGTGCCGGTGGTGATGGTGCCGGCTCCGGATCGGGTGGTCGCCCCGCCGGCCGGTGTACTGAAGGCGCTCCCTCGCAGCGGTGCCGCGTGACGCGCGAGCAGCTGTGAGCCGCGGCCGCGGGATTCCTTCGGGAACCGCGGTCGCGTTCATGTTCGGCCGAGATTCATGTACCGACGAGGTTCATGTACGGACGAGTCGGGTCGGTGTCGCTCGCGGACGGGACGGCCGGGTCCGGCGACGGCGGGCCGCCGCGGTGTGGAACGGTGCGGATCCACGGCGGCGCATCGGTCGGCGTACGGCGGCTGCTGCCGCGTCACCGGTTCAGCTGCGGACGGGCGTACGGTGGTCCGCGGCCGGGGGCCGGTGCGGGGCCCGCGCGGGCGGCATCGGCGGCCGGTGCCCGCGGCGGTTCGTCAGCCGCACGACGAGCGTGTCGAACAGTGCGGTGAGGACGAAGGTCACGGCCATCGCCGCGACCAGCAGGATGGCGAACCGCTCCCAGAACTCCGCTGTCAGGGTCGTACCCACTGTCCTCCCCCCTCTCGGGTCGGTGTCGTTCGGGTGTGTTCCTTCACTTACAGCCAACTCCCTTGCGGGCTGCGGCACATGAGCCTTCCGGCCCGGACAGGGGTCTGGATCGGCCCTTGTGCCCGGGCTCCGGATGCCGGGGCCGTGTGGGCCGGTCGGCCCCGGGGCCGGGAGTGCGGGAAGGCCCATCGCACGGGGCGGGTCGCCTCATGGTCGTGCGGTGCGTGGCGGACGACGCTGGGGGTCACACGCGGCGCCGGGACTGCCGACGCGGACGACGACACGGGAGGCGACGGCCATGAGGCGAATACAGGAGACCAGGCGTCCCCGCACACCGCGTCGGCCCGAGCCCCAGGACCTGCGCACGCCCTCCGGGCGACGCCTGCCCTACTGAGCGGCCGGCCTCAGCGGACCAGCACGTGCTCGCCCGAACGCGGCACCACGGCGGTCCAGCCCAGAGCGTGGTCGATACGGTCGCGCAGCGCCTCGGCGGCCTCCTGCTCACCGTGGACCACATAGGTGACGTGCGGGGCGGGCGCGCCGCGCAGCCACTCCACGATGTGCGCGGCATCGGCGTGGGCCGAGAAGTGCGGCACATCGGCGACCTGGGCCCGCACGGGGACGTACTCGCCGAACATCTTCAGCGCCGTGGCTCCGTCGACGAGGTCCCGGGCCCGTGTCCCCCGCGCGGCGAAGCCGACCACGACGACGGCGTTGCGCGGGTCGGGCAGCAGGCGCCGCAGATGGTGCAGGACACGTCCGCCGGTGGCCATGCCGGACGCCGAGACGATGACCGCCGGTCCGCCCCTGCGGCCGAGTTCCAGGGATTCCTCCAGCGACCGCACGGCCCGGAACGGCTCGGGGCTCAGGGCCGCCGTCCCGGTGGCGGTGACGTCCGGCCTCAGGCCGGGGGCGCGGGTGAGGAGGGCGTCCCGGTAGACGTCGAGGGCGGTCAGGGCCATCGGGCTGTCGACGTACACCGGTACGGAGGCCGGAAGCCGGCCGTCGCGGCGCAGTTCCGCGAGCTCGTGCAGGACGACCTCGGTGCGGTCGAGGGCGAACGCCGGGATGACGACGGTGCCGCCGCGGGCCAGGGTGCGGGTGATGACGTCGGCGAAGTGGGTCCGGCCTTCTCGCTCGTCGTGGCGCCGGTTGCCGTAGGTCGACTCCACCAGCAGGACGTCCGCGCCGGAGAAGGGTTCCGCGGGGCTCAGCAGCGGGTGGCCGGGGCGGCCCAGGTCGCCGCTGACGGCGAGGGTGTGGCCGTCTTCAAGGGTGAGCCGGGCCCAGGCGGACCCCAGGATGTGACCGGCGGGGTACAGGGCGAGCCGGGTCCCTGTGGCGATGTCGACGGGCGCGTCGTACGGCACGGCCTCCACGAGCTTCATCGTGCGGTCCACGTCGGAGTCGTCGTACAACGGCTGCGCGACACGGTGTTTGGACCAGCCGTGCTCGTTGGCGTGCCGGGCCGTCTCCAGCTGCAGTTTCGCGCTGTCGCGCAGCACGATCTCCATCAGGCGTGCGGTGTACTGCGTGGTCACGATGCGCCCGCGGAAGCCGTGGCGCACCAGCCGGGGCAGATACCCGCAGTGGTCGAGATGGGCGTGGGTGACCACGACGGCCTCGATGTCGGTGGCGTCGCACGGCAGTTCGCGCCAGTTGCGCCGGCGCAGGTCGGCGACGCCCTGGAAGAGCCCGCAGTCGACGAGCACTCGGGCACGGTCGCTCTCGACCAGGAACTTGCTGCCGGTGACCGTCCCCACGCCGCCCAGGAAGGTCAGCAGTGCGGGCCGGCCGCGCGGCCGTTCGTCGGGGCGTATCGGCACAGTGGTCATGGCCTGTGGGTCTCCTTCGCGCATGAGGGCCGGTCGGCCCTGGTGCCCGCCCGGCGGGCGTGGTGTGCTGGATGTGGCGGGAAGGACCTGACGAAGACGCGGAGCAGCGGTCTCGAGCCGCGCACCGCGCAATCAGGATCCGCGAGAAGCGGATGGGTCCTTCCCGCCCTGTCGCGCGGTGTCGCGCGTGGCCGCCGTGCGGTGCCGGACGATCTCGTCCTCGACCCGGCCGGTGAGGAGGGCGACGGTTCCGGCGACGGGCGGGGACAGCCCGCCCCCCTGTGAGATGTCGTCCGCCTCGACGGCGTACGCCACCAGGTGTTCGGGCAACCGGTCCAGTTCGCCGGCGAGTTCGACGGCCGCGCCGAGCCCGTGCGGCTCCATGGCGTCCGGGCGCCCCAGCTCGGCGGCGTCCAGGTCCAGCCGGTGGACGCGACCGGGGTGGCCGGTGCGGACATGCGCGGACTCCAGCACCACGGCGAGTTCCGCGTCCTCCCACAGTCCCATGAGGTGTCCCGGTTCGCCGTCGCACTCGGCGAGCGTCGTGCCCGGGGGCAGGGGGCGTGCGGCGGCTCGCTCCCGCAGCCGGGCGAGTACCGCCGCGCCGATGCCGTCGTCGTGCCGGAGCCGGTCACCGACGGCGATGACCGCGATGCGGGTGGAGACAGCCATGGTTCCTCTCCCTCCACTGCGTGTTCCTCCAGCGTGCGGGGGTCCGGGGGCCCTGGCATGGGCCGAAGGGCCCGGTCCGGGGACCGGGTGGCCCGTGACGGGTCGCTCCCGCTGTCCCGCATGCCCGCACGGACGTGTGCGCGACCGGGCGTTCCCGGTCGCGCACACGGGGTGCGACGCGGCGAGCCCTGCTCTCAGCCGTGGCGCACGGGGATGGTCCTCGTGCCCGCCTTCTTCTCCGGCACCGGGACCTTGATGGTCAGTACGCCGTCCTTGTACTCCGCCGTGGCGTCGTCGCCCGCGGCGCCGGCCGGCAGCCGCACGGAGCGGGTGAAGGTGCCGTAACGGAACTCCGTGTGGTGCTTGACCGTCGTCTCCTCGGAGCGCTCCGCCCGCAGGGTCAGCAGGCCTTCCGTGACGGTGATCTCGACGTCCTTGGCGGGGTCGATGCCCGGGAGCTCGGCCCGCAGCACGTACGTCCCTTCCTCCAGGCGCTCCTCGATACGGATGCCGTGCGTCCCGGGAACGGTGTGCGCCGCCGGGAGCCCGCCCTCGACCCAGCCGAACAGGTCGGGGAACGCGGGCCAGCCGGGCAGCCGTTCGATCATGCCGCTCATGTCACCCTCCTCTTCGTTCTCCCACTCACAGCGTCCCGCTTCACGGGCCGCCGCCGCGTGAGCCGTCCGGCCCCGCTCGCGGCCCGAACGGACCCTGTCAGCCGCTCGTCCGCCGCCTCCACTTGGGGCCGACCTGCTCCCACTCCGCCGCCCACTCCGCCAGGCGGCGCCGGTCCAGACGGGCACGTGCCAGCCGTCCGCCGACCAGCACGACTCCCCCGGCACCCAGCCCGGCCACCCCGGCCGCCAACGCCGTCTGGATGCCCGCCTCGGTGACGGAGGAGGGCCTCGCGACCAGCTTTCCGCTGCCGTCGGTCCACGCCGTGACCTGTGTGCCCGCCGCACTACCGGGCTCGACCCGGGTGCGGCCGGTGTGCGCACTGCCGTCGGCGCCGGTCCAGCGCACCGAGGCCCACACCGTTTCATGGTCGCTGCCGTACATCGTCACGACCGGCATCCTGGCCGCGTCCTCCATGAGCACGGCCGGGACGGGACGGACCTCCGCGCGCCGGGCGGTCAGACCGTGCTGCACCTGTGTGCCGACGGCCATCCCCGCGAGCAACCCCACGGCCAGCGCGAGGATCCAGCCGGCGAGCACGATCCAGGCCTCCACACGGTCGCTGGGGCGCCTCAACGGGTTGTGCCGCCACCGCCACAACGGCACATTCCTCACTCGGGTTCGTCGTGTCGTCGCCATCGGTCGGTGTCCCTTCACGCGTGTCCCGCACGGCCTGGTTCCTCGTCCCGCAAACGTCGCAGGTGCGGCGACCGCGGAAGAGGGGCCGTCCGGGGGCGATCAGCGGGCCGAGCGGGCCTGTCGGGGGTCCGTCCGGTCCCCGGTGCCGTCGGCGGCGTCGGGCAGGTCGGGGTCGAGGTCCGGGCGGCGGGGCGGTCCGGCGAGCCTGCAGTCGACGTCCACGACGCCCTCGACGGCCCGCGTCAGACGGATGGCGACCGGCACGAACGCGGTGTCCCGGACCCGGCCGGTGAGCCGTACGACTCCGTCGCGCACCCGCACCTCGATCGGCTCGAACGGGTCGGGGAAGAACGGGGCGACGATCTCGCGGCGGACCTCCTGCGCGATGTCCGCGTCCTCGCGCAGAAACACCTGCAGCAGGTCGGAGCGGCTGACGATGCCCTGCAGCACCCCGGACTCGTCGACGACCGGCAGCTGCTTGACGCCGTACCGCGCCATGGTGCGGGCCGCCTGCGCGAGCGTGGCGTCGGCCCGGACGGTGAGCGCGGGGGCTGTCATCAGCTCGCCCGCCGTGCGCGCGCCGGCCTTGGCGAGGTCGGTGGCACGGGTGAGTCGGGTGTGCCGGTCGGGGGAGCTGTCCCGGAACTCCTCCTTGGGCAGCAGGTCGGCCGCGGAGACGACGCCGACGACCCGCCGGTCCTCGTCGAGCACGGGCAGGGCGCCGACCTGCCACTGGCGTATCGCCTTGACGATGTCCTTGAACGGTGCGCCGCTCGCCAGGGCGACGACGGTGCGGCTCATCACATCGCTCACGGTGCGCGGGGTGCCGTACATGGTGTCCTCCGGCGGGTTCGGGCGCGGGGTCCCCCTGACTTCAGGCTGGGTCACCGGCGCGCGCAGGACATGGGCCGAACGGCACAAGTGCCTGAGCCGTGCGGGCACTTCCGCCACGGCCCGGCCATCCGGCAGCGCGACAGCGGACAGGATCGGCCAGTGTACGGACAGTAAGCGACAACGCAGTGTGGCGGCGGGGCGGAGGCGGTGTGATGTCCGGATCGTCGCTGGGTGGAGGTGAGCCGGAGATGACCGACGTCGTCGAGACGGGGCAGGTGCCTGCCGCCGTCGGAGGGCCGGAGCGGTGCAGGTGCGCGGCCGCGGTCTGCGAGAGCGGGCCCGGAGGTGCCGAAGAACGGTTCCGGGGGTTGCTGGAGGCGGCGCCGGACGCCATGGTCATCGTCGACGACACCGGAGTCATCAAGCTGGTCAACGCCCAGACCGAGGCCCTCTTCGGCTACGGCCGCGAGGAACTGCTCGGCCGTCAGGTGGAGTTGCTCATGCCGCACCGCTTCCGGGGCCAGCACACCCTGCACCGGGGCGGTTACGCCGCCAACCGTCAGGTACGCCCCATGGGCGCCGGATTCGATCTGCACGGGCTGCGCAAGGACGGCACCGAGTTCCCCGTGGAGATCAGTCTCAGCCCGCTGGAGACCTCGGACGGGCTGCTGGTGTCCGCCGCCGTCCGGGACGTCAGCGACCGCAAGGCCGCCGAGGCCCGCATCAACGAACTCGCCGCGCTGGTCGAGTCCTCGCAGGACGCGATCCTCGCCAAGACGCTCGACGGCTACATCACCTACTGGAACGCGGCCGCGCAGGAGCTCTACGGCTACACGGCCGAGGAGGCCATCGGCCGGCACGTGTCCCTGCTCGCCCCGACCGACCTGCAGGACGACATCGGCTGCCTGTTGGAGCGGTTGCGGGGCGGCGAGAAGGTCGAGCACTTCGAGACGCTGCGGGTCACCAAGACCGCGGACCTGCTGGACGTCGACGTCACGCTGTGGCCGACCCGAGACACCGGCGGCACCGTGGTGGGCGCGTGCGCCATCGTGCGGGACATCAGCGACCGCAAGAAGGCGGAGGCCGAACTCACCGCCCTGTACGAGCAGCAGCGGCACATCGCCCTCACCCTGCAGCGCAGTCTGATGGGCACCCCGCCCTCACTGCCGGGCCTGGCCACGGCGAGCCGCTACCGGCCGGCCACGCAGGGCGCGGGTGTGGGCGGCGACTGGTTCGACCTGATCCCGCTGGGCGCGGACCGGGTGGGGGTGCTGATCGGTGACGTCATGGGCCGTGGCCTGGAGGCCGCCGCCGTCATGGGGCAGCTGCGCTCGGCGGCGCACGCGCTCGCCAAGACCGGTATGCAGCCCCGCCAGTTGATGCAGGCCCTGGACATCTGCGTGGCCGACCTGGACGTGCCGGACCAGCTCGTCACCTGCTGCTACGTCATCATCGCGCCGGACGCCGGGACGGTGACGGTGTGCTCGGCCGGACATCTGCCGATCCTCGTCGCGGGCACGGACGACGGGGTTCACCGTCTGCCCTCCCCCGTCAACGCACCGCTGGGCGTGGGTGGCGTCCTGTACGAACAGTCCTGTACGGCGATCCAGCCGGGCGCGACCCTCGTGCTCTACACCGACGGCCTGATCGAGACGCCGGGGAGTGACATCGAGGAGCGGGTCGGCGAACTCACCGTCGTGCTGGACGAGTTCTTCGCCGGCACGCCGGCTCTGGAGACCGCGGCCGACCACGTGCTGGCGAGCCTGCTGCCCGGTGCGGACAGTCATGACGACGATGTGACGCTGCTCCTGGCCCAGTTGCCGGCCGCGCCGCTGGCGGCGATCGGCATCGACCTGCCGGCCGTCCCGTCATCCGTGCCGGAGGGACGGGCGTTCCTCCACAAGGCGCTCACCTCGTGGAACTGCGCCCCGAGCGCCGACGACGCCCTGCTGCTGCTCTCGGAGACGCTGACCAACGCGGTGCAGCACGCCGAGGGTCCGGTCGGCCTTCATCTGCACCGCACGGACACCGATCTCACCGTGGAGGTCAGCGACCGCAGCCCGCATCTGCCCCAGCCGCGCCTCGCCGCGGAGGACGAGGAGTCCGGGCGGGGCCTGATCCTGGTACGCGCCCTCGCCGACACCTGGGGCGTACGGCCCACCGACGAGGGCAAGACGACGTGGTTCACGCTCCGGCTGTGAGCCGCTCCGTCCGGGCCGCCCCCTCGGGCCAGACGACCTCCACCGGAATGCCGCGGGCGCGCGCGTAGGCGACCAGATGGGCGGTGGCGTCCCTGCCGTCGGAGGGCGAGCCGTCCCACACCGCGAGGACGGCGCTGCTCGCACGGACGAGGCCCTCGTCGGCACCGATGCGGGCGTCGCGGTCGGCCGGGTCGAACGCCGCCAGCCGCACCTCCTCGGCGAGCAGCAGCAGTTCGCGCGCCCCCTCCCGGTCCGGCCCGGGAAGTACCGCGGGCACGGAGTGCTGCGTCGGAAGCAGTACCACGAGCCTTCCGCCCGCCGCGCGCACCGCCCGCCCGAAGGCCACCGGCAGTCCCGCCCCGGCCCGCACCAGCCCTGCGACGCCGTCGTCGAGGCGTTCCAGGCGGTCCCGCAGTTCGACCTCCACGAGCTTCGACGTGGCGTCGGTCAGATCACCGTGCCCCACCGCGACGATCACCGGACCTCCTCGGGTATGGGCCTGCCGCCCCGCACCACCTCGGTCCGTCGCCGGTACACCAGATACGGCCGGGTCAGATAGCCGACCGGCACGCTCCACACGTGCACGAGCCGGGTGAACGGCCAGGCGGCGAAGAGCAGGCAGGCGGTGAGGGCGTGGAGCCGGAAGAGCAGCGGGACGCCGGTCATCGCCTCCGGCCTCGGCCGGAGGGTGAAGACGCCGCGGAACCAGAGGGAGACGGTCTCCCGGTAGTCGTAGCCGCCGCCGAAGACGTTGTGCGTGGCGGTCGCGGCGATGCCGAGCAGGACGGTGGCGGCCAGCAGCGGGAAGAGCAGTTTGTCGCTGCGGTCGGTGGTGAGCCGGATCCGGCGGGTCAGCAGCCGTCGGGCGCAGAGCATGCCCAGGCCGGTGACCATGGCGACGCCCGCGACGGAGCCCAGCGCGACGGCCGTGGTGTGGTAGGCGTGCTCGGAGACGCCGGCGGCCTCGGTCCAGGAGGCGGGCACGGCGAGGCCGACCACGTGTCCGGCGATCACCGCGAAGGCTCCCAGGTGGAACAGCGGGCTGCCCCAGCGCAGCCAGCGGTGTTCCAGGAGCTGGCTGGTGTGGGTGGTCCAGCCGAACTGGTCCTGGCGGTAGCGCCAGACGTGCCCGACCACGAACACGGCGAGGCAGACGTAGGGAAAGGCGACCCACAGGAGCAGGTCGGCGGCGGAGGCGTTCATCGGCTGTCGTCCTGACGTGCGGCCGGGACCCGGGTGGGCGGGGCCTGCCCGGGCGGGGTGAAGGTGCCGGGCGGGGCGAACTCGCCGTTGCCGTACGGGTCCAGGCCCACGTCCTCGGCGGGCGGGCCCTCGGCAGCCAGTTGCGCCACCGCGGCCAGGTCCGCGTCGGTGGGCGGCGGCAGCAGTGTGCGCAGAGCGGCGAGGAGGTGCCGGTAGGGCGAGTCGGCGTCCGTCAGGGCCTGATGGATGAGCTCCAGGCCGCGCCGGTGCTGCCGCAGGGGCGCCTCGCCGCGGCCGGGGCCGGCCAGCGCGGCGAACTCGAGCACGACCGGCAGGTGGTCGGGCAGTTCGCCGCCGTCGATGTCCCAGCCGGCGGCCTTGTAGCGCTGGGCGAGCGTGAGCAGGGCCATGCCGCGGCGACGGGTGTCGCCGTGCAGGTAGTAGGTGAGGTAGAGGCTGCTCTTGCGGCGCAGGTCGAACATCTCGACGTAGTGCCGCTCCAGTGCCTCGGGCTCCTCGCCGGTGAACCAGTCCATGAAGGCGGCGAGTTCGGCGGCGGCCGGGGACGGCGGCAGAGCGGTCACGGCGGCCGCCAACCGGGGCCTGCCACCGGTCAGTTCGGGGTCCGGATACTGCAGGAGCAGGGAGAGCAGCCGCAGCAGCAGGACGCGACGTTCGGCCTCGTCGGGGGTCGGCACGGTGTGGCGGCGGGCGGCCGCGCGGATGCGGGTGCGGACGATGGCCGGGATGGTGGCGGGCAGCGGGGTCATGCGTGGCCTCCGTCGGTGGAGCGGCGCAGGGTGGGGATGCCGAGCATGACCCGGCGTTCGGACGGTTCGGCGGAGTCCACGGGGCAGCGGCTGTCCATCGCGTTGAGCGCGGCCGCGTCCTCCTTGTGGGCGGCCGGGACGACGTATCGGTCCTGGTACTTGGCGACGGCGAGCAGCCGGTGCAGGTCCTCGGCCTCGCGTGCGGTGAGGCCGACCGCCGTGAGCGCCGACTCGTCGGGCTCCTCGCCGAGCGTGCGGGCGCGCATGTGGGAGCGGAGTGCGGTGAGTTTCATCAGGACGCCGGCCACCACGTCGGTGTCGCCCGCGGTGAACAGCTCCGCGAGGTACTCCAGCGGGATGCGCAGCCGGGTGACGGCGGCGAAGACGTGGTCGGGGTCGTCCTGGTTGCCGCCCGCGCCGGTGACGGCGTCCAGGACCGGGGAGAGCGGCGGGACGTACCAGACCATCGGCATCGTCCGGTACTCCGGGTGCAGCGGCAGGGCCACCTTGTAGCGCATGACCAGGTCGTACACCGGGGAGCGGCGGGCCGCCTCCAGCCAGTCCTCCGGGATGCCCGACTCCCGTGCAGCCTCGATCACGTCGGGGTCGTGCGGGTCGAGGAAGACTCCGCGCTGGGCGTCCAGCAGGTCCTGCTCGTCGGGGGTGGCGGCAGCCTCTCCGACGCGGTCGGCGTCGTAGAGCAGCAGCCCGAGGTAGCGCAGCCGGCCGACGCAGGTCTCGGAGCAGACGGTGGGCTGGCCGGCCTCGATGCGCGGGAAGCAGAAGGTGCACTTCTCGGCCTTGCCGGTGGCGTGGTTGACGTACACCTTCTTGTACGGGCACGCCGTCACGCACATCCGCCAGCCGCGGCAGCGGTTCTGGTCGACCAGGACGATGCCGTCCTCGACGCGCTTGTACAGGGCGCCGGACGGGCAGGCGGAGACGCAGGCGGGGTTGAGGCAGTGCTCGCACAGGCGGGGCAGGTGGAAGAGGAAGGTCTGCTCGAACTCGAACTTCACCTTCTCGGCCCATTCCCCGGTCAGATTGGGGTCGCCGCCGGCGTTTTCGGGGGCGCCGCCGAGCCCGTCCTCCCAGTTGGCGCCCCAGGTGATCGCCGTCGGGCGGCCGGTGAGGACGGATCGGGGGCGGGCGACCGGGATGTCCTGGCCGGCCGGGGCGCTGACCAGGTTGTCGTAGTCGTAGGTGACCGGCTCGTAGTAGTCCTCGATCGCCGGCAGGTCGGGGTTGGAGAAGATCGACAGGAGCCGCTTGATCCTCCCGCCGGAGCGCAGGACGAGACGCCCGCGCTTGTCGAGCATCCAGCCGCCCTTCCACTGCTGCTGGTCCTCGTAGCGGCGCGGGTAGCCGACGCCGGGCTTGGTCTCGACGTTGTTGAACCAGGCGTACTCGACGCCGGGCCGGTTGGTCCACGTCTGCTTGCAGGTGACCGAGCAGGTGTGGCAGCCGATGCACTTGTCGAGGTTCATCACCATCGCGATCTGGGCCATCACACGCATGTCAGTACTCCACTTGCTGGCTGCGGCGGCGGATGACGGTGACCTCGTCGCGCTGGTTGCCGGTCGGGCCGTAGTAGTTGAAGGCGTACGTGAACTGCGCGTAGCCGCCCGCGAGATGGGTGGGCTTGAGCAGCAGCCGGGTCAGCGAGTTGTGGATGCCGCCCCGTTTGCCGCTGACCTCGGTCTTCGGCACGTTCACGGTGCGGTCCTGGGCGTGGTACATGTACACCGTGCCCTCCGGCATGCGGTGCGTGACCACGGCGCGGGCGGCGACGACGCCGTTGCGGTTGTACGCCTCGATCCACTCGTTGTCCGTCACGCCGATCTTCTCGGCGTCGGCGGTGGACATCCAGATGACCGGGCCGCCACGGGACAGGTCGAGCATGTACTTGTTGTCCTGGTAGTTCGAGTGGATGGACCACTTGGAGTGCGGAGTCAGGTAACGGACCGTCACCTCGGCGTTGCCGTCGTGCAGCTGCTCGTCGCCGTAGTGCCGGGGCGTGTTCAAGGGCGGCCGGTAGACGGGGAGTTGTTCGCCGAGTTCGGTCATCCAGTCGTGCTGGACGAAGAAGTGCTGGCGGCCGGTGAGGGTGTGCCAGGGCTTCTTGTGCTCGGTGTTGATGACGAACGGCGAGTAGCGGCGCCCGCCGGTCTCGGAGCCGGACCACTCGTACGAGGTGATCACCGCGCGGGGCTGGGTGCGGGTGTCGGCGAAGGTGATCCGCTCGGCCTCGCGCTCGGCGGCGAGCTCCACCAGCCCCTCGCTGCCGGTCTGTTCCTGCAGTTCCCGGAAGCCCTCGGTGGCCAGGCGCCCGTTGGTGGTGCCGGACAGGGCGAGGATCGCCTCGCACATGTGGGTGGCGGTGGCAAGGGACGGGCGGCCGGCGGCCACTCCGTCACGGACGGTGCCGTTACGGTGCCGGAGGTCGTCCAGCTCCTGGTTCGGGTGGACGGTGACGCCCTTGGTGGTGGTGCCCAGCGTGTCGAGGAGCGGGCCGACGGCACGCATCTTCTCCGCCACGGCGCCGTAGTCCCGCTCGATGACGACCAGCTTCGGCATGGTCCGCCCGGGGACCGGTTCGCACTCGCCGGCCTTCCAGTCCCGGACGACGCCGCCGGGCTGGGCGAGTTCGTCGGGGGTGTCGTGCAGCAGCGGCACCGCGAGGACGTCGGTGCGGGTGCCCAGGTGTTCGCCGGCCAGCTCGCTGAACCGGTCGGCGAGCGTCAGGAACGTGTCGTAGTCGGTGCGGGCCTGCCAGGGCGGAGCGATGGCCGGGGTGAAGGCATGCACGAAGGGGTGCATGTCCGTGCTGGACAGGTCGTCCTTCTCGTACCAGGTCGCGGCCGGCAGCACCACGTCGGCCAGCAGCCCGGTGGAGGTCATCCGGAAGTCCATGCAGACCAGCAGGTCCAGCTTGCCCTCGGGTGCCTCCTCCCGCCACACCACCTCCTCGGGACGGGCCTCGGGCGGCGTCTCCTGGGAGCGGACCGCCGCGTCGGTGCCCAGCAGGTGCCGCAGGAAGTACTCGTTGCCCTTGCCGGAGGAGCCGAGCAGGTTGGCCCGCCACACGGTGAGCACGCGCGGGAAGTTGGCCGGATCGTCCGGGTCCTCGGCGGCGAACCTCAGCCGCCCGGCCTTCAGCTCGTCGACGATGTGCCCGGCAACCGGCCGGCCCTCGGCGGCGGCCTCGTCCGCCAGGTCCAGCGGGTTGCGGTTGAAGCCGGGATGGCCGGGCGTCCAGCCGAGACGGACGGCCTGGGCGAGGGTGTCCGCGAAGGCCTTGCCCTTGAAGCGGCCCTCACCCAGCGGCGACGCCAACTCGTCGGGCCCGAACGCCTCGTAACGCCACTGGTCGGTATTCAGGTACCAGTAGGAGGTGCCCGCCATGTGCCTCGTGGGCCGCTGCCAGTCGAAGGCGAAGGCCAGGTGCTGGAGGCCGGTGAGGGGGCGGATCTTCTCCTGGCCGACGTAGTGGGCCCAGCCGCCGCCGTTGACGCCCTGGCAGCCGGTCATCGTCGTCAGGGCGAGAAAGGCGCGGTAGATGGTGTCGGAGTGGAACCAGTGGTTGGTGCCGGCGCCCATCGCGATCATCGAACGGCCCTGGGTGCGCTCGGCGTTGCGTGCGAACTCGCGGGCGATCCGGGCCGCCTGCTCGGCCGGGACCGAGGTGATGGTCTCCTGCCAGGCCGGGGTGTAGGGCTGCGAGGCGTCCTCGTACGACGTCGGCCAGCTGCCCGGCAGACCCGGGCGGTGCACCCCGTACTGGGCCAGCATCAGGTCGAAGACCGTGGTGACCAGGCGCCCGCCGATCCTGCGGACCGGGACGCCCCGGACCATCGTCGAGCCGCCCTCGGTGGCGCCCTCGTCGAACCGGGGCAGGGCGATCTCGACCATGTCCTCTGCCCGCTCCAGCAGGCTCAACTCGGGGACCGTGTCACCGAGTTCGAGGTTCCAGCGGCCTCGCCCGGCTTCCCCCCACCGGAAGCCGAGCGAGCCGCCCGGGACCACCGGTTCACCGGTGGCCCGGTCCAGGAGGACGGTCTTGGACTCGGCGTGCTCCTCATCGTCCCGGCCGAGATCGGCCGCGGTGAGGAATCCGTCGGGGACCAGTCCTTGTGCGTGTTCGCGCAGCGTCACCAGGAACGGTGCGTCCGTGTACGTCCTCAAGTACTGCTGGAAGTACGGCACTTCACGTTCGACCAGGAACTCGCGCAGGATCACGTGCCCCATCGCCATCGCCAGCGCCCCGTCCGTGCCGGGGTGCGGGGCCAGCCACTCGTCGGCGTGCTTGACGCTGTCCGCGTAGTCGGGGCTGACGGCGACGACCTTGGTCCCGTTGTAGCGGGTCTCGGTGAGGAAGTGAGCGTCAGGGGTACGGGTGACGGGGATGTTGGAACCCCACATCACCAGGTAGCCGGCGTTCCACCAGTCCGCCGCCTCCGGCACGTCGGTCTGGTCGCCGAAGACCTGCGGGGAGGCGATCGGCAGGTCGGCGTACCAGTCGTAGAAGGAGAGCAGGGTGGCGCCGATCAGCGACAGGAAACGGGCGCCGGCCGCGAAGGAGGCCATCGACATCGCCGGGATCGGGGAGAAGCCGGCGACGCGGTCCGGACCGTACCTCTTGATCGTGTGCACATGGGCCGCGGCGACCAGCTCGGTGACCTCGTCCCAACTCGCCCGCACCAGGCCGCCCTTGCCGCGGGCCCGCTTGTACGCCCGGGCCTTCGCCGGATCACCGGTGATCTCGGCCCACGCCGCCACCGGGTCACCGAGCCGCTTGCGCGCCTCGCGCCACAACTTCAGCAACTCGCCGCGCACGTACGGGTAGCGGACGCGGCTGGGCGAGTAGGTGTACCAGGAGAAGGAGGCGCCGCGGGGGCAGCCCCGCGGCTCGTACTCGGGGCAGTCCGCGCCGATCGACGGATAGTCCGTGGCCTGGTGCTCCCAGGTGATGATGCCGTCCTTGACGTACACCATCCACGAGCAGGAACCGGTGCAGTTGACGCCGTGCGTGGAGCGCACCACCTTGTCGTGCGCCCAGCGGTCCCGGTAGAAGCCCTCCCAGGCCGGGTCGCCCGTGCCGAACACGGCCCGCCCGTCGGCCGACACCTCACGGCGCGTCAGCAGCCGGCGGGCGGCGAGTGGCCAGCCCTCTGTGGCGCGGCGCTGTGCGGGGCGCGCGCTCTTGTGGTTCTCCATGGACCGGGACGCTATGCGGGGCACCGGCCGCCCCACCCTGGGCCGAACGGCCCCGGGTGGGTCCCGACCGGCCGTATGTCGAGGTCCTTCGGCCCACGCCGTCCAGTGAGGTGATCCAGAAGTCTGGCGGCAGTCACCCACCCGCAGAAGGGACCTGTGCCATGCGCCAGCCATCGAGGAACCCGCGACAGGAACAGACACCTCCGGTGTCGTCTCGTGCCTGGCTGATGCTGGCCCTGGCCACCGTCGGATTCGCCGTCAACTTCTGGGCGTGGGCGCTGATCAGCCCGCTCGGCCCGCGGTTCAAGGACTCACTCGGGCTCTCCTCCTTCCAGCAGTCGCTGCTGGTGGCGGTGCCGGTCGTGGTCGGCTCACTGGGCCGGATCCCGGTGGGGGCGCTGACGGACCGGTTCGGCGGCCGGGTGATGTTCCCGCTCGTGTCCGCGGCCACCGTCGTTCCCGTGCTGTACCTGGGACTTGCCGGACACTCCTCTCTGACCGCGCTGTTGGTCGGAGGCTTCTTCCTCGGCATCGGCGGAACAGCCTTCGCCGTCGGAGTGCCGTTCGTGAACGCCTGGTTCCCGCCCGAGCGGCGGGGCCTCGCCATCGGCCTGTTCGGCATGGGCATGGGCGGTACGGCGATCAGTGCGCTGAGCACGGTCAAGCTGGTCAAGGCACACAGCGTCCAGACCCCGTTCCTGATCACCGCCGCGGTCCTGGTCGTGTACGCCGTCGTGGCGGCGCTGGTGCTCCGGGACGCCCCGGACCGTACGGTGCCGACGGAGCCGCTGAGCACCCGGCTGGCCGCCACGCTGCGGCTCGGGATCACCTGGCAGGCGTCGGCGCTGTACGCGGTGGCCTTCGGCGGTTACGTCGCCTTCTCCGTGTACCTGCCCACCTACCTCAAGAACGGCTACGGACTCACCCAGGCCGACGCGGCGAACCGCATGGCCGGGTTCGTGCTGCTCGCGGTGGCGATGCGGCCGGTCGGCGGCTGGCTGTCGGACCGCGTCGGCCCGGTGCGCGTGCTGACCGGCTCGCTGGCGCTGATCGCCACCGGCGCCCTGATGCAGTCCGCGACACCCGCGCTGGCTCCCATGGGCACGGTCGCCTTCCTCGCCATGGCGGCCGCGCTGGGTGCGGGCAGCGGTGCGACCTTCGCCTTCGTGGCCCTGCTCGCCCCGCAGAACCGCACCGGCTCGGTCACCGGCGTCGTCGGCGCCGCGGGCGGCCTGGGCGGCTTCGTCCCGCCGCTGGTGATGGGCTCGCTGTACGGCTCGTACGGCTCCTACGCGGTGGGCCTGTTGTTGCTGGCCGCCGTGGCGACCGGCGCCCTGGTGTTCACCGGGACCGAGGTGCGGCGGGCCCTGACCCGGCGCGCGGTGGTGCCGGCCGCCCACTGACCGCCGTCGGCGGCCCGAGCAGGGGAAAGGGCCGTTCGGCCTGTCACCGGAGGCCACGCAGCCCCTGCCCGGGCCGTCGCCCGCGTACGGATGCTGAGAGTGGAGGCTCGTGCCGGAACGGACCGCGCGGGCATCGCCCCGGGAGGAGTCGATCATGCTGCGCCCCGTTGTCGCAGGACTGGACGGTTCACGTGAGAGCCTCGCCGCCGCCGACTGGGCCGCCCGGGAGGCGTTGCGGCGCGGGCTGCCGCTGCGGCTGGTGCACGCGTACGAGGGGCTGTCCTCGGACGCGTCCGAACTGCCGGAGCTGGATGCGCCACGCTACTGGGCGCGGCGCATCCTGCGTGGCGCGATGGACCGGATCAACGAGCAGTACCCGCAGGTCTCCCTGAGCGCCGACCAGATCGCCCGGCCCGCCGCGGAGGCGCTGGTCAGGGCGGGTGGCCAAGCCGAGCTGCTGGTGCTGGGCAGCCGCGCGTTCAGTGGGTTCGGCGGCTTCATGGCCGGATCCGTGGCACTGGCGACGGTCGCCCATGTGATGCGGCCGGTGGTGCTGGTGCGCGCCGATCAGACTCCGGCGGACGAGCGGGTCCCCAACGCCGAGGGCCGGCCGTCGGCGCATGAGCCGTACCGCGAGGTCGTCGTCGGTGTGGACACCGCGCATCCGTGCGAGGAGGTCCTGGCGTTCGCCTTCGAGAGCGCGGCTCTGCGCAACGCTCCGCTGCGGGTGGTGCACACGTGGCAGCCGTCACGTCTGCCCGGTCCGGGCGGCGAGGAGGTGAACGCCGCCGCGGAGAAGACGGCCGAACAGGAGCTGGCCGCGATGGTCCGGCCCTGGCGGAAGAAGTTCCCGACGGTGGAGGTCCATGAGCGGGTGGAGGACGGGCACCCCGCACAGCAGCTGCTGCAGTCGACGACCGAGGCAGGGCTGCTGGTCGTCGGCCGCAAGACCCGCCCGGGCAGGATCGGCACACACACCGGGCCGGTGGCGCACGCGATGATGCACCGCGTCCGCTGCCCGGTCGCGATCGTGCCGCACCTGTGAAGCCCGGCGCCGTGCCGCGCCCCTCCTGGGGCACGGGGCTGTGTCGATATGCGGCTCCGCCGCGTGGCCGCGACCCCGCCAGGGACTTTCGGCCCCTGCGCAGACCGACCGCCGCGGAGATACGACAAGAAGACCCAGGCTCCGAGAGGAGAGCCCCGTGTTCCAGGTCCGTATCCACGGCCGCGGCGGCCAGGGCGCCGTCACCGCCGCGGAGTTGTTGTCGGTGGCGGCCTTCCTGGAGGGCCGCCACGCACAGGCGTTCCCCAGCTTCGGCTCGGAGCGCACGGGCGCGCCGGTGATGGCGTTCTGCCGCATCGACGACCGGCCCATCCGGGTGCGCGAGCCCGTCATGCGCCCTGACGCCCTGGTGATCCAGGACGCCACGCTGCTGCATCAGGTGAGCGTCTTCGAGGGACTGCGGGCCGACGGGTCCGTGCTGATCAACTCGGCCCGCCCGATCGAGGAGCTGGGCCTCGCCGACCTCGCGGCAACGGTGCCGCACGCGGTCGCCCTCACCGTGCCGGCCACCGGCCTCGCCCTGCGCCACTTCGGGCGCCCGGTCCCCAACGCCGTCCTGCTGGGCGGGCTCTCCGCGCTCACCGGCTGTGTGCGGATCGAGTCGCTGACGGCGGCCATCGAGGAGCGCTTCCCCGGGGAGCTGGGCGCGGCCAACGCGACCGCGGCCCGGGAGGCCTACGCCCATGTCCGCACCGAGCGTGAGGAGCTCGTCCGTGCTCAAGCAGACTGAGGGGTCGCGCGCGGTCGCGGAGACGGTGGCGTACTGCCGTCCCGAGGTGATCGCCGCCTACCCCATCTCACCGCAGACCCACATCGTCGAGGAGCTCAGCCGCCTGGTGAAGTCCGGTGCGCTGAAGCCCTGCGAGTACGTCAACGTCGAGTCCGAGTTCGCCGCGATGTCCATGTGCATCGGAGCCTCGGCGGCCGGCGCCCGCACCTACACCGCGACCGCCAGCCAGGGCCTGCTGTACATGGTGGAGGCCCTCTACAACGCCTCCGGTCTCGGCCTGCCCATCGTGATGACGGTGGCGAACCGGGCCATCGGCGCCCCCATCAACATCTGGAACGACCACAGCGACACCATGTCCCAGCGCGACTCGGGCTGGATCCAGCTGTACGCCCGTGACAACCAGGAGGCCGCCGACCTGCACCCGCAGGCCTTCCGGCTGGCCGAGGAGCTGTCGCTGCCGGTGATGGTGTGCATGGACGGCTTCGTGCTCACCCACGCCTGGGAGCGGATCGAGGTGCCCGAGCAGGCACAGGTCGACGCGTTCCTGCCGCCGTACGACCCCCGTCAGATCCTGGACCCGCACGAGCCGGTGTCGATCGGCGCGATGGTCGGACCGGACGCCTTCACCGAGGTGCGCTACCTCGCGCACGCCAAGCAGATGCAGGCGCTGGAGGCGATCCCGCGGATCGCCGACGAGTTCCGGACGGTCTTCGGCCGCTCCTCCGGCGGGCTGGTACATCCGTACGCCTGCGAGGACGCCGAGACGATCGTCGTGGCGCTGGGCTCGGTGTTCGGCACCGTGTGCGACGTCGTCGACGAGATGCGCGAGCGTGGGGTGCGGATCGGCGCCCTGGCGATCACCTCCTTCCGCCCGTTCCCGCTGGAAGCGGTGCGGGCCGTACTCGGCGGCGCTCGTCAAGTGGTCGTCCTGGAGCGGGCGTTGGCGGTGGGCATCGGCGGGATCGTGTCGGCGAACGTGCGCACGGCGCTGTCCGGCATCCAGCTCGACGGCCACACCGTGGTCGCCGGACTCGGCGGACGGCCGATCACCAAGCAGTCCCTGCACCGGCTGTTCGACGACGCCATCGCCGGGCGGCTGGGGCAGTTGACGTTCCTGGACCTCAACACCGAGCTGGTGGAGCGGGAGTTGGCGCGGATGGCGAAGACCAGGCGGTCGGGTCCGTCGGCGGAGAACATCCTGCGTGATGTGGGGAGCAACCGATGAGCGGCGCACCGCAGGTCAAGTTCTACCAGGTGGGCAGCTTCGCCGCCGGAAACCGGCTGCTGGGCCCGGAGGCGCAGTCCGACCAGGCCGACCCCGGCCGCTCCAACGCACTCACCTGCGGCCACCGGGCCTGCCAGGGCTGCGGCGAGGCGCTCGGCGCCCGGTACGCCCTGGACGCGGCCCAGCGGGCGGCCGGCGGCAAGGTCATCGCGGTCAACGCGACCGGCTGTCTGGAGGTCTTCTCGACGCCGTATCCGGAGACCTCGTGGCAACTCCCCTGGCTGCACTCGCTGTTCGGCAACGCACCCGCCGTCGCGGCCGGTGTCGCCGCCGCACTGCGCGCCAAGGGCCGCACGGACATCCGGGTGGTCGGACAGGGCGGAGACGGCGGCACGGTCGACATCGGACTCGGCTGTCTGTCCGGCATGTTCGAGCGGAACGACGACGTGCTGTACATCTGCTACGACAACGAGGCCTACATGAACACCGGCGTGCAGCGCTCCGGGGCCACGCCCCCGACCGCGCGCACGGCCACCACCCAGGCCGTCGGCGAGGACCCCGGCGCCCCCTTCGGGCAGGGCAAGAGCCTGCCGTTGATCGCGATGGCGCACGAGATCCCGTACGTCGCCACCGCCACCGTCGCCGGTCTGCGCGACCTGGAGGCCAAGGTGCACCGGGCGATGGGCATGCGCGGCGCCCGCTATCTGCATGTGCTGGTGCCCTGCCCGCTGGGCTGGGGCACGGCGTCCCACGACACGGTGCGCATCGCGCGGCTGGCCGAACAGACCGGTCTCTTCCCGGTGTTCGAGGCCGTCGACGGCGAGGTCACCGACGTCACACCGATCCGGCGCCACCTGCCGGTCGAGGAGTACCTGCGCCCGCAGAAGCGGTACGCGCATCTCTTCCGGCCGGAGCTCCGCACGGATGTCATCGCCCGTCTGCAGCGGGCCGCCGACCGCAACATCGCCCGTTTCGGGCTGCTGGCACACGAGGAGGCGCCGTCGTGAAGGAGAAGCCGTTCGCGATCACCCTGGACGTCGGTTCCAGCCTGGCCAACCGCACCGGCGCCTGGCGCACCGAACTCCCCGTCTACGTCGACCGGATGCCGCCGTGCAACCAGGCCTGCCCGGCCGGCGAGAACATCCAGCAGTGGCTGTACCACGCCGAGAGCGGCGACTACGAGGCCGCGTGGCGACAGCTGATGCGGGACAACCCACTGCCCGCCGTGATGGGCCGGGTCTGCTACCACCCCTGCGAGACCGCCTGCAACCGCGTCCAGGTCGACAACGCGGTCGGCATCAACTCGATCGAGCGGTTCCTGGGCGACGAGGCGATCAGGCGGGGCTGGACCGTCGAGGCTCCGTCGGAGTCGAGCGGCAGGCGTGTCCTGGTGATCGGCTCCGGCCCGGCCGGTCTGTCGGCCGCGTACCACCTCCGGCTGCTGGGGCACGAGGTCACCATCCGTGAGGCGCAGGACCGGCCCGGCGGGATGATGCGCTACGGCATCCCGCGCTACCGGCTGCCGCGCGAGGTGCTGGACGCGGAGATCGACCGGATCGTGGCGCTGGGCGTCACCCTCGAACTCGGCGCGAAGGTCGACGACGTGCTCACCGCGCAGGAGGACGACGGCTTCGACGCCGTGTTCCTGGCCGTGGGCGCGGGCATCGGCAAGCGTGCCTACATCCCCGCCGGGGACAGCGCCCGCATCCTCGACGCGGTGTCCCTGCTCGGCAGCATGGAGGGCGAGGGCCCGCCGCTGCTGGGCCGCAGGGTCGCGGTGTACGGCGGCGGCAACACGGCCATGGACGCGGCCCGCACCGCCCGCCGACTGGGGGCCACGGACGCCGTGGTGGTCTACCGGCGCACCCGGGACCGGATGCCCGCGAACGACGTCGAGGTCGAGGAGGCGCTGGAGGAGGGCGTGCGGATGAAGTGGCTCTCCACCATCAAGCACGCCGACGAGGGCCGGCTGACCATCGAGCGGATGGCACTCGACGAGACCGGATTCCCGCAGCCCACCGGCGAGTTCGAGGAGCTTGAGGCGGACAGTGTGGTGCTGGCACTGGGCCAGGACTCGGACCTGTCCCTGCTGCGGGACGTCCCGGAGCTGGCCGTGGATCACGGCATGGTGCAGGTGGCCGACGGTCTGATGACGGGGCATCAGGGCATCTTCGCCGGTGGGGACATGGTGCCCGCCGAGCGCACGGTGACCGTGGCCGTGGGACACGGCAAGAAGGCGGCGCGGCACATCGACGCGTATCTGCACGGGACTTCCTGGGATCCGGGCGCGCGGCACGCGCCCGCGACCTTCGACCGGCTCAACACCTGGTACTACTCCGACGCACCCGCCTCGGTCCGGCCACGCCTCGAACTGGCCCGCCGGGTCTCGACGTTCGACGAGGTGGTGCAGGGGCTCGACGAGTCGACGGCCCTGTTCGAGGCCCGGCGCTGCATGTCGTGCGGCAACTGTTTCGAGTGCGACAACTGCTACGGCGTCTGCCCCGACAACGCGATCACCAAGCTGGGGCCGGGCAAGGGGTTCGCCATCGACCTGGACTACTGCAAGGGCTGCGGACTGTGCGCGGCCGAGTGTCCGTGCGGGGCGATCGAGATGGTGCCGGAGGAGTGACGGACTACTTCTCGTCGAAGACCAGGTCTTCCGGTGCGTGGGTGAGCTTCACACTGTCCCCGGCCACCTCGACGACGGTGTCGAAGCTCGTCCACTGGCCGGCCGAGAGGATCAGCACCCGGTCGTCGCGCTGGGCCAAGTAGTCGGGGAATCCCGCCAGATCGGCGTTTCCGTCGCCGAGTACCAGATAGTCGGCCAGGCGGCGGAACAGCTTGGGCAGGAGCACCGCGGTGCTGGTCAGCGAGTTCAGGCCGGAGATCTGCGCTCCCGTCTGTGTCACGTCGGCGGACCACAGGCCCATGCCCTTCTCGCGGGCCTGTCGCGTCACGGCGGTCATCTCCTCGCGGAGGTCGACGAAGAGCTGACGGTAGAAGGTGGGGTAGGCCATGCCCAGGGCGAGCTGGTGGTGGTTCAGCGTCTCGAGCAGGTCGGACACCTCCACCCTCACGAAGGTGCCACCGGCGACCGGTGGTTCGCCGACACCCGCGAAGGCCACGCACCGCCCGTGCACGTCCGCGCTGCGGGTGTATATGTACCCGGGCCGGGAGTCGGGCGTGGCCGCGGTGACGATGCCATGAGCGTTGCGCTGCACGTCCTGGAAACCGATCTGGTCGAGCAGTTCCTGAGCCGCCTGCCCCGCGTAGGGCGCCGGTTGGTGAAGCTCGGCCCCGTGCGGCGGGCGGTAGTGGGTCTCCAACGTGTCGATGCCGTCCAGCCGCAGCTGGGCACCGCCCGCCGCGTTGCGCTGTACCCGCCGGCCCCGCAGCAGATCCCACTCGGTCGGGTCGTCGGGGTAGAACCGCACGGAGTCCCCGTCCGGACTCGCTCCGACGATCCTGTAGACACCCTTGATCAGCAGCATCGGCATGACGTCCCCCTTTTCGGTCACGGTGGACTCACTGTGACCGGCCGCCGGTCGGACGGCACCGGTGCGTACCGGGAAGCGGGCCAAACGTCATGCATCCAACGGACAAGGCGCGCATATGTGTCGTACGGCGATCGCTCGCCCCGGACACGGACAGTGAGGAGGCCCCCGAGTATCGGGGGCCTCCTCACTGCACCGGGCGTCAGCCGACGAACTCGCCGACCGCCGCCTTGAGTTCACTCAGTCCCTTCTTCGCGTCGGTGAAGAACATGCCGGTCTTCGGGTCGGTGTACAGCTCGTTGTCGATGCCGGCGTAGCCGTGACCCATCGACCGCTTGATGACGACGACGCTCTTGGCCTGGTCGACGTCGAGGATCGGCATGCCCGAGATCGCGTTGCCGGGGCGGCGGGCGATCGGGTTGGTGACGTCGTTGGCGCCGATCACGAGGGCGACGTCGGCCTGCGCGAACTCGGGATTGACGTCGTCCATCTCCTTGAGCTGGGTGTACGGGACGTTGGCCTCGGCCAGGAGCACGTTCATGTGTCCTGGCATGCGACCGGCGACGGGGTGGACGGCGTAGCTGACGTCGATGCCGTGGGCGGTGAGCAGCTTGGCCAGGTCGCCGAGTTCGTGCTGGGCCTGGGCGGCGGCGAGGCCGTAGCCCGGGACGAAGATGACCTTGCTCGCGTACGCCAGCTGGATCGCCACGTCGTCCGCGGAGACCGACCGCACCTGGGCCTGCGCCCCTCCCCCGACGACCGTCGGAGCGCTGTCGCCGGTGCCGAAGCCGCCGATCACGATGTTGGCGATCGACCGGTTCATGGCGTCGGCCATCAGCTTGGTGAGGATGCCGCCCGAGGAGCTGACCAGCATGCCGGCGACGATCAGTGCGGTCTCGTTCAGGACGAAGCCGGCCATCGCGACCGCGGAACCGGTGAAGGCGTTCAGCAGGGCGATGACGACCGGCATGTCGGCGCCGCCGATGGGCAGCACCATCGTCACGCCGAAGAGGAGGGCGACGGCCACCAGCCCGTACAGGGCCACGAGGGAGTCCGGGGCCAGCACCAGCCAGACCGTGCCGACGACGAACGAGGCCGGCAGCAGCACGTTCAGCAGACGCGCTCCCGGGAACACCACCGGCGCGCCGGAGACGACCCCCTGGAGCTTGCCGGCCGCGATCAGCGATCCGGAGAAGGTGACCGCGCCGATGACGATGTCCAGGGCGCCCGGGAGGGCGACCCGCGCGCCGAGGGTGGCCGGGTGGTCGGCCTGGAGCAGGTCGTTGACCGCGATGAGCGCGGCGGCCCCACCGCCGACGGCGTTGAAGAGGCTGACCAGTTGGGGCATGGCGGTCATCTTGACCTCGCGCGCGGCATACAGGCCGAGCGCGGCGCCGACGAGACCTCCGGACGCGAGCACGAGCCAACCGGTCGTGCTGATCGTGCCCTCATGGGCCACCAGCCACACGGTGGCGGCGATCGCGACGGCCATCGCGCCGGCGGAGATCGTATTGCCGCGGCGGGCCGTGCGCGGGTGGTTCATCAGGTGCAGGCCGAGGACGAAGCAGGCGGCCGTGGCGAGGAAGACGTAGTGGACGGCGTTGGAGACGGTGTCCATGGCACTCACACCTCCTTCTTCTCACTGGGCCTGGCGTGGAACATCTCCAGCATCCGGTCGGTGACGACGTATCCGCCGACCACGTTCATGGCGCCGAACACCATGGCCGCGAAGGCGAGGACATAGCCGAGCCAGGTGTGCGACTCGGCGGCGATCAGCATCGCGCCGATGACGACGATGCCGTGCACGGAGTTCGAGCCGGACATCAGCGGGGTGTGCAGGGTCGCGGGGACCTTGCTGATGACCTCGACCCCGACCAGGACGCTCAGGACGAAGACGGTGATCGCGGTGAGGAGATCGAGGTTGTTCATGACGTCACGCCTCCCTTCGGTGACGCATCGCCCGTGAGCGCGGCCGTGATCTCGTCGGCCGGGTCGAGGACGAGTTCGCCGTCGCGCACCAGGTGGCGCAGGAGGGCGGCGAGGTTGCGGGCGTAGGCCGTGGACGCGGCGGTCGCCATCGCGGACGGCAGCCGGCCGGCGCCGATGAGCGTGACGCCGTTGTCGAGGACGGTGGTCTTGTCGGGTTCGGTGCCCTCGACGTTGCCGCCGAGGTCGCTCGCGGCGAGGTCGACCACCACCGAGCCGGGCCTCATGGCCTCGACGGCGTCGGCGGTGACCAGCAACGGCGGCTTGCGGCCGGGGACCTGGGCGGTGGTGATGACGATGTCGGTACGGGCGATGTGCGCGTCCAGCGCCGTGCGCTGCGCCTGCTGCTCCTCCTCGGTCAACTCCCGTGCGTAGCCGCCCTGTCCGGCGCCCGGTTCCCCTTGTGGCAGACTCGCGAGGTCCAGGAACCGGGCGCCCAGCGACTCCACCTCCCCTCTCGACTCGGGGCGTACGTCGTACGCCGTGACGACGGCACCGAGGCGGCGGGCGGTGGCGATCGCCTGCAGCCCGGCCACTCCGGCGCCGAGGACCAGGACCTGCGCCGGGCGCATGGTGCCCGCCGCGGTGGTCAGCATCGGGAAGAACCGGTCGTACGAGTGGGCCGCGAGCACGGCCGCCTTGTAGCCGGCGACATTGGCCTGGGAGGTCAGCGCGTCCATGGACTGGGCGCGGCTGAGGGTGCGCGGCAGCAGATCGAGGCTCACCGTGCGGATCCCGCGCTCGGCCAGCTCCTTGACCAGGCCGGGGTGGCGCAGCGGTTCGAGCAGCCCGATCAGGAGCTGCCCGGAGCGCAGCGACTCGGCGGTCTCGGCGTCCGGCGGGCCGACGCACAGGACGGCGTCCGCGCGTGCGTACAGCTCGTCCGGGGGTACGACGGTGGCGCCCGCCGCGGTGTAGTCGGCGTCGGCGAACCAGGCGCCGGAGCCGGCCCCGGTCTCGACGAGGACGTCGATGCCGGCGCGGGTGAGCAGGGTGACGGCCTCGGGGACGAGGGCGACACGGCGTTCGCCGGGCGCCCGTTCCCGTACGGCTCCTACGGTGACGGTTGGCATGATCTGCTGCCTCTCCCTGGGGCGCGGGGGTCTCCCGTGCCTCAGAACTCGAAGACGAGCCGGGCTTCGGCCCGTCCGCCGAGCACCTCGTCGAAGGAGTCGTTGACCTGGTCCAGGCGCCGGGTCTCGGCGATGACCTGGGTGCGTCCGGCGGCGTGCAGGGCGAAGACCTCGTTCAGGTCCTGGCGGGTGCCGACGATGGAGCCGATGACGGAGATGCCGCCCAGGACGGTCTCGAAGATCGGCACGTTGATCGACGCGTCGTCGGCGGGCAGGGCGACCATGACGAGCCGTCCGCCGCGGTTGAGGGACTGGTACGCCTGCTCGAACGCCTTGGGTGCGGCGGCGAGCACGACCGCGACGTCCGCGCCGCCGGCCTTCTTGATCTCCTCGACCGGGTCGTGGGTGCGGGCGTTGACGATCTGGTCCGCGCCGAGCCGGTGGGCCAGGCCCAGCTTGTCGGGCTCCAGGTCGACGGCGGTGACCAGACCGCCGACGAGACGCGCGTACTGCAGGGCCAGGTGCCCCAGGCCGCCGACGCCGAAGATCGCGACGCGTTCGGCCGGCACCACGTTCGCGACCTTGATCGCCTTGTACGTGGTGACGCCCGCGCAGGTCAGGGGCGCCGCGTCGAAGGACGTCACCCCGTCGGGCACCTTGACGAGCGCGCCCGCGTCGGCGACGGCGTACTCGGCGTAGCAACCGTCCACGGAGTAGCCGGAGTTGACCTGGGACTCGCACAGGGTCTCCCAGCCGGAGACGCAGTAGCGGCAGGTTCCGCAGGACGAGCCGAGCCACGGTATGGCGACGCGCTTGCCGACGAGGTCGGCGGAGACGCCCTCGCCCACGGCCGTCACCGGGCCGATGCCCTCGTGGCCGGGGATGAACGGCGGCCGCGGCTTGACCGGCCAGTCGCCGTGGGCGGCGTGGATGTCGGTGTGGCAGAGGCCGGAGGCCTCCATCTTCACGAGCACCTGACCGGGGCCGGGCTCGGGGACGGGCAGCTCCTGGATCTCCAGGGGCTTGCCGAAGTCGGTGACGACTGCTGCCTTCATCGTTCCTCTCCTCAACTGGTCTGGTTCCGGGGCGCCTTGACCCGGGTCACGAAGTGCAGCCCGTCCCCGGCTGCGAGGGAGAATCCGCCCGGGGTGCCCGGTTCGACGTCCAGGACGTAGAACGGGCGGCCGAGCGCCTCGTACTGTGCGGCGTCCGTGTGGAAGGTGCAGCCCTCCACCACGCCGACGAGCATGTCGCCGTCTCCCAGGGCGAGTTCGTCGCCCGGGAAGCACATCGGGTCGCTGCCGTCGCAGCAGCCGCCCGACTGGACGAACATCACCGGCCCGCCCCGGGCGGCGCACAGGGCCGCGATGGCCTTGCGTGCCGCCCGCGTGGCGGTGACGCGTCCGACGGTGCCGTTCTCGGCTTTCTCGGGCATGTCGCCGCACTCCTCCTAGAACAGCCCGAGCGGCTTGTCGCTGTAGCTGACCAGGAGGTTCTTGGTCTGGCTGTAGTGCTCGAGCATCATCTTGTGCGTCTCGCGGCCGATGCCGGAGACCTTGTAGCCACCGAACGCGGCACCCGCGGGGTACTGGTGGTAGCAGTTCGTCCAGACGCGGCCGGCCTTGATCGCGCGGCCCATCCGGTAGGTGCGGCCGGTGTCGCGGCTCCACACGCCGGCGCCGAGGCCGTACAGCGTGTCGTTGGCGATCTCCAGGGCCTCGGCCTCGTCCTTGAACGTGGTGACCGCGAGGACGGGTCCGAAGATCTCCTCCTGGAAGACCCGCATCTTGTTGTGGCCCTTGAGGACGGTCGGCTCGAAGAAGAAGCCGTCCTTGAACTCCCCGTCGAGCGTGGGCCGGTGGCCGCCGATCAGCAGTTCGGCGCCTTCCTTCTGGCCGATCTCGACGTACGAGGCGATCTTCTCGACCTGCTGCCGGGAGACCTGGGGGCCGATCATGGTCGCGGTGTCGAGCGGGTCGCCCTGCTTGATGGCGCGGATCCGTTCGAGGCAACGCCCCATGAACTCCTCGTAGATGTCCTCCTGGATCAGGGCGCGCGAGGGGCAGGTGCAGACCTCGCCCTTGTTGAACGCGTACAGGACGAGTCCCTCGACGGCCTTGTTGAGGAAGTCGTCGTCGGCCGCGGCCACGTCGTTGAAGAAGATGTTCGGCGACTTGCCGCCCAGCTCCAGGGTGACCGGGATGATGTTCTGGGACGCGTACTGCATGATCAGGCGACCGGTGGTGGTCTCGCCGGTGAAGGCGACCTTGGCGATGCGCTTGTTGGTGGCCAGCGCCTTGCCGATCTCGGCGCCGGGGCCGTTGACGACGTTGAGGACACCCGGCGGCAGGATGTCGCCGATGACCTCCATCAGCTTCAGGATCGACCACGGGGTCGGCGAGGCGGGCTTGATGACGGTGGCGTTGCCGGCGGCGAGCGCCGGGGCGAGCTTCCACGCGGCCATCAGGAGCGGGAAGTTGAACGGGATGATCTGGCCGACCACACCCAGCGGCTCGTGGAAGTGGTAGGCGATCAGGTCCTTCTCGATCTCGGTGATCGAGCTCTCCTCGGCGCGGATCGCGGCCGCGAAGTAGCGGAAGTGGTCGGCGGCCAGGGGGATGTCGGCGGCCAGGGTCTCGCGGACCGGCTTGCCGTTGTCCCAGCTCTCGGCGATCGCGAGTTCCTCGTTGTGCGCCTCGATGGCGTCGGCGACCTTGTTGAGCACCGCGGCCCGCTGGGCGGTGGAGGCCTCGCCCCACTTGTCCTGGGCGGCGTGGGCGGCGTCGAGGGCGAGTTCGATGTCCTGGGGTCCGGACTTCGGGACCTCGCAGATGGGCTTGGCGGTGGCGGGGCACAGGTTGGGCGAGTACTGGCCCGTGGTGGGTGCCTCCCACTTGCCTCCGATGAAGTTCTCGTAGCGTGGCGCCACGTCGACCGGGCTGCCCGGCTTGCCCGGAGACTCGTACTTCATGACCGTCCCCTTCCGTTCGGTGCCGATCCGGTCCTGACGATCGGATGCGGTGCGATCTCGGCGATCGCTCTGATATCGATCACGCTAGGAGCGGCAACGCTGCAATACCGCTGCATGCCGTCCGACCTGCGGTCCGACGGTCGTCCGGAACCCCAGCGCACGGGCCCGTGCCGCCGCGGCGGCACGCTGCGGCGAGCCCCCCGGCAGGGTGCCGGCGAGCGCCGCCCAGGCCGGTGCGTCGTCGCCGCCCCAGCCGGCGTCCACCCAGCGACGCAGCAGCCCGGGGTCGCCGCTGCCCAACACGGCTCCGCGCAGCTGCTGTTCGAGACAGCGCCGGTGCTCCACGACCACGGGGGCGTCGGAGCGCGGCAGCAGCGGGCCGGGGTAGCGGGCGAGCGCCTCGCGCACCCGGCCGGCGGCGAGCAGCTCGGCCACCTCGCCGAAGTCGGTACGCAGTGGGCGCAGCAGGGCGTAGGGCCGTGACCCGAGCAGGTCGGGTCCGAGCGCGGCGCGCAGCCGCGTCAGCTCGGCCCGCAGGGTCGAGGCGGGCACCTCCCGCTCCGACAGGTCGACGGCGAGCCGGTCGCCGGTGACGCCCCGTCCGGCCAGCGCGAGCGCGAGCACGATCTCGCTGTGCCGCGGGCTGAGCCGGTGGACGCGTCCGGCGTACTCCAGCAGGGCGCTGTCCCGGCCCAGCGCGGTGAGGCGTACGACGTCCTCGGTGGACGGCGCCACGATCAGGCCCGCCCCCTGTGCACGGGCGAGCTCGGCCTCCGTGGCCAGCGCTGCGGCCCGCACCGCGGCCAGAGCGGGCGGTGTGGCGATCGTCGCTCCACCGGACAGGTCGATCACACCGACGAGACGGCCGGTGCGCGGGTCGCGCACGGGGGCGGCGGCGCAGGACCAGCCGTGCACGGCGGCGCTGTAGTGCTCGCCCGCCACGATCTGGACGGCGCGCCCCAACTCCAGTGCCGTCCCCGGGGCGTTGGTGCCGGCCTGCCGCTCGGACCAGACGGCGCCCTCGGCGAAGTGCATGCGCTCGGCGCGCCCGATGGCGGAGGTGTCGCCCTCGACCCACAGCAGGGTTCCGTCGGCGTCGCCGATCGCGAACAGATGCCCGTCGTCGGCCGCCCCGGTGCCCAGCACCTCGCGGAGCATCGGCAGTGCCACGGCCAGCGGATGGGTGCCGCGGTAGACGCGCAGGTCTTCGGCGCTCCTGCGCAGCGGCGGCAGACGGCTGCCGTCGGGGCGTACGCCGCACTCCGCGCAGCGCCGCCAGGAGTCGGCCACCAGGCCCCGTGCCTCCGGTCGTGTGCCGGGGGAGATCACGAACCGCTCGTGAGCGGTGCGCAGTGCGGTGAGCGAGGCGGCGGCGGAAGCGTCCATGGCACCTCCCGCATGGCTTCCTCCCGGTGGGGTCACCCCAGCCTCATGGGTGCGCCGGGCGGGCTGGAGAGGCCGAAAGGCCCCGGGGCAGGGCCGCTCGGGCCCCGTCCCGTGGCCGGGACCGGGATCGCTCTCACGGACCCCGCTTACCAGCGTGGTCCGGACGAAAGGGCACGACGAGGGGCCACCCGGTCACAACGGGAGGCCGCAGGACCCTTCTCGGGCGCGGCGTGCGACAGCCGGAAATCCGGCTACCGCTCCCCCACCGGCACCCGCCACACCAGCGCGGTGCCGCCGCCCTCGGGACAGTCCATCCGGAACGTGCCGCCGAGTTGCTCGGCCCGTTCGGCCATGTTGCGCAGCCCGCTGCGGCGGCCCTCGGGCGGAACGCCCCGGCCGTTGTCGGCGACCGTCAGACGCACTTCACGGCCGTCGGTCTCCAGGGCGACGTCGGCGCGGTGGGCGCCGGCGTGCCGGGCGATGTTGGTGAGGGCCTCGGAGAGCACGGCGACCACCTGGTCGGCGGTCTCCCGCGGCACGTCGGTGTCGATCAGGCCCTCCATCCGCACGCTGGGCGCGAAGCCGAGCACCGGGGCGGCCTCGCCGACCGCCCGCACGACCCGGGCCCGCAGGCCCGTCCCGGCCCCGCCGTCGCGCGCCCGTAGACCGAAGATCGTCGACCTGATGATCTTGATGGTCTCGTCGAGGTCGTCGACCGCGCGCACCACGCGTTCGGCGGCCTCCTCGTGCTCGATGAAACGGCCGGCGCTCTGCAGGGTCATACCGGTCGCGAACAGCCGCTGGATGGCCAGGTCGTGCAGGTCCCGGGCGATCCGGTCGCGGTCCTGGAGCACCGCGATCTCCTGGGCGTCCCGGCGGCGTTCGGCCAGCTCCATCGCGATGGCGGCCTGCGCGGCGAAGGCCCGCAGAGTCTCGGTCTCCGTCGCCGAGAACGGCGGCCGGCCGGCTTTGCGCGCCAGGAGGACGACGCCCAGGGGACTCTGCTCGCCGGTGAGGATGGGCACGGCCACGGCGGGGCCGAGTCCGTCGAAGCGCCGCGGCTCCCGGGAGATCCGTTCGTCTTCCGCGGCGTCCGCGCTGGTGACCACGGCGGCGCCGGAGAAGGCCAGCCCCATCAGGCTCCGGTCCATGGGAAGCACGAGCCCCCGGTGCGCCTCGGCGTCCATGCCGACGGCGATCTCCACGGCGAGCGACTGGGTGTCCTCCATGGGCAGCGCGACCGCGGCGAGGGCCGATCCGGTGATCTCGCCGGCCCGTTCGGCGATCAGACGGAGGACCTCGGTGCCCGGACCGCCGGACATCAGGCTGTAGGTGATCTCGGCGTTGGCCTGCAGCCAGCGCTCGCGCAGCCGGGACTCCTCGTACAGCCTGGCGTTGTCGATCGCGACACCGGCCGCCACGGCCAGGGTCGACAGGACCGACTCGTCCTCCTCGTCGAACTGCGCACCGCCGCGCTTCTCGGTCAGGTACAGGTTGCCGAAGACCTGGTCGCGCACCCGGATCGGCACACCGAGGAAGGAGTTCATCGGCGGGTGGTGGGCCGGAAAGCCGTACGAGGCAGGGTGCTCGGCGATCTTCGCGAGGCGCAGCGGCTCGGGGTGACGGATCAGTTCCCCGAGGATTCCGTGACCCTCGGGGAACGGTCCGATCCTGGCGATCTCCTTCTCGGTGACGCCGACCGTGTGGAAGGCCGACAGCCGCTTGCCATCGGGGCCGATCACGCCGAGGGCGGCGTACTCGGCGTCGACCAGTGCCGCAGCCGCCTCGACGATGCTGTGCAGCGCCTGCTCCAGTTCGAGCTCCCGCCCGACGGAGAGCACGGCCTCCAGCAGGCTGTGCACCCGGTCCCGGGTGCCGCGGGCCGCGTCCAGCCGTGCCTGCAGCTCCTCCAGCAGCTCGTCCAACCGCAGCTGAGGCAGCCGCACATGCGCCTCCGCGGGCTCCTCGGGGCGTCCCACCCGTGATCCTCCAGCTCCCAGAACCGACCGTTCCGTCATGTGCCACGGTAACGGTCCGAACGAAGGGACGATACGGGATCCTACGTGGGGGGACTCCCTCAGGGCCGATCTTGTCTACTGCAGCCGGGCGATCACGTGCTCGGTGAGGTCGAGCAGCCGGTTGGTGTAGCCCCATTCGTTGTCGTACCAGCCGAAGACCTTGACGAGTTCGCCGTGCGCCTGGGTCAGCGGCGCGTCCAGCACGCACGAGGCCGGGTCGCCCACGACGTCACGGGAGACGATCGGCGCGTCGGAGACCCGCAGGATGCCCTTCAGCGGCCCGTCGGCGGCCTCCCGGTAGGCGGCGTTGATCTCGTCGGCGCTCACCGCCCGGTCCAGGATGATGCTGAGGTCGGTCAGGGAGCCGTCCTCGACGGGCACGCGGACGGCGATGCCGTCCAGGGTCCCGGCGAGCTCGGGCAGGACCAGACCGACGGCGCGGGCGGCGCCGGTGGACGTGGGGATGATGTTGACGGCGGCAGTGCGGCCACGGCGCAGGTCCTTGTGCGGGCCGTCCAGGACGACCTGGTCGTTGGTGTAGCCGTGGATGGTCGTCATCAGGCCCTTGACGACGCCGAAGTGCTCGTCGAGGACCTTGACCATGGGGGCCACGCAGTTGGTGGTGCAGGAGGCGTTGGAGATCACGTGATGGTGCTCGGGGTCGTACGTCCCCTCGTTGACGCCCATCACGAGGGTCGCGTCGACGTCCTTGCCCGGCACGGACAGCAGCACCTTGCGCGCGCCCGCCTTCAGGTGCGCCCCGGCCGTCTCCCGGGTGCGGAAGCGACCGGTCGACTCGATGACGACGTCCACGCCGAGCTCACCCCAGCCGAGCGCCGCCGGGTCGCGCTCCGCGGTGACGGCGATGCGGTGCCCGTCGACCGTGATCGAGGAGTCGTCGTGCTCGACGGTGCGGCCGATCCGGCCGTACGTGGAGTCATAGGCCAACAGGTGGGCCAGCGTGGCCGGCGAGGTGATGTCGTTGACCGCGACGACCTCGATCCGCGTGCCGTTGCCGGTCGCCGCGCGGTCCAGCACACAGCGCAGGTAGTTGCGGCCGATGCGGCCGAAGCCGTTGATGCCCACGCGCACGTTCATGTCCGTCCTCCCCTTCGGGGCCCGGTAGCTCCGGGCTGCACTGCCAGCCTCCGCGAGAGGGGCGGGGCGCGGCATGGGCCGTACGGGGGCGGCCGAGGGCCGTTCGGACCCCGCACGGGACGTCAGTGGCCCTGCTGACGCAGCCGGTCCTGGGCCTGGGTGGCGATCACGGCGGCCTGGATGCGGCGCTCCACGCCCAGCTTGGCCAGCAGGCGGGAGATGTGGTTCTTCACGGTCTTCTCGGCGAGGAAGAGGCGCTGGCCGATCTGCCGGTTGGTCAGTCCCTCGCCGATCAGAGCGAGGATCTCCCTCTCCCGGTCGGTCAACCCCGGCAGCGCGTCCGGTTCCTCCTCCTTCTGCTGGTCGTGGCGGAGCCGGGCCATCAGGCGCGTGGTGGCGCTCGGGTCGAGCAGGGACTGCCCGGAAGCCACGGTACGTACGGCCGACACCAGGTCGGAGCCCTGTATCTGCTTCAGCACGTACCCGGAGGCGCCCGCCATGATCGAGTCCAGCAGGGCCTCCTCGTCGTCGAAGGAGGTCAGCATCAGACAGCTCAACTCGGGCATGCGCGAGCGCAGTTCGCGGCAGACGGTGACGCCGTCCCCGTCGGGGAGGCGGACATCCAGGACCGCCACCTGCGGGCGCAGCGCGGGGACGCGCACCAGGGCCTGCTCGACGGTGCCCGCCTCCCCGATCACGGTGATGTCCGGTTCGTCGTTCAACAGGTCGTGCACTCCACGCCGTACCACCTCGTGGTCGTCCAGCAGGAAGACCCGGATCGGTTCATCGGGGCCGGGCCGCCGGCTGTCCGCCATCTGAAGCTCCTCGTCATGTGTGCCGTGGTTCCGCTACTCGGGTGCGCGAAACCGGTTCCCGCGAGGAGATCCTTCTCTCCTCGGGGCCGATGGGCCAGGGCCGGTCGGCCCTGATTCCCGCCCC
The DNA here is from genome assembly GCF_053596855.1 of Streptomyces sp. NPDC001617. Taxonomy (NCBI): domain Bacteria; kingdom Bacillati; phylum Actinomycetota; class Actinomycetes; order Kitasatosporales; family Streptomycetaceae; genus Streptomyces; species Streptomyces sp. NPDC001617. The sequence continues at coordinate 128,507 of NZ_JBSFHA010000001.1, forward strand.
TTCCGCAAGGAGGCCCTCCGGGCCGGCGCAGGCGCATCTCGCGGCGCCGGGGACCCACGGCCCCCTGCGTGGGCCGGGCGGCCCCTGGGGTCGGGCTGGGGCCGGGGGGAGTCTGGTACTGCTCACAAACGATCAAAGGAGTGGAGCACATGACTCCCAGGGACACCGGCACCGACGCCCCCACCACCCCCGCGGTGCGGGTACGGGCCGAGGGCGGCGACGTCGACGAGCAGGCACTCGCATACGTTCGGACCAAGGTGGACGCCGCCCTCGACCGGCCGGGCCTGCCGCCCGTCGCCGGCGAGGTGCGGGTCGTCAGGGCCGGGGCCAACCATGTCGAGCAGCCCTGGTCGGCGGGGGCCGAGATCCGCGTGGGCGGTGAACTGCTCGTCGTCCACGCCCGTGAGGCGAGCGCCCACGAACTCGGCGACCGGCTGCAGGACCGGCTGCGCACCCGTCTGGAGCGGCTCGCCGACCGTCACGAAACCTCCCGGAGGACCGCCACCCCACCGCCGTGGCGGGGTGGCCCGTCTCCCGAACGACAGGACTAGGGATGGGGCGGTGGGCGGGCTCCCCGCCCACCGCCCCCGCGCGACGAAGGAAGAAGACGCCGTGGAACCGCACATCATCGGCGAGGTGATGACCAGTGATGTCGTCCTCGCCCAGCGCACAACGCCCCGCCAGGAGCTGGCCGGGCTGCTGGACCGGCACCGCATCAGCGGGCTGCCGGTCGTCGATCACGACGACAAGGTCCTGGGAGTCGTGTCCAGCACCGATCTGGTGCGTGCCGAGGCGGGCGCCCTGACCGCGGGGGAGCTGATGTCGACTCCCGCGATCACCGTGCACCCGGAACAGTCCGTCTCCGGCGCCGCGCGAGTGATGGAGCGGCACGGCATCGAGCGGCTGCCCGTGGTCGACGAGGAGGACCGCCTGATCGGCATCGCCACTCGACGCGACCTGCTACGGGTCTTCGCACGCACCGACGGGACGATACGCCGCGAGGTGATCGACAACGTCATGGTCGGCACTCTGGGCCTGCCGCCGGATGCGGTCTCCGTCTCCGTCCGGGACGGCATGGTCACGCTGACCGGACAGATGACGCGGAGCAGCGACATCCCCCCGGCCGTCCGGTCGGCGTGGCAGATCGAAGGGGTCGTCGGTGTCGTCAACGGCCTCACCTACCGGGTCGACGACGCGGGGCCGCCCTAGGGGTGACACTCCTCCGTCGGGTGTGCACAGCGCTTCTGAGGGAAGACGGAGCCGGTGCGAAGGGCCCATCCGGTCCGGCGAAGGGACCGAACGGCCCTAGCACCCGGTGCCCCGCTCCGGTTCGAATGGCCTGATCACGCACAGAGCCGCACCACGCGTTCGACGGACGACGACCGAGTGAGCCACGAGAACATACGGAAACCTCCCATGGCCCTGGACCACGCCCAGCCGGTTGCGACAGGCCCCCGCGAGAGCATCGCGCTCGACACCGCGGAAGCCCTGCGGCTGCTGGGCAGCGTCACCTTCGGCCGGATCGTCTTCACGCAGCACGCGCTGCCGACCGTCCGCCCGGTCAATCATGTCCTCGACGACGGGGACATCGTCATCCGCACCCACGAGGGCGCGGCCCTGACCTCCCGGACCCGGCAGGCCGACGAGGAGGGCGTGGTCGTCGCCTACGAGGCGGACGCCATCGATCCGGACACGCATCTGGGCTGGAGCGTCGTGGTCACCGGGTACGCGCATCTCGTGACCGACCCCGGCCAACTCGCGCGCTACCACGAGCTGTTGCACCCCTGGGTGGGCCGTGCGATGGACTACGCGGTCCGTATCCGCCCGGACCTGGTCACCGGGATCCGTCTGGCCCCCACCGACATCTGAGACCGACACCCGACGGGGGCCCGGCCGGGTCAGCCGTGCGGTACGACGGCCACCGGTGCGGCCGCGTGCCGAAGCACCTCGTACGTCACGGGACCTGGCTGCGAACCGACGGTCGAGGTGCGGCGGGTCCTGCGGCCGACGACAACCAGTGAGGCGTTCCGGGAGGCGTCGACGAGGTGTCGTCCCGCCTGGCCCACCGCAGCCTCCGCCGTCACGACGACGGCCGGGAACTTCTCCCGCCATGGCCGCAGCAGGCCGTTCAGCGCTTCCTGTTCGTCCGTGCCCGCGGCCGTCATGTCGACGTGGGACGGCAGCCGCCGGCCGTGGACGACCCGCAGGACGGCCGAGCGGCGCGAGGCGGCCGCGAAGGCGAACTCCACGACCGCGTCGTCGGTACGGTCGTGGAGTTCCACGCCCAGCACGACGTCCGCGGGCGAGGCGGCGGCCACGGGGGCCTCGGGCCGACGCTCGCCCGAGACACGGTCATCCGCCCGTACGAGCACCACGGGCCCCTCCGCCCGGCCCACTACGGCCGACGCCACGGAGCCGAGCAGATGGCCGGCGGCCCGGCCCAGCCCGCGCGAGCCCAGCACCAGGAGGTCGGTCTCCCCCGCGGCCTCCAGCAGGGCCGGGGCAGGACGTCCGGCGAGCCGCTCGACCACGACGACCAGGCCGGGGTGACGGTGCGTCAGCATGGCCCGGACCTCCCCCAGCATGCGCTCGGCCCGGTCCTCGCCGGGCGAGAGGACGGCCTCGCCCGCGAACGGCACGTAGGCGGAGGGCTGTTGGTCGCCGACGTACACGGCGCGCAGCCCGGCCGGCCACAACCGGGCCTCACGGGCGGCCCATTCCACGGCGGCGAGACTTTCGGGCGAGCCGTCCAGGCCGACGGTGACGGTGCGGGACATGATCGGGCCTCCTTCGTGTCAGGGACCACTCTCCTGTCCGGCATCCGGTGACCGGAAGGTCCACACGTCCCTCTGCGGTGCCGACCGGTCCCCTGTGCCGGTACGCGAAAGGGCGCCGCCGCTGCGGGAGTTGATTCCCTCAGCGGCGGCGCCCCGCCCCGATGTGCAACCGAGCGGTCAGAGCAGCCAGCGGTTACGGCTGACGAAGGGCAGCCGTGCCCACACCTTGCCCAGGCCCCAGGTGGCGCCGGCGCCCACGACCGCCAGGGCGATCAGCACGACGGCGTAGATGAGGTGGTAGTCGACGAACGGGTTGGTCGACATGCTCGCGGACCCGTCCGACAGGTGCTTGGCCGGAGGCCACTCGGCGATCCACATCAGCGCCATCATCGCCGTGCCCGCCACGGCGGCCAGGCGCAGCGCGACGCCGGAGACCAGCGCGAGGCCGATACCCAGCAGCCCGAGCATGAAGAGCCAGTCGGCCCAGCCGGCGCCGGCCCAGTCGTGGAAGGTCGACTCCATCGGGCCGGCCGCCACCGAGCTCAGGAAGCCCTTGGTGGGCGAGCCGCCGTCGATCCAGCCCTTGCCGGACGGCGTGGCGTAGCCGAAGCCGAAGGTCTTGTCGAGGAACGCCCACAGGAAGACGAACCCGGTCAGCAGACGCAGCCCGGCGAGAACGTGCGCGCCGGCCACCGTCGCCGTCGCGGTGTCCGTGGCCCGCGGGGCCGCCGTGGCCTTGCGCAGGGACGGGAAGTGGAATCCCGAATGACGTTGCGGGTGGTCGTGCACTGCCATGATCTTCATCCCCTCCGAGGAGTGTCGCGCGGACTGTCCGAATCCGCGTCGCGTCTGCAATGTCTCGCTCCGGCGACGGTCGTCGCAGGGGCTGCAGGGCCCGGCCACGGGTCCGAACGTCCCCGTCGGCGGGACCGGTCGGTGCCCGCCGACGGCGCGTCACGACTCCGTGGGAACCAGCACCACGGGGCAGTGCGAGTGATGCAGCAGGGTGTGCGCGACCGAGCCCAGGTGCGGGCCGAGCCGGCCGGTGCGGCGGTGTGCGCCGATCACCACGACGGATGCCTCCTCGGAGGCCTCCAGCAGGGCGTGGGCAGGGCCGGTGCGCACCGTGCGGGCATCGACGCCCACCCTGGGGTGTTGCGCCTGAAGGTGCGCGAGGCTGAAGCGGGGCACCGCCTCCTCCGACCGTTCGTGCTGCGCCAGGCTCTTCTGACCGGGGCTGGTCGCGGGGACCAGCGAGGGCAGTTCGGGGGTGATGTGCCGGTGGTCCCAGGAGTGCAGGACGCGCAGCCACACGCCGCGCCGCTCGGCCTCCTCGAAGGCGTAGACGGCCGCGTCCGCGTCCGTGTCGCCCTGCAGTCCGAGCAGTACCTCGCGCCCGGCGTCGAGGGCGGCATCCCAGGGGTGGTCGCCACGGACCACCATCAGCGGCCCATGAACGTGCGCGGCCAGCCGCAGGCTCACCGAGCCGAGCAGTGTGCCGCCGATCCCGCCGAAGCCGCGCGTGCCCACGACGGTGAGGGCGGCGCCCTCGCTCTCGTCGGTCAACGCCCGTACGGCGCCGCTCTGGACGGCCCTGGTCACCACCCGTAGACCGGGGCGCCGGGCCTGGACGCGGGCGACGGCCGACGCCAGGATCGGCCCCGCCTCGTCGCTGTCGGGAACCGCGTAGACGACGCGCAGTTCGGCATCGCGCCGTGCGGCCTCGTCCGCGGCCCGGTCCAGGGCTCGTATCGCGTGCAGTGAGCCGTCGACCCCGACGACCACGTGTGGGAGTGTCATGTCCCGTTTCCCTTCTGTGCCGTGCTCTTGTCGTGCGGCGGGAAGTGGCCGCCGGGACGGGGCGCCGCGCCGTCGGGCGGCTCGCCGGATCCCACTACGGCTCCGAGCACGATGCTCGTCCCGCGTGGGCGGCGGGGGCAGGGTCCGCGAGAACCCGGCAGGGCGCCGTACGGCCCCCTGCCGTAGGGACCTACGGTCCGTCGGCAGGGGGCCGTCGCGTTCGGTCAGCCGGTGACCTTCAGGTCCACTCCGTACAGGGTGCGTCCGGGGATCAGTTCGCGGCCGGTCACCAGCTCCGGCTCGATGCGTACGAAGACCTCCTTCGGCGAGGGCGCCCAGGAGCGGGGGCCGGTGCGGGCCAGCCGCTCGTGTTCGGCGGCGTCGGTGATCACCGCGGCCGGGCCCGTGACGACCACGCTCCAGCCGGAGTGGGCCACCGCGTCGACCTCGTCGGCCTCGAAGGCCACCACGGCTCCGTCGATCGCGCGGACCAGCTCGGAGGCCGCCGCGGTGCGCAGCAGTACCGCGCCGTCCGCATCCAGGGCGAAGTTGACCGGGAGGACGGCCGGCAGGGCCTGGCGCGTGTGGACGATACGGCCGACGGGCGCCGTCGCCAGCAGACGCAGGCACTCCAGCCGTTCGAGTTCGCGGAATCCGTCGTTGGGATACATCAGCCAGTCGTCTTTCAGCCCGTCGTCTGCCGCCTGGGTGCGGCGGTCCGGAATATGAGTCCATCTTTCGTGCCGCGGCCCCTCGGCTTAAGGGCCATCGGTCCCGAGCCCGTCGGACAACGGCCCTTTCACGCGGTGATCCGGCGGCCGGTGCGGGCGAGCGGCATGACGGTCACGTCCTTGATCCACAGGTTCTCCGGGTGCAGGGGCGCGGGCGTGGCAAGCGGCCACCGGCTGATGCAGGACGATCCTTCTGTCCTCGGCCTCCCGGACCGGTGGCCGGAGCCGCCGCGAGCCGATGCGGCGCCGGCACTGCCCAGCAGGTCCGCCTTGTCCGGGGCGATGACCGGCCGCTTGGGCCGTCCGGTTCCAAGAACTCCCCGGACGGGTCCTTGCCTCCGGCAGGCCCGTCCGGCCCACCCCCGAAGAGGTCGACTGGACCGAACGGCCCTACCCTTCGCCCGGTAGGCCCGCTTGCCTTGGACCATGGCCGAAATGCACTTCATCCCCCCGCCGACGGTGCCCGTCGTGGCCGACAGGACCGTCGTCGCGTTGCGCGGGGAGATCGACCTGCTCAGCGTGGGGTCTGTGTCGGAACGGCTCGATCGACTGACCGCCGCACACCGCCCCGACCTGGTGCTGGACCTGCGCGAGGTGACCTTCATCGACTGCTCCGGACTCGGGCTGCTGTGCCGGGCACGCAACCGCGTCACGGCGCGGCACGGCCGGCTCCGCCTGGTCACGGACAGCCCCGGCTTCCTGAGGCTGCTGCGCCCACTGGGTCTGGTCGGCGTCTTCGAGATGTACGCCCGGCTGTCCGACGCCCTGGCAGGGGCGCCGGGGGCCGACGGACTGGCCGACGCGGTGGGCTGACCCCCGGGCCAGGTGGGCTCGAACGGCCCGCCCCAGCCAAGGGAGCATGGCCCCATCGGCCCCCCGACTGCGCCTGACCGGCCCATCCCTACGAGTCTCGCCCGGTGTCACGGTCTTGTCCGTGACCACGAGGAGGAGGAGCGGACCGATGAGCGGCAGGACCATGAAGAAGCTGCTGTGGCGGTGGCGGAACAACCCCCTGCGCCGCCACGACGACATCCTCGAGGCATGGACCGTCCTGGCCATGTGGGTGATCATCGCCGTGGGCGGCACGCTCGCCGGGCTGGTCACCGCCCACGCCGCCGACGACGTCCTCGCCCGGCAGCGCGCCGAACGGCAGCCTGCCCGGGCCGTCCTCCTCAGCGACCTCCCGAGCGCCACATCGGCCGGGGACTCGGCCGAGCGGGTCCCGGCGACCGTCCGCTGGACCACCTCCGACGGAACGGCCCACACCGGCCGGGCTCTCGTGCACGCCGGCCAGAAGGCGGGGAGCCGGGTCACGGTCTGGCTGGACGCGGAGGGCCGCCTCACCACCCAGCCGCCGAGCCGTGTGGAGGCAGGGTTCGAGGCGGGCCTGCTGGGCGCGGCGGCGACGCTGGCGACCGCCGGCACCGTGTTCGGCGGCGCGGCCGTCGTGCGCTGGCGGCTCGACCGACGGCGCGTCGACGCATGGGGCAGGGAGTGGGCCATGGTCGGACCGCGCTGGGGCCACAAGACCGGCTGATCTCCGAGGCCACCCGGCCCGCCACCCTCCGGTCGGCCCGCAGGACCGTCTCCGCCCGGCGCCGCCGAGGCGACAGGGCGGGACACGACCGGCGGCACCGGACCCCCACACCCGACCGGCCGGGCACGGTCACATCCGCGGCGGCGCAGCCCGGTGGGCGTGACGTCGAGGACGGGCCACCGCTCCGGCGTGCCGAGGCCGACCCACACGCAGGGGACGTCCGTGAGGATCCGCGGGACGTCGGCCTTGAGATACTGGGCGAGCAGAACAACACCAGCTGGTCGTGGATCCCGACCTGAGCCCCGGGCGTACGGCCGAGGCCACCGCGCCGATGCGGACCGGCCGGCCGGACCCGCCGTTCGGACGCACCGGCGAGGCCCGCACACGTGACCTTCGCCGTGTGAACGCCGATACTTCCGAGAGAGAGCTGCCGGGACTGCGGCTCAGCGGACACGCTTCCCCGGAGGTAGTCATGAAGATGCTCATCAACGTAGCTGAGACCGTGGTCGCGGACGCGCTGCGGGGCATGGCGGCCGCCCATCCCGAGCTGGCCGTGGACGTCGAGAACCGGGTGATCGTACGGCGGGACGCCCCCGTGGCCGGGAAGGTCGCCCTGATCTCCGGCGGCGGCTCCGGGCATGAGCCGCTGCACGGCGGATTCGTGGGCCCCGGGATGCTCTCGGCGGCCTGCCCGGGCGAGGTGTTCACCTCACCCGTGCCCGATCAGATGCTGCGCGCGGCCGCGGCCGTGAACAGTGGCGAGGGCGTGCTGTTCATCGTGAAGAACTACACCGGCGACGTGCTGAACTTCGACATGGCGGCGGAGCTCGCCGAGGACGAGGGCATCCAGGTCGCCAAGGTGCTGGTCAACGACGACGTGGCGGTCACCGACAGCCTCTACACGGCCGGGCGCCGCGGCACCGGTGCGACGCTGTTCGTGGAGAAGATCGCGGGCGCCGCCGCGGACGAGGGCCAGCCGCTGGAGCGGGTGGAGTCGATCGGGCGTCAGGTCAACGAGAACTCCCGGAGCTTCGGCGTCGCGCTGACCGCGTGCACCACTCCGGCCAAGGGCAGCCCGACCTTCGATCTGCCGCCCGGCGAGCTGGAGTTGGGCATCGGCATCCACGGTGAGCCCGGCCGCGAGCGGCGGGCCATGATGACCTCCGGCGAGATCGCGGACTTCGCGGTGAACGCGATCCTGGAGGACATGCCACCGCGCAATCCGGTGCTCGTCCTGGTCAACGGCATGGGCGCGACACCTCTGCTGGAGCTGTACGGGTTCAACGCCGAGGTGCAGCGGGTGCTCACCGAGCGCGGCGTGGCCGTGGCCCGCACCCTGGTCGGCAACTACGTCACCTCCCTGGACATGGCCGGCGCCTCGGTCACCCTGTGCCAGGTCGACGAGGAGCTGCTGAGGCTGTGGGACGCGCCGGTGAGGACGCCGGGGCTGCGCTGGGGTATGTGACATACCGCTGATCGGCAACGCACCTACCACGCAAGGAGATCCAGTGCTCGACGCCGACTTCTTCCGCCGTTGGATGACGGTCACCACCGCGTCCGTCGACCGTGAGGCGGAACGGCTCACCGCTCTCGACTCCCCCATCGGGGACGCCGATCACGGCAGCAATCTGCAGCGCGGATTCCGGGCGGTGGCCGCGACGCTGGAGAAGGAGGCGCCGCAGACTCCGGGTGCCGTCCTCACCCTCGCCGGACGCCAGTTGATCTCGACGGTCGGCGGTGCGTCGGGGCCCCTGTACGGGACGCTGCTGCGCCGGACCGGCAAGGCGCTCGGGGACGGAGCCGAGGTCAGCGAGTCGGAGTTCGCCGAGGCGCTGCGGGCCGGTGTGGACGCGGTCATGACGCTCGGCGGGGCCGCGCCGGGCGACAAGACCATGATCGACGCGCTGGTGCCGGCGGTGGACGCGCTGGCCGACGGCTTCGGCGCGGCGCGGACGGCGGCCGAGCAGGGTGCGCTGGCGACGACGCCGTTGCAGGCCCGCAAGGGCCGGGCCAGCTATCTGGGCGAGCGCAGCATCGGTCACCAGGACCCCGGCGCCACGTCGTCGGCACTGCTCGTCGCGGCGCTCGCGGAGGCGAACGGTGAGTGACGACAAGCTCGTGGGCATCGTGCTGGTGTCGCACAGCGCGGAAGTGGCCGCGTCCGTCGCCGAGTTGGCCAAGGGCCTGGCCGGCGGCGGTACGACGGTGCCGGTCGCCCCGGCGGGCGGCACGGAGGGCGGCGGCCTCGGCACGAGCGCGGAACTGATCGCGGCGGCGGCGGCCTCCGTGGACCGGGGCGCGGGCGTCGCCGTCCTCACCGACCTCGGCAGCGCGGTCCTCACGGTGAAGGCCCTGCTCGCCGAGGGCGACGAACTCCCGGAGAACACCCATCTGGTGGACGCCCCGTTCGTGGAGGGCGCCGTGGCCGCGGTGGTCACGGCGGCCACGGGCGCGGACCTCACGACGGTGGAGGCGGCGGCAGCGGAGGCTTACACGTACCGGAAGGTCTGAGAGGCCGGCTCGGCCGAGTCCTCGCGCGACTACCGGCGACCAACATCGTCGTGGACGCCGACCAGGCCGCCCACGGCCCGGCCGCGCTCGGCCCGCACTTCGTGAACGTGGGCCGTATCGCCCAGCCCGAGGAGCAGGCCGCCGCCATCGTGTTCCTCGCCTCGGACGCGGCGAGCAACATCAACGGCGTGGTGCCGGCCGTGGACGGCGGCTGGTCGGCGGTCTGACGCGCCCTACCTGCTGTTCACGAACAGCCGCGCCAGCCGCCGCCCGGTGGCGACGGCTGCGGCATGGTCCTCGATCGGCTTGGCCCGCGAGTTCCTGAAGACGATGTAGGTGACGCCGGAGGCCGTGCCGCCGCCGCGCGGGTCCGGGGTGATACCGAGGGCCTTGGCGGTGGCATAGGAGGCCTCGCCGATGACGTCGTGCGCGCCGACGTCGCCGACGACCGCGTACTGCACGCGGCCGCGGTAGACGACGGCGGCGACCGCACCGCCGTACACACCGTGGTCGCGATGGTTCCAGACGCGGCTGACGGCGGGCACGACGATGTACGGGAGTCGTTCCGCACTCAGGTACCGTCCGTCGGACTGCTGGTAGGCGGTGAGGGAGGAAAACTGCGGATCGGTACGGCGGTTGCAGCGCCGGCCGGGCCGTCCGTCGCAGTCGATGTCCAAGTCGGCCTTCCAGAAGACGGCGCCCCGGGTACCGCAGACCGGGATGTTCGCCGGCATGCCCTCGTCGCTGCGGTAGCGGCCGCGGGAGACCTGGACGCAGGCACGCACCTTGGACAGCAGGTCGGCGGCGCTCACATCACCTTCCCGCCAGGCCACCGGCTCCGCCGGGAGACGGCTGTGAGCTGTGGGAAGCGTGGTCGGGGCGAGCAGGGCGGCGCAGGCCGCGGCCAGGGGCAGCGACTGGACACGCACCATAGGGGAGCCTCTCCCGGGGGGACCTGACGGGCACTCGGCCCAATCTGGTGCCACCCGGCGGATGCGGCCACCGCAGAGGGGCCGGACGGTGTACGCCCCGAACTCCGAGCAGGGGCCGGGGACCTGAACCTGCGTCGGTTCCGGTCGCCCGACCACCCGCGCCCGGCGCGGGATCAGCGACGACAGCGGCCCGCGCCACCGGCATGAACTCCCGAGCCCTCATGGAGAGTTCGGCCGTGAGGAGCTTCAGCATACGTAACTCCCGAGGGCGGTCACCAACGCCCCGGGCACCGGGCACCCTCTTGATGCGACCGCAACGGTCACGCCATATCGGTCCGGACCATGGCCGCCGTAGCGTCCGGGTCGCGACACCGTCTCTCCGCCCGGTGCCACGGTCCGGCCGGCGACTCCCGGCTCAGACGACGGCCGGAACACCTCGCCCACCGATTTCCGCGCGACGACCCACCGCGCCGACGGGGCGTACTTCCTCGACCTCGTCCGGACCGTGCCGCGCGCGGACGGCGTGATCTCGGAGTACCGCATCCGCCTCGACGGGCAGGCGGCCACCTCACTCGTCATCGGCGCTCCGCGCGACCGGGCGAGGCTGACCGACGGCACCTGGGGCGGGTGGTCGGTGGAGCGGGTGGTGACGACCGGGTGGGCCGCGGTCATGGGCCGGACGATGGAATCCGTCACCTGCCCGGGGGCGGTCCGCATGCGCGGCGGCGTGTGGGCACGTTGGCTGCCTCTGAGGCAGCACGGGCGTTTCCCGACCCTCGGCGGCGCAAGGGATGTACCGCCAACCGTGCCGTCGGAGGGCAGTCCACATGCGTAACTCTCAGCTTCTGATCCGCTCCGGCCTGGCCGTGGCGGCCGCCGCCGCGCTGCCGGTCGCCCTGGCCGCCTCACCCGCCGCGGCGCTGGGCACCGGGATCTCGGTGAGCACCAGCGGGTCGACCGTCTCGGTGACCACGACCGTGTGCAACCAGACCGCCAGCAACGGCATGTGGGGCACCGCCTCGCTGCTCAACAGCAGCCAGGCGAACTTCGCGCAGGGCCGGCAGGTGGCGCTGTCGGGGACGACCAGCATCCAGACGGCGGCCTGGCAGGGCGTGAGCCCGGGCACGTACACGGTGATCGTCATGTGCGCGTTCAACAGCAGCACCGCGGGCACGCAGTCCGTCATCGTCTCGGCCGCCTCCGCGACCCCGACCATCTCGGCCACCTCCTCGCCCTCGCTCGGAGTCATGGGTGGTCTCGGCGGCGCGGTGCAGGACTACGGCCCGCTGACGATCGGGGTGGGCAGCGCGCTGGTCGGTGCGGGTGTCATCGCGACCGGCTGGTTCCTGCGCCGCCGCTCGCGGCCGTACCGGCTCTGACGCTCACTTCCCCTCGGCACCGGGCAGTTCGGCGAACTCCTCCAGTGCGTGCGTGAGCCACTGCGTCCAGAAGGTCTCCAGGTCGATCCCCGCCCGCAGCACGAGGTGCTGCAGGCGGCCCTGGGCACTGGTGGCGCCGGGCGGGAAGTCGCGCTTCTCGATCTCCTCGTACTCCGCCAACTGCCGCTGGTGCAGGGCGAGATGGCGGCGCAGGTCGGCTTCGATGCCCTCCGTCCCCACGACGGCCGCCGCGCGCATCCGCAGCAGCAGCGTGTCGCGGTGGGGCCTGGGGTCCTGGGAGGCGGCGGTCCACCGGGCCAGTTCGTCGCGGCCCGCGGGCAGGACCTCGTAGGCCTTCTTCTGTCCGCGGGCCGGCTGTTCGGTCGGCAGTGCCCGGATGTGCCCGTCGGCCTCCAGTTTTCCCAGCTCGCGATAGATCTGCTGATGGGTCGCCGACCAGAAGTAGCCGATCGACCTGTCGAACCGGCGGGTCAGCTCCAGCCCCGAGGACGGCTTCTCGAGCAGGGCGGTGAGGATCGCGTGCGGGAGGGACATGGGATCATCCTAGGGACGGCGCCTAGAGGGCGGCCGCGACCTCGGTGCCCTGCTTGATGGCCCGTTTGGCGTCCAGTTCGGCGGCCACGTCGGCGCCGCCGATCAGGTGCGCGCTGCGGCCGGCGGCGACCAGCTCCTCGTACAGGTCGCGGCGCGGCTCCTGGCCGGTGCAGAGCACGACGGTGTCGACGGGCAGCACGGTGCTCTCCTCACCGATGGTGACGTGGAGTCCGGCGTCGTCGATACGGTCGTAGCGCACACCCGGGACCATGGTGACGCCCCGGTGCTTGAGCTCGGTGCGGTGGATCCAGCCGGTGGTCTTGCCCAGCCCGGCGCCGACCTTGCTGGTCTTGCGCTGCAGCAGGTGGACGCTGCGCGTCGGAGCGGGCCGCACGGGGGCGGCGAGTCCGCCGGCGGCCGCGTAGTCCATGTCGACGCCCCACTGACGGAAGTACGTCTCCGGGTCCTCGTGCGCCTTGTCGCCGCCGTCGGTGAGGAACTCGGCGACGTCGAAGCCGATGCCGCCCGCGCCGAGGATGGCGACGCGGTCGCCGACGGGGACGTTGTCGCGCAGCACGTCGAGGTAGCCGACGACGCTCGGGTGGTCGACGCCGGGGATGTCGGGGGTGCGCGGGGTGACGCCGGTGGCGACGACGACCTCGTCGAAGGCCGCCAAGTCCCCTGCCTCGACGGGGGTGTTGAGGCGTACGTCCACGCCGTGCGCATCGAGCTGGTGGCGGAAGTAGCGCAGGGTCTCGTCGAACTCCTGCTTTCCGGGCACCTTTCGGGCGACGTTGAGCTGCCCGCCGATCTCGCTCGCGGCGTCGAAGAGGGTCACCTCGTGGCCGCGTTCGGCGGCCGACACGGCACAGGCGAGTCCGGCCGGTCCGGCGCCGACGACGGCGACGCGCTTGCGCAGCCGGGTCGGCGACAGCACCAGCTCCGTCTCGTGGCAGGCGCGCGGGTTGACCAGGCAGGAGGTGATCTTGAGGCTGAAGGTGTGGTCGAGGCAGGCCTGGTTGCAGCCGATGCAGGTGTTGATGGCGTCGGGCGTACCGGAGGCGGCCTTGGCGACGAAGTCGGGGTCGGCCAGCATCGGGCGGGCCATCGACACCATGTCCGCGTAGCCCTCGGCGAGCAACTCCTCGGCCAGCTCGGGGGTGTTGATGCGGTTGGTGGTGACGAGCGGAATCGACACCTCACCCATGAGCCGCTTGGTGACCCAGGTGTAGGCGCCGCGCGGTACCGAGGTGGCGATGGTGGGGATACGGGCCTCGTGCCAGCCGATACCGGTGTTGATGATGGTCGCCCCGGCCGCCTCGACGGCCTTGGCGAGCGTGATCACCTCGTCGAGCGTGGAGCCGCCGGGGACCAGGTCCAGCATGGACAGGCGGTAGACGATGATGAAGTCCTCACCGACCGCCTCGCGCACCCTCCGCACGATTTCGACGGGGAAGCGCATGCGGTTCTCGTACGGCCCGCCCCAGCGGTCGGTGCGCCGGTTGGTCTGCGCGGCGATGAACTCGTTGATGAGGTAGCCCTCGGAGCCCATGATCTCCACACCGTCGTAGCCGGCCTGGCGGGCGAGGCGGGCGGCGCGGGCGTAGTCGTCGATGGTCTGCTCGACCTCGTCGTCGGTGAGAGGGCGCGGCGGGAAGGGGCTGATCGGCGCCTGGAGGGGGCTGGGCGCGACCAGTTCCTGATGGTAGGCGTACCGGCCGAAGTGCAGGATCTGCATGGCGATACGACCGCCCGCCCGGTGGACCGCCTCGGTGATCACCGCGTGCTGCTCGGCCTCGGCGTCGGTGGTGAGCTTGGCTCCACCCTCGTACGGCCGCCCCGCCTCGTTGGGCGCGATGCCACCGGTGACGATCAGGCCCACTCCCCCGCGGGCCCGGGCCGCGTAGAACTCCGCCATCCGCTCGAACCCACGCTCGGCCTCCTCCAGACCGACGTGCATGGAGCCCATGAGGACGCGGTTGGGCAGCGTGGTGAAGCCCAGGTCGAGCGGGTTCAGCAGATGCGGGTAACGGCTCATGGGGTCCTCCGTGCACGGTGTGGTGCATCAGTTGTAGAGGACCGGCGAGCCATTGTGCAACTAGTTGCACAACCGCTGAACCTCAGCGGCTTTCGAGGATCACGTGCAGCTCCCGTTCCTGATCCCCCGAGGCCGAGGACAGGTCCCGCACCGTGAACAGCGGATCCAGGGTGGACCGAAGCCGCTCGATCGCCCAGTACCCGCCCTGCGCGTCCACCTCGACCGAGGACGACAGCCGACCCGGCGTCGGACACTCGTGCGCGTCGGTGACCTCGAACGTCCCCAGCCACACCATCGGCCGCGTCTCATGAAGCTGCTGCGGCACCTCCTCCGCACCCCGGTCGGACTCGAAGCAGGCACACAGCGCGTCGAAGACGATCCGCGCGTCCTCCTTGCTGCAGCCGCTGATCTCGAGGGAGACGGGTTCCTCGTGCGATCGCCGACGATCCATCGTGACGCTCCTCTCATGACGGTGGCGCGGCTCCACGGGTCCCCCGCGAACCGCGCCACATCCCCAGAAAAGCACCACTGCCGGACCGGGACCAGCGAGAGGCTCAGCTCTTCTTGAACCGGTACGTCTTGCTGTCCGTGAGCACACAGAACCCCGGCGAGACGACGATGACGCGCAGGGTGCCGTCACGCCGGTCGTAGTCGATGCCCTCGACCTCGAAGGTGCCGGAGCAGCCGCTCCGCAACGGGAGCTGCTGCAGCGCGGTGACATGACCCGTGACGTTCGACGTGCCGTTCACCGCGGCGGACAGGTCGACCTGGAGCAGCGGCTTGGTGATGCCGAAGAGCGCGCCCGCCGGGTCGTCCGAGGAGCACAGCAGCTGCGTGGCGCTCACGAAGTCGCAGCCCTGTACGTCACGGACGGCGTGGTCGAGGTTGACGGTGGCGACCTGCGGCAGGTTCACCGAGGGTGAGGTGCTCGCGTTGACACCGGGCGTCGGGAAGACCAGGAAGCGGCTCATGGTGCCGTACTCGCCGGACAGCATCCACTGCCCGTCGGGCGAGATCGCGACCCAGGAGTTGTTCAGGGCCTCACCGGAACCGAGGGTGTGGGTGTACTCGGACCAGGTGCCGTCCGGCGCCTGCACCCGGTACATCTTCGTGGTGCCCGAGTCGGCCTGGTACGGCTCGACGTAGTAGCCGGTGTAGGACGCGTCGGGGTCGCCGACATGGTTCCACCCACGGCTGGAGACGGAGACGGGGATGGTGCCGATGCCGGTGTAGTGGTTGGGGCTGCCGGCCGGGACCTCCACCGAGGTCAGACCCTGGCTCTCGGTCAGCGGGTCGGCGCGGTCCGAACCCTGCTCGGTCCAGGTGTCGGCGGCCGACGCGGGCGGGGCGGCCGACAGGACGGCGGCGGTGGCGAGGACGAGGGCCGCGGTCAGGGCCGCGTGACAACGTTGCCGGGCGCGCAGGGGCATGGAAGGGCTCCTCCGAGGGGCGGGGGGTGTGTCCGGCGGACAGTCTGGCCCGCCGAGGTGGTCATGTACAGACCAAATCGGTAACGGGGGCTTTCGGCTCGGCGACGCTCCGTGCCGGGTAGTGTCGACACCGCCGCGGGGGACGGCCGCGCCGTGTTGAGGGATCGTGGAGGTGGGCGACGGAGGCGTCACAGGGACGGTTGAGCGCGGTAGAACAAGGGGAGTCGGCACGGGGGACGGCGTGCCGCGCGAACGGGTGAAGGCGGTGCGTGGAATGGGTGCACCTGGGTTTCCGGTGACCGAGGGCCAGGAGTCGGTGCGGCCGGGCGGGCTGCTCGACGTCCTGGGCGTGGCCTCGGTCGTGCTGGACGCCGAGGGACGCATCGTGCTGTGGAGCCCGCAGGCCGAGGAGCTGTTCGGCTACCCCGCACAGGAGGCGCTCGGCCAGTACGCGGCCCGGATCATGGTGCACGAACAGCATCTGGACCTGGTCGTCAAGCTCTTCGCCGACGTCATGATGACCGGCCAGAGCTGGGCCGGCGCCTTCCCCATCCGGCGCAAGGACGGCACCGCCCGCCTGGTGGAGTTCCGCAACATGCGCCTGCTGGACGACCACGGCGACGTCTACGCCCTGGGCCTGTGCGCCGACCGGTCGACAGTACGGCGGCTTGAGCGGGACGTGGCGCTGTCCACGAGTGTGATCGCGCAGTCCCCCATCGGTCTGGCCGTCCTGGACACCGATCTGCGGTACGTGACGGTCAACCCGGCGCTGGAGCGGCTCAACGGCATTCCGGCCGAGGACCACATCGGCCGGCGTATATGCGATGTCCTGCCGCATCTCGACACCGACGCCATCGAGGCGGCCGCGCGCGGGGTGCTGGAGACCGGCCGCCCGCTCGTCGACCAGCTCACGATCGGCCGCACGCCCGCCGATCCGGCCGAGGAGCACGCCTGGGTGATCTCGCTGTACCGCCTCGAGGACACCGCGGGGACCGTGCTGGGCGTGGCCGGGTCGGTCGTGGACATCACCGAGCAGCACCGGGCAGGCGTCGAGGCGGAGGCTGCGCGGCGCCGGCTGGCGCTCATCGCGGACGCCTCGGCCCGGATCGGCACGACCCTCGAACTGGACCGTACGGCACGGGAGTTGGCCGACGTGGCGGTGCCGGAGCTCGCCGACGTGGCCGCCGTGGACCTGCTGGAAGCGGTGGTCGAGGGCAGGCGCAGCAGCCTGGGGCCCGCCGAGCCGGCGGTGATACGGGCGCTGGCCGTGCAGGCCGAGGACGCCCCGGAGGCGCTGCGGGCGGCCGACCAGCCCGGGCAGGTCGCGCGGTACGGCCCCGACCGGCTGGTCACCGAGTGCGTGCGGACGGGCCTGCCGGTCATGGTGGCTCAGGTCGAGGAGGCCGATCTGCCGCGCATCGGCCGCTCCGCCGAGGCCGCGGAGCTGCTGGCGCAGGCAGGCGTCCACTCGTACCTGGCCGTGCCGCTGATCGCACGCGGCGAAGTGCTCGGCGCCCTGGATCTCAAGCGCACGCGCAACCCGCTGCCGTTCACCGAGGACGATCTGCTGCTCGCCCGTGAGCTGGCGTCCCGTGCGGCCGTGCAGATCGACAACGCCCGCTGGTACCAGAACGCCCGCGACACCGCCCTCACCCTCCAGCGCAGTCTGCTGCCCAGCCACCCGCCGGTGACCGGCGGCCTGGAGGTGGCCTCCCGCTACCAGCCGGCGGGCGCGACCACCGAGGTCGGCGGCGACTGGTTCGACGTGATCCCCCTGGAGGGCGGCAAGACGGCGCTGGTGGTGGGCGACGTGATGGGCAGCGGCATCTCAGCCGCGGCCACCATGGGCCGTCTCCGTACCGCCACGAACACCCTCGCCTCCCTGGACCTCGATCCGGCCCGCCTCCTGGAGCACCTCGACCGGATCACGGAGGGCCTGGACCACTCCATCGCGACCTGTGTCTACGCCGTCCACGACCCGGAGCTGCGCCAGTGCCGGATCGCCAACGCCGGCCACCTGCCGCCCGCCAGGCTGCGTGAGGGTCATCCCCCGGAGTTCCTCGAACTGCCCACCGGCGTACCCCTCGGCGTCGGCGGCGTCGCCTTCTCCACCACCACGGTCGACCTGGAACCCGGCGACCGGCTCGTGTTCTACACCGACGGCCTGGTCGAGACCCGACAGCACCCTCTCGATGAGCGCCTGGAAGCGTTGCTGTCCCTGCTGGAAGGCCCCGACCGCCCCCTGGAAGAGGTCTGCGACCTTCTGCTGCGCACGCTGCACCAGCCGGACAACTCCGACGACGTGGCGCTTCTCATCGCCCGTGTGCAGAAGCCCGGCTGATCGTCGGCGCCGGCCGGCCCCGTACGCCCCGCTTTCACAGGTATTGATTACCTCGTCCTTATCGCGTTCCTCGGACAATCACAGCAAGGCATGGCATGGGGATGCCGTGTGCCGTGGCCGATGGGAGCGAGCCGTGATGCACGAACCGCACCAGGAATCCGCCGCCGGGGGCGAGCCGCCCGACCGGCACGCCGAGACGACGCCGGACTGGGAAGTGATGACGGGCCCGGGCGGGCCGGAGCCCGCCGGAGAGCCGGCCTGGGACCGGGTGTGGCGGCGCCGCTCCGGCCGCGCACGGACGGTGATCGCCGCGTCGACGGTCGCCGTGCTGGCGCTCGGCGGCACCGTCGCCTACGCCGCGACCTCGGGCTCTTCCCGTACGGGCGCCACACCCTCCGTGTCCGGGTCCGCGTCCCCGTCACCGAGCGGGCCCGGTGAGCGGCACGGCGGTGGCCGCTGGTTCGATTTCGGCGGCATGGGCGTGCACGGCGAGGCGACCGTCAAGGACCAGGACACCGGCAAGTGGGTCGTACGGGTCTGGCAGCGCGGCACCGTCGAGAAGATCGACGGCGACCACGTCACCGTGAAGAGCGAGGACGGCGCCGAGTGGACATGGACGGTCGACTCGAACTCCACCGTCCTGCACGACGGCACCAAGGGCTCCGGCACGGGCGATCTGAAGAAGGACGAGACCGCCCTGCTCGTGGGCACCCGTGCCGGCGACGGCACCAGGACGGCGACGCGCGTGCTCTCCGGGGATCTGGCGGACAAGGGACCGGGCGGCGAATGGCGCGGGAGGTTCCCGGGCCACGGTCCCATGGACTGGCGCATGCCCGCCCCCTCGGCGAGCCCGTCGGGCAGCGGCGCGACGACATGACGGTGCCGACCGCTACGTCCTGACGCCGATCACGACGTTGGCGTAGAGGTCGTCGTCCGTGGCCAGACGTGTCGTCAGCCCCTGACCGGCGAAGGCCTCCACGGCCAGCGCGGCCTGCCGTTCGCTCGTCTCGACCAGGACGCAACCACCGGGGGCGAGCCAGCGCGGTGCCTCGGCGGCGACCCGGCGCAGGACGTCGAGGCCGTCAAAGCCGCCGTCGAGCGCGACCAGTGGCTCGTGGTCGCGTGCCTCCGGGGGCAGGAGCCCGACCTCGTCGGTGGGGACGTACGGCACATTGGCCGCGAGGATGTCGATCCGGCCGCGCAGTTCCTCGGGCAGCGCCTCGAACAGGTCGCCCTGGTGGACGTGGCCGCCGACGCCGGTGACGTTGCGGTGGGCGCAGCGCACGGCGGCCGGGTCGATGTCGGCGGCGTGCAGTTCGACGCCGCCGAGCGCTGTCGCCAGGGCCGTGCCGACGGCGCCCGAGCCACAGCACAGGTCCACCACGACGGATGCCTGGGGAGCCTGGGCGAGAGCCTGCTCGACGAGGAACTCGGTACGGCGGCGGGGCACGAACACACCCGGTTCCACGGCGATCCGCAGACCGCGGAACTCGGCCCAGCCCAGGACGAGTTCGAGCGGCAGGCCACCCGCCCTGCGCTCGACGAGCGTGGCTAGCTCGTCCGGAGTGCCGGCGGCGGCCAGGATCAACCGGGCCTCGTCCTCGGCGAAGACGCAGCCCGCGGCGCGCAGAGCGGCCACGACGGAATCGGTGGGACCGGCGGAGAAGGAAGGTGAGGGCATGGAAGCCGAGAGCCTTTCGGTGAGTCGAAGGGCGCTCTCGTGATCGCCTACGGCCGACGACCCACGTCGACACGAGGAGAGAGCACCCGACCTGACACAGCGGTAATGGGACTCACCTCCTCGGTCACCGGCGGCCGGGACGATCCGCGGCCGGACCGCCACATTACACCGGCGACCAGACACCGGCGGTCTCCTCGATCTCCTCTTCCTCGGCCTCTTCCTCCTCGGCCTCTTCCTCGGCCTCCCAGGGCCCCGGCACGGCCCCAGCCGAGGGGTTATTGGTTGGCTTATACAACTCCCACTCAAGTTGTACTGTGCAACCAAGACGGGCGAGTGAGGGAGGACCCGTGGACGCGGACGAGGCCGTGGAGACGATCCAGCGCGAGATGACGGTCTTCGCCCGCCGCGCCCGTGCCTCGGCGGGGCGTATGCACCCCGAGCTCTCGCTGGTGTCGTACACCCTGCTCGGACACCTGGAGGAGAGCGGCGGCTGCCGGGCGACCGACCTGGCGGCCCACTACGCCCTGGACAAGTCCACGGTGAGCCGCCAGGTGACCGCGCTGGAGCGGGCGCGGCTCATCGAACGGCGCCTGGACCCGGACGACCACCGGGTACAGGTGCTGCACCTGACCGAGGCCGGCCGCCAGATCCTCGCCCAGGTGACCGACAGCCGCCGGGCCGCCTTCCGGGAGCGGCTGGCGGACTGGCCGGAGGAGGATCTGGAGCGGTTCGCCGCATACCTCGTCAGGTACAACGCCTGGGCCCGGCCCGAGGACTAGGAGGCCGCCAACTCCCGTGCGTCCGCGAGGTGTTCCGGGGCGCGAGCGGCCCCGAAGACGGTGCTGCGGCGGAGGGCGAAGCCGAGGGACTCGTACAGGCGGATGGCGTTGGTGTTGGCGGCACCGGTGTGCAGGAACGGGGTCTCACCGCGCTCCCGGATGCCGTGGGCGACGGCGAGGATCAGCCGGGTGGCAAGGCCCTCGCCGCGGAAGGCGGGGTCGGTGCAGACGGCGCTGATCTCGGTCCAGCCGGGCGGGTGCAGCCGCTCCCCCGCCATGGCTATCAGGGCGCCGTCGCGGCGTATGCCCAGATAGGTGCCCATCTCGATGGTGCGGGGCAGGAACGGGCCGGGCTGAGTCCGGCGCACCAGGTCGAGCATCTCCGGTACGTCGGCCGGGCCGAGGCGGAGGGCATCCGGCTCGGGCGCGGTGGCGACACCGTCGTCGACGAGCTGCACGCCCTCCATCTGGAAGGTGACCTCCCAGCCGTCGGGGATCTCGCCGTGGAAGCCGAGCAGCGGGACCTCGCCCCCGGGGCCCGCGAAGGCGGCGAGGTCGGCCCAGTCCCCGGCGTCCAGCTCGTCGGGCAGCGCGAGCCATGGCGAGACGTCGACCGGGTAGCGCAGCAACCGGCCGCGCCGCTCGGCGAAATGGGCGTGCGGGCCGGTCAGCGAGGCCAAAGCGGGGTTGTCCAGGACGTGGCTCATGCGGCGACCTCGATCACGATCTTGCCGCGGGCATGGCCCTCCTCGACGGCACGCAGCGCGTCACCGGCCCGCTCCAGCGGGAAGGTCTGCGTCACCTGGGGGTCCAGATCGCCCTTCACCACCAGGTCGGCAGCCTCCGTGAGGCGCTCGGAGGTGCGGACGCGGGCGACGCGCGAGCCGCCGAGCCTCTCCACGACCTCGGGCGGTGCCCCGGCCGTGATCAGCTTCGTCCGGTCGGTGAGCAGGGCCGCCGCCTCGGCCAGGACCTCGCCGCCCACCAGGTCGTACACGCCGTCGACGGCACCCGGCACGCGCTCGGTCCAGCCAGGCCCGGACGGGACGTGCACGGCCCCGAAGGCCTCCACGAAGTCCTTCTTGGCGTCGCTCGACACGCCCACGACACGCAGTCCCTCGGCCCTGGCGATCTGCACGGCCGCGACACCGACCCCACCGCCCGCGCCGGTGATCAGCACGGTCGCACCGGCCGGCAGAGCGAGCTGGCGGATGCCGTCGTACGCCGTCACGGCCGCGACGGGCAGGGTCGCCGCGTCGGTGAAGGACAGGCCCGCGGGCTTGTGCGCGATCAGGTCGACCGACAGCAGCGCGAACTCGGAGTACCCGCCGACAACAGGCCGCCCGAAGACCTCGTCCCCGACGGCGAAGCCCTCGACGCCCTCGCCGACTTCCTCCACGACGCCCGAGACCTCGTTGCCGAAGTAGGCGGGGAAGTGACGCTCACCGCTCTCGCCGGGGCGGCGGTAGCCGGTGCGCTGTTTCCAGTCGACGGGGTTCACGCCCGCGGCCCGGACCGCGATGAGGACCTGACCCGGACGGGGCACCGGCCGCTCCACCTCGACGAGCGCCTCGACCTCCGGTCCGCCGTACCGCGTGAAGACATACGCCTGCGGCATTGTTCCCACTCTCCTTCGCTCACGCCTGGCACCAGTCGGCAAGGAAGATCGGGGAGCTGCTATTCCCGGGGCGGCGGAGTGTTCATGCGGTCGCAATGATCGCCGCGCTGACCTGGGACGGAGCACGGGTGACGACAGCGTACGGTGGAACCATGAACGTCACCCGAGGCTTCACCGGGCGCCCCCGCGTCCACCATCCTGGCCTACCGCCCGGCCAGTACGACGCGGGCGACGACTGGCCCGTCCTCTCCGCCGAGGTCACGCCCGACCTGGCACCGGCCGACTGGACCTTCCGCGTCGACGGTCTGGTGGAGCGGCCGCTCACCTGGGACTGGGACGAGGCGCACGCGCTGCCGGAGTCGGCGTACGAGGGCGACATCCACTGCGTGACGAGCTGGTCGAAGTTCGGGGTGCGGTTCGGGGGTGTCTCGCTGGACGCCTTTCTCCATGTGGTGCGGCCCCATGTGTCGGCCACCCATGCCGTCGCCTATTCGCACACCGGGTACACCACGAATCTTCCGCTCTCGGATCTGACCGGTGGGCGGGCCTGGATCGCGTTCGCGTACGAGGGGAAGCCGCTCGCTCCCGAGCACGGCGGTCCGGCGCGGCTGCTGGTGCCGCACCTGTACTTCTGGAAGAGCGCCAAGTGGATCGCGGGCATCCGGCTCCTCGACCACGACGAGCCGGGCTTCTGGGAGCAGAACGGCTACCACGCACGGGGCAACCCGTGGGAGGAGCAGCGGTACTCCGGTGACTGAGACGTTCACTCCCCTGACCCGGTTCGCCGTGCCCGGCCGGATCGCGGTGAGCAACCGCGCGGCCGCGGCGTGGCAGACCGCCACACTCACCGAGGTCCGGCGCGAGACGCCGTACGCCTCGACCTTCCGGTTCGCGGCACCCGGCTGGGCGGGGCATCTGCCCGGCCAGCATCTGATGCTGCGGCTCACCGCCGAGGACGGCTATGTGGCCCAGCGCCACTACTCGATCGCGTCCGCGCCCGACGACGCCGGGCACATCGAGCTGACCCTGGACCATGTCGAGGGCGGCGAGGTCTCGGGCTGGTTCCACACAGTGGCCAAGCCCGGTGACGAGATCGAGGTGCGCGGCCCGCTGAGCGGCTTCTTCGTCTGGACCGGCGAACGGCCCGCACTGCTGATCGGCGCCGGCTCCGGCGTCGTACCGCTGATGTCGATGGTGCGCCACCACCGGGCACGGGGCCTGGATGTGCCGCTGCGGCTTCTGGTGTCCGCGCGCGGTCCTCAGGAGCTCATCTACGCGCGGGAGTACGGCGCGGAGACGACGCCCGTGTTCACGCGGAGCGCGCCCGAGGGGGTGCCGGTGGGCCGTATGGCGGCCGCACATGTGGCACCGCTCCTGTCCGAGCAGCCTCCCGGTGGGTGGGAGGCCTATGTGTGCGGTTCCAACGCCTTCGCCGAGCACGCCTCGCGCCTGCTGGTGGCGGCCGGCCAGCCGGTGGAGCGGATCCGGATCGAACGCTTCGGCTGACGCGCGGACTCCTCGCAGCCGGACGGCTTCGCGGTGAGCGATCTCCGCTCCGCCGGGTACCCGATTTTCACGGGCACTCGCGCACATAGGCGGTGCGGGGGGACAATACAGGCGAACACACACGGCCCCTCCGGCTCCGGTGACCGGCGAGGAGGTCGACATGCGAACCCGGGTGCGCGGCTGGCGCTGGCGGCGCAATCCACTACGGCGTCGGTCGGACGTCGTCGAGGCGTGGACGGCGGTTGTCGTCGCCCTGCTGCTGTTCGTGGGCGCCCCGTTGGTGGGGGCGCTCGTGGGGTGGTGGGCGCACGACGAGGCGCGGACCGCCGCGGCGTCGGCCCGAGCGGAGCGGCATCGTGTGCGGGTCGAGGTCGTCGGCAGGACGCCCGAGGCGCCGTCGGCGATGCAGGGCAGCCGCGAGCACTCGTACCGCGTGAGCGTGCGCTGGACCGATCCGGTCACGGGCCCGCACACCACCGAGGCCCGCGTCCCGGCGGGCACCCGGCACGGGGACACGGTCGACGTGTGGTTCGACCGGCACGACCGAAGCGTCCCTGCGCCGCCGGGCGAGACCCAGATCTGGCAGCACACCGTCACCATCGGCACATGTGCGGCGGGCGGCGCGGTGGCCGTGGTGCTGCTGGGCAACGCGGTCGTACGGCGCGTGGCCACGGGCCACCGACTCACCGAGTGGGAACAGGAGTGGACCCGCACCGAGCCACAGTGGACACGACGACAGGCGGGTGGGCCGTAGCACCTCGGCGTGGGCTGTCGGGCGGCAGAGGACTTGGCGCTGGACGGGAGAGCCGTGGCACCGAACGGCAGCGGACGCGAGAGCAGGGGCGGCGCTGCGTGGCACTGCAGGCGACGCCCGCCACGCGGGCCTTGGCGCCGGGCGGCAGGGGCGCGGTGGTGCTACGTCGCCTGCTGCATCTGCCGTGCGATCCGGCCGTGGTCTCGCAGGGCTTGGGGCAGCCCGGACAGCGACGGCTCGCCCCGGTCGACGAGGACCCGGCCGCCGACCACCGTCGTCCATGCGCGGGCCGGCCCGCAGCGCAGCCAGGCCTCGACCGGGTCGCTCAGCGCGCCCGCGAGAGCGACCTCGTGGAGGTCCCAGACGACCAGGTCGGCACAGGCGCCCGGCCGCAGATGCCCCAGTTCGTCGGCGCGGCCGAGGCAGCGGGCCGAGCCGCGGGTCGCGATGTCGAGGGCGTCGCGGGCGGTCATGGCGCCGGGGCCGCCGCGGTAGCGGCCCAGCAGCAGGGCGTTCCGTGTCTCCATCCAGAGGGAGGCGTGGTCCGTGGAGGCGGAGCCGTCGCAGCCGATGCCGACCGGCAGACCCAGCTCGCGCATCTCCTTCACCCGCGCGGTGCCGCCGCCGATGAGCATGTTGGAGCTGGGGCAGTGCGCCACGCCGACGCCGGCGGCCCCGAGGCGCCGCAGCTCGTCGTCGCTCGGATAGATGCAGTGGGCGACCCAGGTGCGGTCGCTCATCCAGCCGCAGTCCTCGAAGTACTCGACGGGTCGGCAGCCGTACGTCTCAAGGCAGTACGTGTCCTCGTCGTGGTCCTCGGCGAGATGCGTGTGCAGGCGTACGTCGTACCGCTCGGCGAGTTCGGCGCTCGCCGTCATCACCTCCTTGGTCACCGAGAACGGTGAGCACGGCGCGAGCGCGACCCGGATCAACGCGCCCGGCGTCGGATCGTGATGGGCCCTGATCAGCCGCTCGCTGTCGGCGAGCACCTCGTCGGTGGTCTGTGTGACGCTCCGCGGCGGCAGCCCGCCGTCCTCCACGGAACGGGTCATCGAACCGCGGGTCGCGTGGAAGCGGAAGCCGATGTCGCGGGCGGCGCGGATCTCGGCGTCGACGAGGTGCGGGCGGGGATGGACATAGAGGTGGTCGGAGGACGTGGTGCAGCCGCCCAAGAGCAGTTCCGCCATGCCGACGTACGCGGACACGTACGCGGCCTCCTCGTCGAGCGCGGCCCACAGGGGGTAGAGCGTGGTCAGCCAGTCGAAGAGGGTGCCGTTCACGGCGGGGGCGTAGGAGCGGGTGAGGTTCTGGTAGATGTGATGGTGCGTGTTGATCAGGCCCGGGGTGACCAGCCTCCCGGCCGCCGGGACGGTGCTCCGGGCCTCCGGTTCGCTCCCGCCCTCGCCCACGGCGGTGACCCGACCATTCGTCACGGCCACCCAGCCGCCGGGGATCTCCCTACCCCCGTCGACGACCAGCAGTCCGGCGTCCTTGACCAGCAGATCCACGGCTGACGACATGGCGGCATCGTAGACGGAACGGGCGGGAAAAACCTGGCGAGTCGTCCGACCACGCACATACGGTGTGATCACCCTCACCGTGCCTACTCATCGCTATCCGAAGGCGGTCCTACATGGCCCTGTTCGACCTCCCGCTCGACGAGCTCCGCGAGTACCGCAGCACGTCCACCGAGCCCGAGGACTTCGACGCGTTCTGGTCCAAGACCCTGCAGGAGGCCCGCGAGCACGACCTGGACGCCCGCTTCGAACCCGTCGACACGGGCCTGACGACGGTGCGGGTCCACGACGTGACGTTCGCCGGGTTCGGCGGGCACCCGGTGAAGGGCTGGCTGACGCTGCCGGCCGGGATCGAGGAACCGGTGCCGCTGGTCGTGGAGTTCATCGGCTACGGCGGTGGCCGCGGCCTTGCCCACGAGCATCTGCTGTGGGCCTCCACCGGCCGGGCGCACTTCGTGATGGACACGCGCGGCCAGGGCAGTGCCTGGGGCGGCGGTGGCGGCACCGCCGACCCGGTGGGCGGGGCGCCCGCCTTCCCCGGGTTCATGACCCGCGGCATCGACGCGCCCGAGAACTACTACTACCGGCGGGTCTTCACCGACGCGGTCCGCGCGGTCGAGGCGGCCCGCTCCCACCCGCTCACCGACGCCTCCCGCACGGTCACGCTCGGCGCGAGCCAGGGCGGCGGCATCACGATAGCCGTCGGCGGTCTGGTCCCGGACCTGGTGGCGATCGCCCCTGACGTCCCCTTCCTCTGCGACTATCCCCGCGCGACCACCATGACGGACCGTCACCCGTACCGCGAGATAGGCCTGTTCCTCAAGACCCACCGCGGCCGCACCGAGGACGCCCTGCGCACCCTCTCCTACTTCGACGGCGTCCACTTCGCCACCCGCGGCCGCGCCCCCGCCCTCTTCTCGGCGGCCCTGGAGGACCAGACCTGCCCGCCCTCGACCATCTTCGCGGCCTTCAACAACTGGGCCCACGAGGACAAGACGATCGAGGTATACGACTTCAACGATCATGAGGGCGGTGGGCCCTACCAGGAGGCGGCCAAGGTGAAATGGCTGCGGTCGCGCCTCTGACCTTCCCTCCAGTCCGACCAGTCGGTATGTTCGGGGAGTTCGGGTCGCAGCGTCGCGGCCCGGGCTTCCGGCGGAAGACGGAGGACCTCATGGCGGAGCGTGGGCCGAGCGTGCACGGGCACTGCGACGAGCGGTTCGGGGCGGTGCGGGCGGCGTTCGAGGAGAACTTCCGGGAGCGGGGGGAGTTGGGGGCCGCCGTCGCCGTGAGTGTCGGCGGTGAGGTCGTGGTGGATCTGTGGGGCGGGTGGGCCGACGCGGGGCGGGGCCGGGCCTGGGAGCGGGACACGCTCGTCAATGTGTGGTCCACCTCGAAGGGGCCGACCGCCCTGTGTGCGCACATCCTCGCCGACCGGGGACTGCTCGACTTCGACGCTCCGGTGGCCGCCTACTGGCCCGAGTTCGCCGCGGCGGGCAAGGAGAAGGTGCTCGTACGGCATCTGCTGTCGCACCGCGCGGGTCTGTCGGGGCTGCGTGAGCCGCACTCGATCGAGCAGCTCTACGACTGGGAGTTCACGACGCGGCGGCTCGCGGCGACGGAGCCCTGGTGGGAGCCGGGGACGCGGTCCGGATATCACGCGTTCACGTACGGCTTTCTCGTCGGGGAGGTCGTGCGGCGGGTCTCGGGCCTGTTGCCGGGGGCCTTCCTGGAGCGGGAGGTGACCGGGCCACTCGGGATCGACTTCACCATCGGGCTGCCGGAGAAGGAGGCGGGACGGGCCGCCGAGCTGGTGCATCCGCCGGTCGCCGACAGCAGCGAACAGGCCGCGGCCTTCAGCCAGTTGGCACCCCTGGCCCTGGCCGCGCTGGCCAATCCGGTGGTGGGTGCCGCCGAGGCCAACACCGCCGAGTGGCGGGCCGCGGAGATTCCGGCGGCGAACGGGCACGGGACGGCGCGGGCGGTCGCCCAGCTGTACGGGATCTTCGCGGGGCAGGGGTCGTACGACGGTCATCGTGTCCTGTCGCCCGAGGCCGCCGAGCGGGTGCGGCAGGGGCAGGGCAGCTGCCGGGACCTGGTGCTCGGCGCCGGGCTCGACGGCGACACGGAGATCGGGCTCGGGCTGTGGCTGAGCGGGCCGGGCGCCTCGTACGGGCCCAACCCGCGGGCTTTCGGACACGACGGGTTCGGGGGTTCGTGCGGGCTCGCCGACCCGGAGGCGGGGGTGTCGATGGGGTATGTGATGAACCGGATGGGGCCTCATATCGCCAACGACCCCCGGAAGATGACGTTGATCGAGGCGCTCTACAGCGCCCTGTGAACAGCCGACGGCGCGGGCCCGTTGCGGCCGAACCGCCCGCCCGCCCTTCCCTGGTGTCGTCAGGATCTGACGGCCCGCACCAGCCGCACGCGCGGGCTCCCGTCGCTCCGCCGCCCGAACTCCGGCAAGGCCTCGAGGCCCACTTGGAACCCGGCATGCTCCAACTCCCGTCGCACATCGCCGAGTCGGAAGGCCCGGTAGTACATGACGAACGGGGGTCGCCAGAGGGCGTTACGCACCCGCATGACCGCGTCGAAGCCGAGCAGCATCCAGAAGGCGGGCGACGAGGGCCGGGGCGGGGCGAGGACGGGGAAGGCGAAGCAGCCGCCCGGTCGCAGCACCGAGTGGACCTGCTCGAAGAGTCCCGGCAGCTCGTCCGGCAGGAAGTGCCCGAAGGCCCCGAAGCTGGTCACGAGGTCGAAGGCCGGGCGGAACGGCAGCGCGCGGGCGTCCGCACGCACCCAGGAGACGTCCGGCCCGACCGACCGCACCCGCTCCCGGCCCACGGCGAGCATCCCCGCGCTGAAGTCGACCCCGGTCACTGTCTCCCGGCACACCCGCGTCAGCACCTCGACACCCGCGCCGGTGCCGCAGCACAGGTCGAGCCCCGAGGCGTACGGCCCCGTGGGCGCCAGGGCCGCGGCGACGGCGTCGAGCACCGTGTCGGGCGTCCGGAAGGGGGTGCGGTCGAACTTCGGCGCGAGCAGGTCGTAGCCGTGCTCGACGGACGACAGCGCCTGGACGGCGAGTTCGCGCAGGCTGGGGCCCTCGGGACTGAACATCTCCGTCAGCGTAGTGGACACCGGCACGGCAGCTGATTAGTCTCGCCCTCACTTACTCAAAAAATTGACTATCACCTTGGAGGGTTCGTGCGTGCGTTCCGTGAGGCGGTGGAGGCAGGCGACCTCGACGCGGTCGAGGCGCTGCTGGCCGAGGGCGTCGTCTTCTCCAGCCCGGTGGTGTTCAAGCCGTACCCGGGCAAGGCGATCACCGCGGCGATCCTGCGGGCGGTGTCGCAGGTCTTCGAGGACTTCCGCTACGACCGCGAGCTGGCCGGGCCCGACGGCCGCGACCATGCTCTGGTGTTCACCGCGCGGGTCGGCGACCGCGAGCTGACCGGCTGCGACTTCATCCATGTCGACGAGGACGGCCTGATCGACGAACTCACCGTCATGGTCAGGCCGTTGTCGGGGGCCCAGGCGCTGGCGGCAGCCATGGGCGCACGGTTCGACGAGATCGCGAAGGAGGCGGAGGCCCGGTCGGCCTCCGCCTCCTGACGTCACGCGACGGTGAGGACGAGGGCGCCGGTGTAGATCTTGCCGGCGGTGATGTCCGTCTGCGTCCCGTCGACCGTCAGGGTCACCTTCTTGCCGCGCGGCGCCTTCACGGCGGCGTCGGAGGCAAGGCTGAGGGAGGTCAGGTACGAGGTGCCGGTGACCGTCCAGGTGGAGCCGCTGTTCAGCTTCACGATCGCACCGTTGTTGACGGCGGCCTGGGCGGTGTTGGTCACGATACCCAGCTCGTAGAAGGTCGACGAGTCGATGCTGGAGACCCGGTGCTTGGCCTTCGTCGACGAGATGACGCCCTCCAACGTCGAGCCCTCGAAGGTCAGGACCATGTTCTTGCCCTTGCGCATGCCGTTGTAGAAGTCGCCGCGCAGCGCGATGGAGGTGAAGGTGGCGGCTCCGTCGGCGGTGTGGACGGCGGTGACGTCGAAGGACGAGTCCTTCGTGGGGTCGGCGGTCGGCTCGGTGTAGACGCCGACGTTCATCATCTTGCCGTTGACGTTGACCGGGCCCGGGTCGTCCAGCTCGATCATCTGCAGGATGATGCCGTCACGCGGGTTGAGCCGGGCGCCCTTCGAGCCGTCGACGTCGATGGTGGTCTGCTGGCCCTTGTTGAGGAAGGTGGCCCGCTCGGAGTTGATGACCGTTCCGCCGTCCAGGGTGAGCGTGCCGGCACCGAAGAACATGTAGCCGAAGTGGCCGGAGTCCACGACCGTGCTGCGCGGCGCGATGGCCGCCAACTCGGCGTCGGTGAGACCGAGTTCGAGTTCGGTGTTGAGCGCGGCGACGGCGTTCTTCGTGCTGTCGCCGTAGTGCACGACCGCCGCCGGGCCCGCGATGATGGTGGCGTAGCTGCCGACGTCGAAGCGGGAGCCGAGGACGCGGACCGTGGCGTCGCCGATGGCGTAGGTGCCGTAGCCGTACTCGCCGGTGTTGCCGACGTGACTGTTGATCGCGGTCAGCTTGAGCCCGCTGCCGCCCTCGACCGACAGCGCGCCCCAAGTCTCCGAGAACACGGTCGAGTTGAGGTAGGTCGAGATGCTGTTCTTGCCGATGAGGTTGGTGGCGCGGACATTGCCGTCGAGGCCGAGCATCCAGGGCACCGACTCCATGTACGGGGTCTCGACGGTGGCCTGGTAGTCGGAGGGCAGGACGCCGTTGCGGCAGCGGACGGAGGAGTTCTTCACCAGGACGTTGGCGCCGCCGTTGGAGATGACACCGGTGCGGACCACGCCCTTGTTGCTGATGCGGGCCCCGTCCACGACCAGCTTGGTGGACGAGCCGTCGCCGACGACCGCGGCGCCGTAGCCGGCGAAGTCGCAACGGCCGTTCCCGGTGAGGGAGATGGTGGGCCGGTCCAGTGTGTAGGTGCCGCTCTCCACGTACACGCCGTCGAAGCACTCGCCGGTCGAGGTGATCGACACGTTGCGGGCGAGGGCATCGGTGAGCCTGCCTCCCCGCACGGCCGCGAGGACGGACTTGTCGCGTACGACCCCGTCGCCGTCGACGTACAGCGCCTGCCGGAAGGGGAAGGTGAGCGTCTCGTACGTCACGGCGCTCGCGGCCGCCACGGTGAGGACGACATCGCCTCGATAGGTGCCCGCCTGGATCAGGGTCGCGGTGCCGCCGGTCTCGGTCAGGAGCTGGCCGGTCTCCACGCCGTCGACGGTGAGGGAGAGGCCGTAGCCGTCGGGGGCGACGATCTTTCCGCCGTCGGCGATGGTCAGTTGGCTCACCCGGGTGGTGGAGGAGAGGGTGTACGTCTCCCCCGAGCCGACCGTGATCTGCTTGCCGGTCACCTGTGGTGCGGCGGTGGCGGATGGGGTCGGCACGAGCAGGGCTCCCGCCGTGGCCGTACCGGCTATCAGGATGGAGCGTCGGGTGATCAGCGTCATTGCTTGCCTTCCCAGGGAGAGGGTGCGCCGTTGCGCAACGTGACGAACCGGCCGTCTCATCGCGCGGCGGCGACGGCTCGGACGAGGGCACCAGAGGTGCGCACGAGGGAGTGAAGCAGCCCTGGGGAACAGGCAATAGGCACTTCACACACACATGCCGGAATCCGATGCCTCGGATCGGGCTCCCTGTTTCATGGCGATGACACAGAGTGGCCACAGCGGTGCGCGCCGGGCGCGCACGACGGCGAGGCGGCCGGCTGTCCCGCCGTCCACCTCGCCGTGCGTATCGACCTGTCTACGCCGGTGCGATCATCCCTGCCGACAGATCGATGTCGGCCCCGCACAGTCCCGGCATCGCGAGCATCGCCAGCAGTGCCTTCGCCACCTCGTCCTCCTCGACCAGCCGGCCGAGAGCGGCCCTGGACGCGAAGTCGCGCTCGGCCTCCTCCACCGTGCAGCCGGTCAGTTCGGCGGTGAGGCGGAAGTTCCGGTCCATGCGCGGGCCCCGGACCGGGCCGGGGGAAAGGGAGTTGACCGCAACGCCGTGCGGGCCGACTTCTCTGGCGAGCGTCCGTGTGAGACCGAGCAGGGCCATCTTCGAGGCCGTGTACGGCGTGCGGTTGAGCAGCGGGCGTTTGCCGCTGACCGAGGCGACGTTGACGACGTCTCCCCGGCCGGCCTCGATCATCGGGGGAAGGAAGGCCCGGCACATGAGGTAGACGCCGCGGACGTTGATCGCGAACACGTCGTCCCACTCCTCGGGTTCGACGTCGACGAGCCGCCGCACCGGTCCGGCGACACCCGCGTTGTTGACGAGCAACGACACGTTCTCGTCGGCGAGTTCGACGGCGAGCCGCCGTACCGAGTCGGGATCGGAGACATCGCACACGGCCGTACGGGCCTCACCTCCCTCCTTGACCACACGGGCCGACGCGTCAGTGAGGGCCTGCTCCCCGCGGCCGACGAGGATCACCCGGGCGCCCTCACCGGCCAGGGCGAGGGCGAACGCCCGCCCGAGCGGCCCTCCCCCGCCGGTGACGAGCGCCGTACGCCCCTCCAGGCTCACGCGGTGTTCCAGGGCAGCTCGTCACCGGCGGCCTTCGCGGCCCGTACGTCGCCGGAGCGGGCGTGGCCCTCGAACAGCTCGACACGCGAGGCGCGCCCGCACAGCCGACCGAGCAGGGCCTGCGAGTCCGTGTCGGTGACCTCCTGGTAGGTGACCGTCTTGAGGTACTTCCCGACCCAGAGACCGCCGGTGTAGCGGGCGGCGCCACGCGTCGGCAGGACGTGGTTGGTCCCGATGACCTTGTCGCCGAAGGACACGCAGGTGCCCTCGCCGAGGAACAGGGCGCCGTACTGGGTCATGCGCGACAGCGCCGCGCGCGGCTCGGCGGTCAGCACCTCCACGTGCTCGAAGGCGAACTCGTCGGCGAGCGCGTACAGTTCGTCGATCGTGTCGACGACATGGACCTGGCCGTGGTCGCGCCAGGCCGGCTCGGCGTAGTCGCGGGTCGGCATGCCGGGCAGGATGCGCTCGACCTCGGCGACGGTCTTCTCGGCGACCTCGCGGGAGGTGGTGATCAGCACGGCCGGGGAGTCGGGCCCGTGCTCGGCCTGGGAGAGCAGGTCGACGGCGCAGACGAAGGGATCGGCCTGCTCGTCGGCGAGGACGAGGATCTCGGTCGGCCCGGCGAACAGGTCGATGCCGATCTCGCCGAAGAGCTGCCGCTTGGCCTCGGCGACGTAGGCGTTGCCGGGCCCGGCGATCAGGTTCACCGGCTGCATCGAGTCGGTGCCGACGGCCATCGCGGCGACCGCCTGGACCCCGCCCAGCAGCCAGATCTCGTCCGCGCCGGCAAGGTGCATGGCAGCCACGGTGGCGGCCGGGACCTCGCCGTGAATGGGCGGCGTACAGGCGACCACCCTCGGGACGCCCGCCACCTTCGCGGTGACGATGGTCATATGGGCGGAGGCGGTGAGCGGGTAGCGGCCGCCGGGGACGTAGGCGCCGGCCGCCTGCACGGGGATGTGCTTCTGGCCGAGCCGCACCCCCGGCAGCGTCTCCACCTCGAACTCCCCGAGGGAGTCCAGCTGGTGGCGGGCGAAGGTGCGCACCTGCTCCTGTACGAACCGGATGTCGTCGATGACCTGCTGCGGCACCGACGCGACGATCTTCTCGACCTCCTCCCCGGACAGCCGGAAGGAGTCGGGGCTCCACTTGTCGAACTTCTCGGAGTACTCGCGCACGGCCAGGTCGCCGCGCTCGCGGATGTCCGCGATGACGCCCGCGACGGTCTCCCGGACCTGGCCGAGAGCGGCGGTGACATCCGCCTTGGGGACGGCATGCTTCAGGATCTCTGCCACAACTGCGGCCTTTCTGCGGGTGGTTGCTCAGACGGGCGGCGCTACGAAGAGCACGTCGGGATCGTTGAACTGCTCCTTGGCGACCGACTCGCTCATCGGGTCGGCGGTGCCCCACTGGTCCTGGGTGATCGGGTCGTCGACGTCGTGGCGGCCCGGGTGCCACAGGTCCTCTTCGAGGACGGCGAGTTCGGTGGTGTACTCGACGGTGTTGCCGTGCGGGTCGTGGAAGTACGAGAAGGTGTTGTCGCCGGCGAGATGGCGCCCAGGACCCCAGGTGAGCCGGGTCCCGGCGCGCAGCGCCCGCCCCGTCCCCCGCATGTACTCCTCCACTCCGCGCATCTCGAACGAGGCGTGGTGCAGGGAGACATGGGGCCCGCGCGCGATGGCGAAGGAGTGGTGCAGCGGGCTGCACCGCAGGAAGTACATGAGGTCGCCCATGTGCGTGGAGTACAGGGTGTCGGTGAGCCGGAAGCCGAGGTACTCGATGTAGAAGTCCCGCAGACCTTCCGGGTCCTGGGAGTTGACCACGCAGTGCGAGAGCCGTACGGGGATGGCCTCCCGCTCCTCGATCTTGCGGTGGGTACGGGTGGCGACATCCGCCGACACCTCGACGACCCGTCCCTCGGGGTCGAAGAACCGCAGGCCGTAACCGCCGCCGGGAGTGTCCAACGCCCGTGGCTCGTGGACGAGTTGGACACCGGCCCGGCCGAGCCGCACCGCCAGCTCGTCCACCGCGGCCGGCGACACGGCCCCGAAGGACACCAGGTCCATCCGCTTCCGCTCGTCCTGACGGATCCGCACGATGTACTGCTCGGGGCTGCCCTCGGCGGCGAAGAAGGCGAGACCGCTGTCGCTCGCGACCTCGGTCAGGCCCCAGGTCGTGCCGTAGAAGGCGCGCTGCCGCTCGAA
Source organism: Streptomyces sp. NPDC001617 (assembly GCF_053596855.1). Classification (NCBI taxonomy): domain Bacteria; kingdom Bacillati; phylum Actinomycetota; class Actinomycetes; order Kitasatosporales; family Streptomycetaceae; genus Streptomyces; species Streptomyces sp. NPDC001617. The sequence goes on from NZ_JBSFHA010000001.1 coordinate 163,188, forward strand.
GTCCGGTACGGCCAGGTCGACATGGCGCAGATGGGTGATGGGCTGGAAGCTCATGCGTGGCTCCTGACGGTGTTGCGCTGGTGGCCCAGACCGGTGATGGCCGACTCGACGACGTCTCCGGGCTTCAGGAAGACGCCCCAGTGCGCGCCGTTGCCGGCCGGGGAGCCGGTGAGCAGCAGGTCGCCGGGGCGCAGGGTGGTGGTCGTGGAGATGTACGCGATGAGCCGCGGGATGTCGAAGATCATGTCCTTGGTGGACTCGTCCTGCCGGACGACTCCGTTGTGCCGCAGGGTGATCCGCAGGTCGTTCGGGTCGCCGACGAAGGCGGCCGGGACGAGGAAGGGGCCGGTCGGCAGGAAGGTGTCGGCGTTCTTGGCGGTGAACCAGTCGGTGCCGATGGCCTTCAGGTCGGGCCGGTAGAGACGGTCGCGGGTGGTGAGGTCGTTGCAGATGGTGTAGGCGGCGACGTACGACATCGCGTCCTCGACCGGTATGTTCCTGCCCGACTTGCCGATGACCAGGGCGAGTTCGAGCTCCCAGTCGTGCTGCTCGCCGAGTTCGGGGAGCACGATGTCGTCGCAGGGGCCGCACATCGCGCGCGGCGAGCCGAGGAAGACGTACGGCACCCCGTTGCGGATCCGCTCGTCCATCATCTGCTCGGCGTCGGCGCGGGCCTCCTCGGGGGTGGCGCCGTGCACGCTCTCCTTCTCGGCGGCGACCAGATCGACCACGTGCTTGCGGTAGTTGGCGCCGCTCTGCAGGATCTGCCCCGGCTCGATCGGGGTCAGGGTCCGCAGGTCGGCCAGGTCGTGCCGGACGCCTTCGGCCGACCCGGCGAGGTCGTGGAGGCGCGGCAGCCAGGTGTCCCAGTCGTCGATCAGCGCGCGTACGGAGGCCACCTGGTCGGTCAGGTCGCGCACCCGGGCACCGGTGACCAGGCCGGGAAAGGCGCCTGCGCCGGCGCTGAAGGTGCCGAGCGCGAAGGGGCCGGCATGGGAAGGAAGCGGATCGGGCACGGGCGGCTCTCCTCGAACGGAATGCGGGGGCTCGCACTCGACGCTAGGCAGCCGGACGGGTCGGCGGAAATGGCCGTTCGCGATGCCTGCCATCACCGGCCCACCCAGGCCCTACCTGCATCGATGTGCGGCCCCGCCGCGGGGCACCTCCATCGCCGTACGGGATGGATGACGTCCCCCTTGCCGATGCCTCGATCCGTTGACCCTGCATCGACCGCCGATCAGGCTCGGAGCACCCCACCATCGCTAGGAGAACGACGTGGTAGTCGAGCATGCCGAGCTGACCGTCGAGGCCGGTCGGGAAGCGGAGTTCCAGGAGGTCTTCGGCAAGGCCCGTGAGGTGCTCGCGGAGGCGGACGGGTTCGGCTGGGCCGAGCTGCTGCGGTGCGAGGAGCGGCCGCGGACCTTCCTGCTGCTGGTCGGCTGGGAGTCCGTCGAGGCGCACACGGTCGGCTTCCGGGAGTCCGAGCGCTTCGGGCGCTGGCGGGCTCTGGTCGGACCGTTCTTCGCCGAGCCACCGCTCGTGGAGCACTACCACGAGCTCGGTCCTCGCTTCTCCGGCTGACCTCCTCCCCGTCTTCTACGTTCGCAAGGATCGCCATGCCCGTACACAAAGTGCTCGTCGTCGGAGGCGGCATCACCGGAAGCGTGCTGTCGCTCGCGCTCGCCCAGCGCGGGGCCGACGTCGACCTGGTCGAGATCTCCCCCCAGTGGTTCGGTGTAGGGCACGGCATCACCATCCAGGGCAACGCCCTCAAGGCGCTGCGCTCGGTCGGCGTGCTGGACCGGGTGCTGGCCAAGGCGGTCCCGTTCGACATCATGCGGCTGCGCCGCGCGGACGGCGGGCTGATCACCGAGCTGTCCACCCCGCACACGGGCGGCCCCGACCTGCCGTCCACGGCGGGCGCGCTCCGCTCCGACCTGCAGAACGCGCTGTGCGACGCGGTGTACGCGCACGGGGTCCAGGTCCGGCTGGGCCTGTCCGTCGACCGTCTCGACCAGTCGCCGCGGCACGTGGACGTGACGTTCACGGACGGTTCGACCGGCCGCTACGACCTCGTCGTCGGCGCCGACGGAATCCACTCGGCGATGCGCGGGCTCATCGGTATATCCGCGCGACCGCGCCCCGTCGGCATGTCGATCTTCCGGGTGGTCGCCGAACGCCCCGCCGAGATGGACTGTGCCGAGGTCTACTACGGCGGCCCGCGCTTCAAGGCCGGCTACAGCCCGATCTCCGCCGACCAGTGCTACGCCTACCTCCTCGACGAGAACCTGGACGCCTCCCTGGTCGGCCCGCGCGCTCCGCTGTCGCTGATGCGCGAGCGCGGCGCCGGGTACGGCGGTACCTGGGGCAAGGTCGTCGGGGCGCTGCCCGACGACACGGCGGTCGACTACCGCTGGATCGAGGCGGTCCTGGTCGACGAGCCGTGGCACCGCGGCCGCACGATGGTCATCGGCGACGCGGCGCACGCCTGTCCGCCGCTGATCGCGCAGGGCGCCGCGATGTGCGTGGAGGACGCGGTCCTGCTGGCCGAACTGGTCACCTCCGAAGAGCCGTTGGACCGGGCACTCACCCACTTCATGTCCCGTCGGCTGCCCCGGGTGCGGATGGTCCTGCGGAACTCGCTCCAGCTGGCCGAGTGGGAGATCCACCCCGAGACACCGGGAGCCGACCCCGCCCGCATCATGTCGGAGACCCTCGAGTCGCTGACGGCGGCCGCATGAGCACCCCGGTCGTCGACTTCCACGGCCATATGGCCGTCCCGGCCGCCGACGCCCTGGTCGCCGGCACCCCGGGCTTCGCGGCCGGGCTCGCGGCCGAGCAGCGCGCCCACTCACCCGAGTCGCTGGCCGCCAATCGGCTTCAACTCCAGCGTCTGGCCGGGAAGTTGACGGATGTGAACGAGCGGCTCACCGACCTGGACGCGATGGGCGTCGACCTCCAGGTGGTCGGCCCCATGCCCATGCATCACTACTGGGCCGACCCCGACCTCGCCGTCCGCCTCGCCCACACCGTCAACCAGGCCGTGGCCGAGCACTGCGCCCAGGCGCCCGAGCGGCTGTACGGCCTCGGCACCATCCCGCTCCAGCACCCGGACCTCGCGGTGGCGCTGCTGGACAAGGCGGTCACCGAGTACGGCCTGTACGGGATCAGCGTCTCCACGACCGTCGAGGGCCGTGAGCTGGCCGATCCGCGCCATGACGAAGTCTGGCAGAAGGCCGAGGAGCTGGGCGTGGTCGTCTTCGTCCACCCCTGGGGCTGCTCGCTCGGCGAACGGCTCGCGACGCGCTATCTCGGCAACACGGTCGGCCAGCCGGTCGAGACGACGGTCGCACTCTCCCACCTGATCTTCACCGGGGTCCTGGACCGCTACCCGCGTCTGAAGCTGGTCGCCGCGCACGGCGGCGGTTATCTGCCCACCTACATCGGCCGCTCCGACCATGCCTGGCGGGTGCGCGAGGACGCGCGCGGCTGCGTCGAGCCGCCGAGCGGTTATCTGCGTCGCCTGTGGTTCGACGCGCTCGTCTACACCCCGCGCGCCCTGCGCCACCTGGTCGAGGAGGTGGGCGCCGACCGGGTCGTGCTCGGCACGGACCATCCCTTCGACATGGGCGTCGACGACCCGGTGGCCCGCCTCGACGCCGCCGGCCTCGCCCCGGCCGACCGTGCCGCCGTCGCCGGGGGCAACGCCCTCGACCTGCTGCTGAAAGGACGCACCCGATGACCCTGGGTCCCATTGAGGAAGAACTCGCCAAGGCCCGTGCCGCGTACCGGAACTGGGGCCGCTGGGGCGAGGACGACGTGCTGGGCACGCTGAACTTCATCGACGACGCGATACGGGCCCATGCCGCCGGTCTGGTCCGGCGCGGGCGTTCCTTTTCTCTGGCACTGGAGTTCAACGAGGACGGGCCGCAGCGCGGTTTCCGCGGTCGTATCAACCCCGTCCACTACATGAAGGACACCGGCTCCGACGCAGCGGCCGGCACCCAGGGCTTCCCGCACGGTTTCGGCGGTGCGGACGACCACGTCGTGATGCCGTTGCAGGCCTCCACCCAGTGGGACGGGCTCGGCCACATCTACGACAACAAGCAGGCCTGGAACGGCCGTTCGTGCACCATCGTGGACGGCAACGGCGACTCGGTCACCGGCATCGAGCACATGCGGGAGGCGTTCACCGGACGCGGAGTACTCCTCGACGTCGGCCGCGCGGTCGGCGACGAGCACAGTGAACTCCCGGACGGCTTCCCCATCCTGGAGGAGCACCTGCGCGCCACCATCGAGGCACAGGGCGCGACGTCGACGGTCCGCCGCGGTGACCTGGTCCTGGTGCGGACCGGACAGATCGGCCGGGTACGGCGGTTGGGCGAGTGGGGCACGTATGCGGCCGGTGACGCGCCGGGCCTGTCCTTCACCTCGCTGGGCTGGCTGCACCGCACGGAGATCGCGGCGATCGCCTCCGACACCTGGGGCCTCGAGGTGCGCCCGTACGAGTTCGCCGAGCCCGCGATGTCCCCGCTGCACCAGATCGCCATCCCCAACATGGGCCTCCCGCTGGGCGAGATGTGGGACCTGGAGACGCTGGCCGAGGACTGCGCTGCCGACGGCGTCTACGAGTTCCTGCTGGTCGCGGCACCACTGCCGGTCACCGGCGCGGTGGGCGCCCCCGTCAACCCGATCGCGATCAAGTGAGCACGCCCGTGACTGTCATCCATCGGGGGACGCCCCCCGAACCCCCGCGTGAGAACCGCTTCTCCGGCACCCTCCACCTCCCCTGCGACGGGGACTTCCACGAGGCCTGCTTCGGCCGCGTCTTCAACTCCCGCCGACCGACGGACCGTTCACCCGCCGCCGTACTCAAGGCCCTCACCGAGCAGGACATCGTCGAGGGCGTACGGCTGGCCCTGGAGCGCGGCTGGCAGGTCGCCGTGCGCTCCGGCGGACACAGCTGGGCCGCCTGGTCGGTGCGTTCGGACGCGCTGCTGATCGACCTCGGGGACTTCCGCGAGATGTCGTACGACGCGGAGTCCGGGATCGTGACGGCCACGCCCAGCGTCCAGGGCGGCGACGAACTCAACCCGTATCTCGGCGGGTTCGGGCGCTTCTTCAACGGCGGGCACTGCCCCTCCGTCGGCATCGGCGGCTTCCTCCTCCAGGGCGGGCAGGGCTGGAACGCGCGTGGCTGGGGCTGGGCGGCGGAGAACATCGTGGCGATCGACGTCGTCACCGCCGAGGGCGAGCTGGTGCGGGCGGACGAGACGCGCAACAGCGACCTGTTCTGGGCGGCACGCGGCGCCGGCCCCGGCTTCTTCGGCGTCGTCACCCGCTTCCACCTGCGCACCCGCCCCCTGCCGAAGCATCTCGGGCACACCGTGCACGCGTATCCGCTGGACCTCTTCGACGAGGTCATGACCTGGCTGCACGGCATGCACCACACGGTCTCGGACCTGGTGGAGATCGTCACGCTCACGCAGACACCGCCTGATCTCGACGAGCCGGTCCTGCTGGTCACCGGTGTGTCGATGACCGACACCCCGGAGCAGGCCGCCGAGGCGCTGGCGCCCCTGCACGCCAACCCGTACGCGGACCGGGCACTGTTCCGTGTCGAGGCCCAACCCACCACACTGGCCGCCCAGTTGGCGGGCCAGCGCGCCGCCAACCCCGAGGGCCACCGCTATCTCGTCGACAACGCCTGGCTGACCGGCCCTGCGGAGGAGGTCGTCCCGGCGATCCGCAAGGTGTTCACCGAGCACCCCACCCGGCAGACCTTCACCATCTGGTTCTCCATGGCGCCCCTGCGCCGACTCCCCGACATGGCCTTCTCGTTGCAGTCGGAGATCTACTGCGCCATCTACGTCGTCCACGACGAGCCCGAGCGCGACGCCGAGTTGCGTGCCTGGCTCGACGAGGCGACGGCGGCGATGCAGCCGGTGACCGTCGGGCAGTATCTCGGCGATTCCGACTTCACCGTACGGCAGTTGAGGTTCATGGGCGACGAACAGTGGCGGCGGCTCCAGGAGATCCGCGCCGCCCGCGACCCGAAGGGCCTGTTCGCGGGCTATCTGAGCACGGGGGCCGTCACCAACACCAACCACTGGGAGCAGTGAGTCATGCGTTTCGCGACATACGAGTACCAGGGCGAGGAGCGCGCCGGGGTGGTGCGGGACGGGGTGATCCATCCACTGCCCGAGGGGGTCACGGTCCTCACGCTGATCGAGCAGGAGGTCCTGTACTCCGCCGGCGTCGAAGCGCTGCAGGAAAGCAGTGACTTGACGGTGGATCAGGTGCGACTGCTGCCGCCGCTGAAGCCGCCGTCCATCCGTGACTTCGTCGGCTTCGAGGCGCACATCGAGGGTGTGTCGAAGTCCCTGGACGGGCTGGAGCACGTACCCGAGGAGTGGTACCGGGCGCCCAACTTCTACTTCACCAACCCGCACGCGGCCTACGGCGCCCACGACGACATACCGGTGCCGGCGGGCTGCTCGGTCCTGGACTTCGAGCTGGAGGTCGGCGCCGTCGTCGGGCGGGCCGGCCGCGACCTCACTCCCGAGCGGGCGCGTGAGCACATCGTCGGCTACACGGTCTTCAACGACTGGTCGGCGAGGGACCTCCAGAAGCCGGAGAAGAACCTCGGCCTCGGCTTCTCCAAGGGCAAGGACTTCGCCAACACCCTCGGCCCCTGTCTGGTCACCGCCGACGAGGTGGAGGACCGCCGGGACGGGGACGGCTTCCTCGACCTGGAGATGACGGTGACCCTCAACGGCGAGCTGATCGGCCGCGACACGCTCGCCAACATGTCCTGGACCTTCGAGGAGATGATCGCCTACGCGGCCCGGGACACCTGGGTCCGCCCCGGGGACATCCTCGGCTCGGGCACCTGCGGCTGGGGCGCCCTGGCGGAGTTCTGGGGCCGCCTCGGGGAGCGTTCGCCGGCCCCGCTGACGCCGGGCGACGAGGTGACGCTCGGCGTCGAACGGCTCGGCATTCTGTCCAACCGGATCGTGCCGGGTCGTACGGACGTATACCTTCCGAGGGCCCGCAAGCGGGGCCGCACTCCACGCCCGTAACTCCCTCACCACCCTCTGACCTGCAGGCATCCAGGGATCCGATGGTTGTTATCGGATCCCTGTGAGTTGCCTCCGGGGCCCTTCCTCGGGGCTTTGCCCGTCGTTACGCTCCGGTTTCACCGACCTTCAACGACGCGGCCGGAAGGAAACACCACCCATGGGTCTCGGAGCGATCGACCTGAATCTTCTGGTGGCGCTGGAGGCGCTTCTGGAGGAGAAGAACGTCACCCACGCCGGGGTCCGCCTCTCCACCAGCCAGTCCGCGATGAGCGGCTCGCTGGCCCGGCTGCGCCGGCACTTCAACGACGAGCTGCTGGTCAGAGTCGGCCGCGAGTACGAGCTGACGCCGCTCGCGGAGCGGCTGCTGCCTGTCGTACAGGCCTCGCTGCACAAGGCGGAGGAGGCCCTGTCGCTGACCCGTCACTTCGACCCGGCCCGCAGCAGGCAGCGCTTCTCGGTCGTGATGTCGGACTACGTCATGACGGTTTTCGTGGAGCCGCTGCTGCGGGTCATCGCCGAGGAGGCCCCCGGCGTCCGCATCGACTTCCACCCCATCGTGGAAGGACAGCTGGAGAACGAGACGCATCTGCGCTGTCACGACCTGATGATCGTGCCGCTCGGCTACCAGCTGCCGGGCGTGAGCGAGGCCGTGATGCACGACCGGTTCGTGTGCCTGGTCGACCCGAACAATCCGCGCCTGGTGGACGGACGCCTCGCCCTGCGCGACCTGGCGGAGATGTCGCACGTCGCGTGCGCCATCGGCAAGCTCACGCCCGCCGACCGGCAGCTGGAGACCCTGGGCATCACACCGAGGGTGCAGGTCAGCACGCCGGGCTTCAGCGTGATGCCGTTTCTACTCAGCGGCACCGACATGGTCGCCCTGGTGCCGGAGCGGCTCGCACGGCGCTACGAGGGCTTCGCGCACTGTGCGGTCGTACCGACACCGTTCCCGGACGTACCGCTGGTGGAGGCCATGTACTGGCACCACAACCGGCACTCCGACCCCGCGCACCGGTGGCTGCGCGAGACCGTCCGCAAGGTGGGCGCCTCGCTGGACGAGCCGTCGGGCCCGGCATCGGCCGCCGAGATCGCGAGCGCGGATGCCTGCCATGAAGAACACGCGTTTCCGGAGCTGACCGCGGCTTCCTAGCGTGGACGGGAGACTTCCCGTACCCAGCTTGGAGGAGCCGTGAGCCGTACGCGTCTGGCCGGCCGCACCGTCGTCGTCACCGGAGCCGCACAGGGCCAGGGAGCCGCCGAGGTGACGGCCGCCGCCCGAGAGGGCGCGACGGTGATCGCGACCGACGTCCTGGACGAGGCGGGCGAGAAGCTGGCCGCGTCCCTGCGCGCCGACGGCCTGGACGTCACCTACCGGCACCTGGACGTGTCGTCACCGGAGGACTGGGCGTCGCTCGCGGCCTGCCTGGAGGTGGTGCACGGGCTGGTGAACAACGCGGGCATCCCGATGCGGGCGCGCCTCGGCGACGTGGAACTCGCCGACTGGAACCGGGCGTTCGCGGTGAACACCACCGGCGCCCTGCTCGGCATCCAGGCCCTGACCCCGTTGATGCCGACCGGCTCCGCCATCGTCAACGTCGGCTCGGTGGCCGGCCTGACCGCCCATCACGCGGTGGCGTACACGACCAGCAAGTGGGCGCTGCGAGGCCTGTCGAAGGTGGCGGCGCTGGAGCTGGCGCCGCGGGGCATCCGTACGAACGTGATCCATCCCGGCTACATCGAGACCCCACTGATGGCGTCCGCCAACCCGGTCTTCGTCCAGGCCCATGTGTCGATGACGCCCCAGGGCCGCGGCGGCACGGTCGAGGAGGTGGCACCGCTGGTCGTCTACCTGCTCTCCGACGAGGCGTCCTACGTCAACGGCGCGGAGATCACGGTCGACGGCGGATATGCGGCGCACGGCGGGGTGAAGGCGATCACGAACGCTCTCGACGCCCCGTAGGCACCGCGTCGGCCGGCAGCTCCGGGACCGGCCAGCCCGGCTCGGAGCGCCATTCCCGCCACCCCGCTCCGGCGGCGAAGGGCCCGGCACGCCCCTCGATCATCGCCACGGCTTCCTCGCGGGCCTTCTCGACCGCCCTGTGGTCGGCCTGGCTCACGACGCCGAGCCGGCGCGCCTGGGCGTACTCGTCCTCGTCCTTCCAGGCCCAGTGGGCCAGGTCCGGGTCGATCACCAGGTCCAGGAGGAGGTCGAAGGTGTCGAAGCCGAGGGCCGTACGCCGCATCGGGTGCTGGAAGTTGACGTACCAGTGGGTCAGCGGGTGGTCACCGGACGGCTCGTAGAAGGCGTTCACGCTGAACCAGGTGTCCGGCGGGATCCACTGCAGATGGGCCGTGTCCCGCCAGGACCAGCGGTCGAGCCGCCAGTCGCCACCGGCGAGGTTCGGTATCGCCCGGGACCGAGCGGTCTCGTCGCCGGTCAGCAGCCACTCGATCCACGTCGTGGGGACCAGCAGCTCCGCGCCGGGGCGACAACAGAGGACCAGCGCCTCAGGCCCGTCCTCGACAACGCGGAGGGCGGCGGCGCTCCACACCCTGTCGCGGTACAGGTCACGTCGGACCGCGGTCTCTCCGAGCTCGAACCTTCGCATACGGCACCCCCGGACATCACCACGTCTCGTGCCGGCGGCGAGGTTCCCCGGCCGGCACTGGATTCCGTACGGCCGACGCGGCCTGTCGTCGTGGGCGGCGCGACAGGACGAGTGCGCAGGCGGCGCCGATCGACGCGAGGACGACGCACGCCGTGAACCCGGCCCGGTAGCCCGCCGTCAGGGCCGCGAGGGGTGTCCGACCGACCCGGCGACCGCGCAGGCGCCGAGGCCGGGGCCGAAGAGCAGCAGACCGGGGAGGAGGTCGCCGACGAAGCCGCCGTCGACGCGCACTCGGGCGAGCAGCGCGCTGCCCGCACCCACCAGCGCGAGACCGCCGACGGCGACCGCGTCCAGGATCACCATGAACCCGGCGACGCAGAGCAGTGTGAGGGCGTACCAGCGGCGGGACTCGGTGGCGGGCACGGTCAGCCTCCCAGACGGAGGGCGGCCAGCCAGACGTCCGGTGTGCCGGGGGTCCGGGGCGTGCGCAGGAGTGCGGTGATGGCCTGGCGGAGCTTGGTGGTCATGGGAGCCTCCGATGTCCTGAGGTGGTTTCACCCCACCGACGAACGGCCCCTACGCGGATCGACACTCCGCGAGCCGCTTCTCCAGAAACCTCCGTTCGGCGTCGTTCTCCACCAGCTCCAGGGCCCGCTCGTACGCCGCGGCCGCCTCGCTCGTCCGTCCGCTGCGGCGCAGCAGGTCGGCCCGGGTGGCCGGCAGCAGGTGGTAGTCGGCCAGGTCGCCCTCCTGTTCCAGCTCGCCGACCAGGGCGAGCCCGGCGTCCGGGCCCTCGGACATGCCGACGGCGACCGCACGGTTGAGGCGGACCACGGCCGAGGGCACGAAGCGGGCCAACTCGCCGTAGAGCGCGGCGATGTCTGCCCAGTCGGTGTCGTCCGCCGTGGCGGCGGTGGTGTGGCAGGCGGCGATGGCGGCCTGGATCTGGTACGGGCCGGGGCGGCCTCGGCGCAGGGTCGTCTCCAGCAGTGCGGCGCCCTCGTCGATCTCGGCCCGGTCCCAGGAGGTGCGGTCCTGGTCCTCCAGGGTGACGAGGTCGCCCGCGTCGTCCACGCGCGTGTGCCTGCGGGCGTCGTGCAGCAGCAGAAGGGCGAGCAGACCGAGCGTCTCGGGCTCGTCGGGCATCAGGCGGGCCAGCAGACGCGCGAGACGGATGGCCTCCGCGCAGAGGTCGGTGCGGACCAGGTCGGCGCCCGAGCTGGCGGCGTACCCCTCGTTGAAGAGCAGGTAGAGCACGCCGAGCACGCCCGTGGTGCGTTCGGGGAGGAGATGCGCGGGCGGCACCCGGTACGGGATGCCGGCGTTGCGGATCTTGCGTTTCGCCCGCACCAGGCGCTGCGCCATCGTCGCCTCGGGGACGAGGAAGGCGCGGGCGATCTCCGGTGTGGTCAGGCCGGCGAGGGTGCGCAGCGTCAGGGCGACCCGTGCCTCGATGGGCAGGGCGGGGTGGCAGCAGGTGAAGATCAGGCGGAGCCGGTCGTCCAGGACGCCGCTGTCGTCACCGTCGCACTCCGGGTCGTACGGTCCCTCGTCCCTCGCCGGCACCGCTGCCTCCCGGAGTTTGGCCGCCCCCACCGCCTGCCGGCGCAGTACGTCGAGGGCGCGGTTACGGGCGGTGGTGGTGAGCCAGGCGCCGGGACGGCGCGGGACGCCGTCGCGCCGCCACCGGTCCAGGGCCTGGGCGAAGGCGTCCTGTGCGCACTCCTCGGCGAGGTCCCAGTCGCCGGTCACCCGGATGAGGGTGGCGACGACCTGGCCCCATTCCTCGCGGAAGGCGGCCGCGACGGCCGTCTCGACGTCGTCCGTGGCGTTCACTCCCAGACCGGCCGTACCTCGACCGAGCCGCCGTCGAACGCGCACGGATGCCTGGCGGCAACGGCGATCGCCTCGTCGAGGTCGGCGACGTCGATGAAGGCGAGCCCGGCGAGGTACTCCTTGGTCTCCACGAACGGCCCGTCGCTGAGCAGGACCTCGTCGCCGCGGACCCGGACGGTGGTGGCGTCGGCGACCGGACGGAGGCGGGCACCGCCGGTGACCCGGCCCGCCCGTACCTCCTCGAAGTAGGCGGCGAAGCGTGGGGCGTCCGCGTGCTCCGCCGGGCTCTGCTCCTCCTCCCCGACCGGGGAGGAGAACAGCAGGGCGTACTTCATCACGCCTCCTTCACGGACACGGCGTGCTCGTGCGTGATCAGCCACCGCAGGCCGACGTCGCGGTAGCCGGTGGTCACGCGCAGTGTCCGGGTGAGCCGGGTGCCGGTCAGGCGGACGAGCGCGTGCGCGAAACCGATGCTCTCGTCGACGTGCACACCGAGGTCCAGCACCTCACGGACCACGGGGCCGGCCGTGAACAGGTCGTGCAGTGCCTTGCGGTGGGCGTCCAGGCCCTGCCGTTCGTGGCCGTCGGCCAGGTGGAAGACGTCCGCGTCGGGTGCGTAGCAGGCCAGTACGCGGTCGAGGTCCGCTTCCCGGAACCCTTCGGTCAGTTCCGCGTCGAGGGCGCGCATGGCCGTCTCGGGGTCCTCCGCCTCCCCCATCGGCCAGAAGGGCCGTACCTCCATGGCCCCGATGGTCGCCACCGGGTGCCTGGCAGCGGCCTCGACCGCCTCCTCCAGGCTGTCGCACTCCAGGACGTCGAATCCGGCGACGTACTCCTTGGTCTCCGCGAACGGCCCGTCGGTGCGCAGTACTTCGCCCTCACGCACGCGTACCGTGACCGCCTCGGAGGGCAGGGCGAGCCGGTGGCCGTGCAGCCGTACGCCGCGGTCGCCCAGCTCCTCCACCCAGGGTTCGACGGGTGCCATGCCCGTGGCGTCGGCGGTGTCGTCGCCGCAGACGAGCAGCATGTACTTCATGGGTCCTCCCGGTCGTCATGAGCTTCCTACACCCCACCGACGAACGGGACAGAGCCGAATCGACACCCGGGCGTGCCGAGAGGCCGGGGAGTGTGCCCCGGCCTCTCGGTTCTGCCCTGCTCGCTACGCCGACGCTGTCTGCACCGTCGGTTCGCCCGCGCCCACCGCAGAGCGTGCGGTGTTCTTGCGGACCAGGAGCAGGGTGACCATGGCGCCCAGCAGGGAGGCGCAGCCGCAGATGACCACGCCGACGGCCATGCCGTGGCCGAGGGCGGTCTGGGCGGCGGCCTTGGCGCTGTCGCTGCCGGCGTTGACGACGGCCAGCGGACCCGCCGCTGCCTCCATGCCGGCGTCGGCGCCGCTGAGCTTGCCGACCAGGGCCCCGGACGCGATGCTCATCGCGACGGTGCTGATCACGGCCGGACCGAGGCCCTGTCCGAACTCACGGACCAGGCTGGTGGCACCGCTCGCCATGCCGGTCATGTTGATCGGTACGGCGTTCACGGCGGCGGAGGTCAGCGAGGAGACGACGCAGATGAAGCCGACGCCGAGCAGGAGCACCGGGCCGATGAAGGCCGCGAGGGAGGTGGTGGTGATCGGCAGGGCGGCGATCCAGAACTGGCCGGCGGCCATGGGCAGCAGTCCGCCCATCAGGAGCCAGCGCGGCTCGACCTTGGTGAGCATCTTGCTCAGCACCGGGGCGAGCAGCAGAGGGATCAGCTGGAGGATCACGAACGGCATGCCGGCCCGCAGCGCGCTGAGGTGCATCACGGCGCCGAGGCGGATGGAGACGCAGTAGGCGGTGCCGATGAAGCCGAACATGCCGGCCAGGGCGACGACGGCCGCGGCGGCGAACGACGGGATCTTCAGCAGGTCCAGGTTGAACATGGGGGACGGGGACCGCTTCTCGGCGAGGAAGAAGCAGACCAGGGCGACGGCGGCCAGGGAGAGCGAGCCGACGATCGCCGGGCTGCTCCAGCCGCGGTCGCCGCCCTCGATGATGCCCCACAGCAGTGCGGTCAGACCGACGGCGATGGAGATCTGGCCGGGCCAGTCCAGGATGCGGCCCTCGGGCGCCTTGGAGTCGGTGACCAGGGCCCAGCAGGTGACGCCGACCGCGAGCCCCAGGAGGACCGGCGGCACGAAGGCCCAGCGGAAGTCGGCGATGGTGGCGAGGACGCCGGAGGACAGCGGACCGAGGGCCGAGGCGAGGGAGATGCTCAGCGCCCAGGTGGAGACGGCCTTCGCGCGGTCCTTCTCCCCCGGCGTGGCGGCGGCGATCACCGCGAGGGAGCTGGGGAAGAGCGCGGCGGCGCCGATGCCGGCGAGGGCCTGGCCGATCCAGAGCATGGTGATGTTCTGGGAGGTGGCGTTGAGGAGTTCACCGAGGGCGAGGACGAATCCGCCGAGCACCAGGAGCCGCTTTCGGCCGAACAGGTCGCCTACCACGCCGAAATTCAGCTCGAGAATGGCGGTGGGGAGAATGAAGGCGGACGTCACCCACGCCACCTGGGAACCGGAAGCGCCGAATGCGGCCTGAATGTTGCCGTTGATCGGCGAGGGCACGGTAATGCACAACTGTGCCGCGGCGACCGCGAGGCAACACGCTATGAGCGTCCCCGTGTCGAGCTTCTTCAAGGAAATCGATTGCGTCATCGCGCGTGCCCTCACTCTGTGTTTTTCTCTATGAGTTCGATGAGATTTCCCTCGGGGTCGCTGACCCAGGCCATGCGGATTCCGGGCTCGGGAGAGGGCCCGGGTTTCATGACCTCGCCCGCCCCGTGGGCCACCAGGGCCTCGTAGACGGGGTCGAGTTCGGGGGTGGTGACCGCGAAGTGCCCGTATCCCTCGGTGAGGGCGGCGGTCATCGGGTCGGGCGCCCGGAGGCCGGGCGCGGATCCGGGACGGGCCAGCAACTCGATGCGCCAACCGTGCGGGTGGGCCAGGACGACGCCGCTGAGGCCGGGGCCGTCGAGGTGGAAGTCGAAGACGGGGGTCAGCCCGAAGGCGTCCCGGTACCAGGCGGTCAGGGTGACGAGGTCGCGTACGTTGACGCCCACGTGGTCGAGTCGTCCGTGCACGGCCGCTCAGCCCGCCATCGCGCTGTCGCCGCCGTCGACCATGAGGTTGGCGCCGTTGACGAACGCCGCCTCGTCGGAGCAGAGGAAGGCCGCGGCGCGTGCGATGTCCTCGGGCTCACCGACCCGCCCGACCGGAATCCGCGCCTCCAGCTGGGCCTTCGGCCCGTTCGGGTCGTCGAGGAAGGGGGCGGTGGCCGAGGTGCGGGTCATGCCGGGGGCGATGGTGTTGACGCGGATGCGGTGCGGGGCGCCAGCCGCGCACAGATGCTTGCTCATCGCCAGCACCCCGCCCTTGGCCGCACCGTGCGGCACCATCGGCATGAACGGCGCGCCGCGTACGGCGGCCACGGAGGCGACGTTGAGGACGGCACCGCCGCCGCGGGCGATCAGGTGCGGCCAGGCGGCCTGGGTGCAGAAGTAGGGGATGTCCAGCTCGTTCTTGATGGTGAAGTACCAGTCGTCGGCCGGCATGGTCTCGAACGGGCCGTTCCGCAGCGCGGACGCGTTGTTGTAGAGGATGTCGATCCCGCCGAAGGCCTCGATCCCGGCGTCGATCCAGGCCTGCGCGCCCTCCTGTGTGGACAGGTCGACGGGTGCGAGGGAACGCATCACTCCGCCGGCCTTCTCGACCAGTTCCACGGTTTCGGCGGCACTGCTCTCATCGAGGTCACAGCCGAAAACAGTGGCGCCTTCAGCGGCGAATACCTGGGCCGCGGCCCGGCCTATTCCGGCCCCCGTTCCACTGATGAAAGCGATTTTCCCGGCCAGTCGACCCATGATTGCCCAAGTCCCTTGTTCCGTTCCCGCCCTGGTGCGGTGGTGGCAGCGTAGGTAGCGGGCCTACCCGGAACAAGAAATCGGTCAATCGGGCGTTCGTATGGCTGGTATGCGGAGCGCCTGGACGGCTCTCAGTCCACGTCGAGGACTGCCTTCCCGCGATCGCTGCGGCTTCTCAGTGCCTCCACCGCGTCCGCGATCTTGTCCCAGGGTCCGCGCCAGTCGACCGGGACGCGCAGTTTCCCGGCGGCGACCAGGGCGAGCAGGCGCTCCAACTGGCCCTGACGGTCGGTGAGTCCGCCGCCGTTGCAGACCGACACGATCGCCTTGGGCGCCTTGCTGCCCAGCGTGGAACCGACCGGCAGCACGGCCTCCCGCCCTGCGGTCAGCCGACGCTCTGCCGACAGGCCGACGCCGTCCGGGACCACGGCCACGTCGGCCGTACAGGCCCTGGACGGACGGCAGTTCGACTCGTGTACGGGTGCGCTGGGCGGTCTGCCCGAACCTGGATCGATGGGCGGACGTGGTGTCCCCGAAGCCCGCTCCGGGCGAGGGACCCGAACTGTTGTCGCCACGGACAGTTACCGGTGGACGCGCGGAATACGCGAGGTCCTCAACGCGTTGAAGCAACCAGGACCGACCGTCCGGAGCCTCCGCGAGAGCGAGGAGCTCCCCTGGGCGGGCCGGCCGCGGTGGGGGACCGCGCCGCCTGTGGTACGGTTCTGTCAGCACTCGTGTCAGCCCCGTTGAGGGCACCGGTGCCAGTTCCACTTCAGTTCGCCGACAGCCCGCCGTCTTCCGGCCGGCACACCGGCTTTTCTCTCACCACCTCGCGACCGGCCCGTCCGTGCCGTACCCCGAGGTGCTGTTCCCGCCGCCGAAGGCGCATGTCCGCCTTCCTCTCGCGGCTCCCACCCCTTCCTCCCGCATGTCACATGCCATTCGTCCTCGAAAGGACCGACCACCATGACCACCACTCTCGAACACCCCCCTGTGAAGCAGGAATCCCAGACCCAGGTCGCCCTCGGTGTCCTCGACATCGACGCGGGCGGAAAGGGTCACCTGCGCGCCGCCGACAACCTCCTCGCCACCCCCTCCGACCTGCCGGTCTCCCCCGCGCTGATCCGCCGTCACGGCCTGCGCAAGGGTGACCTCGTCGAAGGGGTGCGGGACGGCCGACGCGCCCTGACCGAGGTCGTACGGATCAATGGGCGCACGCCCGAACAGGCCCGCAACCGACGTCACTTCCGCGACCTCACGCCGCTCCACCCGAACCAGCGGCTCCGCCTGGAGCACCCGGCGGCCGGACTGACGGGGCGGGTCGCCGACCTGATCTCCCCCGTCGGCAAGGGCCAGCGCGGGCTGATCGTGGCCCCGCCCAAGACCGGCAAGACGGTGCTGCTGCAGCAGATCGCGGCGGCCGTCGCCGGAAACCATCCCGAGTGCCGTCTGATCGTGCTGCTCACCGACGAGCGACCCGAGGAGGTCACCGAGATGCGGCGCTCCGTGCGCGGCGAGGTGTACGCCTCCACGTTCGACCGGGCGCCCAAGCAGCACATCGCGCTCGCCGAGCTCGTGATCGAGCGGGCCAAGCGGCTCGTCGAGGCGGGCGAGGACGTCGTGATCCTGCTCGACTCCCTGACCCGGCTGTGCCGGGCCCACAACAACGCGGCCGCCTCGGGTGGCCGCACCCTCAGCGGCGGTGTCGACGCCGCCGCGCTGCTCGGCCCGAAGCGGTTCTTCGGCGCCGCCCGGCTCACCGAGGAGGGCGGCTCTCTCACCATCCTCGCGACCGCCCTGGTGGAGACCGGCTCCCGCGCCGACGACTACTTCTTCGAGGAGCTCAAGAGCACCGGCAACATGGAGCTCCGCCTGAGCCGCGAACTCGCCTCGCGCCGTGTCTTCCCTGCCGTCGACATCAGCCCGTCCGGCACTCGCCGCGAGGAACTCCTCCTCTCCCCCGTCGAGTTGACCGCCGTACACGGCCTGCGGCGCGCCCTGCAGACCCGGGACGGCCAGGCGAGCCTGGAAACCCTCTTGGAGCGCATGCGGGACACGCCCGACAACGCGACGTTCCTGCGGCGCATCCAGCCGACGCTGCCCTCCGAGGGAGACCACTCCCCCAAATCACCCCATTTCTCGGCGGAGTTGTGAGCGGACGGATAACTTGTCTGCGGCATGGCACCAACGCAAGGGGGGATCTCCGTGACCGGACTCGAAATCGCCGTGGGGTATGTCTTCGCCTGGGCCGTCCGCAAGGTGCGCCGAGCGGCACCGAAGGCGGACGCGGAGGTCGACCGGGCGATCGACGCGGGGATGGACCGTTTCCACGACGTCGTCAGCCGGATGCTGGGGGCCGACCCCGCGCTCGACGAGGCCGTCGAAGAAGCCCGCGGCGGGGCTGAGGAGCTCAGCGACCTGACCCGTCAGCGCCTGGTGCTGTCTCTGATGGCGGCGGTCAAACGCAACCCGCCCTTCGAGGACGAGCTCGCCGAAGCGGTCGCCGCGCTCCAGGAGGCCGGCGCCCCGGTGCCGACCCTGACGGTGACGGCGAAGGGTGTGCGCTCGGTCGCCGTGGGCGGCGACGCGAGCGTGATCGTCACCGGTGACCGTGTCACGCTGCCCACCACCACCCCAGCTGCGCCCGCGGTGAACGGCGAACGCGCCCCCCTGAACCGGCAGGTCGACGTCGAGGCCTCCGGAGACCGGGCCGTCGCCGTCGCGGAAGACGCCGGCCTGATCATCACGGGAGACGGCCCGGAGTCATGACCGAGCGGGAGCCGGTCGCCCGCACGGCGGACGAGGTACCCGGTGTCCGAGCGGGGGCGGAACGGGCGGTCGCGGTCGGAGGGAGCGCGGGGGCCGTCATCTCGGGCGACCGCAACACGACCGTGATCCACATCGGCCCGGATCACAGAGCCCCGGCCCCGCCGTCGGAGCAGGACATCACCGCGGCGGTGGCCCACTACGCACGGCAGGTCCAGCGGGCGTACGGGCGTCTGGACCTGGAAGTCCTGACCCCGCTGTCGGAGGAACACCCGACGGTGGAGCTGCGCGAGGTCTTCGTCACGCCGACCGTCCGCGCCGACCCGCCGCCCGTCGAGCTTCCGCGGGAAATCCTCAGGCGACTGGAGGAGTCCGGACAGCTCCAGGACCGGGACGCGATGCTGCCGGGCGTCGACGACCGCGCGGTCGCACGGATCCGGGACAGCTATCTCCGGCAGCCCGCCCAGGATGTGCTGGAGGTCCTGGCCTCACCAGCGAACCGGCTCCTGGTCCTGCTCGGGGATCCGGGAGCCGGTAAGTCGACCCTCGTGCGCTATCTGACACTGGCGTTGACCCACGGGGCGGTCGACGGGACGCTCGCCGCGCTGTCCGGCACGGTTCCGTTCGTGGTGGAGCTGCGACAGTACGCCGAGGAAAGCTGGCGCCACCGCCCCTTCGAGGACTTCCTCGCCCATCTGCACGATGACCTCACGCTGTCCGTACCGCGTGCCGTCATGGAACAACTCCTGCTGTTCGAGCGGGCGTTGGTGGTCTTCGACGGACTCGACGAGCTCTTCGACGCCAAGGTCCGGGACGAGGTCGCCCAACGCATCGCCGCCTTCGCCATGCGCTGGCCGACGGCCCGTGTGGTGGTGACCTCGCGAGTCATCGGCTATCGGCGCCACCCCTTCGACGGGGCGGGCTTCGCCCACTTCATGCTCCAGGAGCTGGACGAGGAACGGATCGGCGAGTTCATCACCAGTTGGTACCGAGCCTCGTGTCCGGGCGAGCCGCTGCTCGCCGAGAGGCTGACCGAGCGAATCGGATCGGCCGTTCGGGGTTCCCATCCCCTGCGGGAAATGGCGGGCAATCCGCTGCTGTTGACCGTCCTGGCCATCGTCGGCCGCCGTCAGCAGCTGCCCAACAAGCGCCATCGCCTGTACGAACACGCGGTCACCGTTCTGATCTCGGAATGGGACAGGACCGCCAAGCATCTCCAGACATCGGTGACACCGGAGGTCTCAGAGGTCCTGGACCTGCTCGGGCCCGACGAACGGCTGGAGGTGCTGCGTCTGCTGGCGCGCACCATGCAGGAGGGACACAGCGGCATCGCCGGCAACCACATCCTCCGCAAGGACCTCATCGGCGTGCTGCGCAGCTACTTGCATCCGCAGTACTCCCCATCCCCTGGGCACGCCGAAGCGGCGGCCAAGGCCATGGTCGCCCAGCTCCGCGAGCGCAATTTCATCCTCTGTCACTACGGGGACGGGGTGTACGGGTTCGTCCATCGCGTCTTCCTGGAATACCTCGCCGCTGCCGATATCGCGTACCGCTACAAGGACGACCGCGAGTGGACACCCGAGGAACTGGTCGAGCAGGTGATCGTTCCACGCGCCCGCGATGCCTCGTGGCACGAGGTTCTCCTGCTGCTGACCGGGCAGGTGGGTACGCCGACTGCGGATGCCGCCATCGGCCGCCTGCTGGAGTTGCACCGACGGTCTCAGGAGCGCGACGCATCCCTTGTGGTGCTCGCCCTGCGGGCGTTGGCCGAGGCCGGGCGGCGTCCCGGGGATCTCTCCGCACGAGGTGCGGCAGCGGTCGACGCGGCCACCCGAAGTCTCGACGCCCGGGGCAGAAAAGGGCCTCTGCTACTGGAGGAGGCGCTGCCCGCGCTGGCTTCGTTCGGCCCGCACTGGGTGGGGCACCAGCGGTACCTGCGGTGGTACGGCCTGAGCGGGCAGTTCTCACTGAGCGACGAACCCTCGGGCGTTGTGGGTACGCTCCGACTGCGCCTCGAGGAACTGGCCGCGCTGGCCCGAGGCTCGTACTACGGCGTCGACCGTATGTACTTCGCCTTTCTGTGGGGGCAACAACATCCGCACGACAACGCGGTCCACGATCTCGTCCTGCACGCCGTGTCACACGACCCCCTCGCCAATGTGCGCTCCACGGCCATGGAAGTGCTGGTGGAGCTCTGGCCCGACCGTCAGGACGTCCGGGCCTGTCTCGTGGCCCGCTCGACCGATGACCCCGACGCCGACACCCGTCGTGCCGCGCTTCGCCTGCTCGCCGCTGTGTGTCTCGACGACGCGGACGTTCGCGCTCTGATCGAGCGTGCCGCGACCGAGGAGTCGTTCGAAGGGGGTCGGGTCACCCTTCTGCAGGCACTGTCCGAGGGGACCAGCGAGCGGGACGACGTCCGCCGGTTCGTGATGCGGCGTGCCATCGACGACGACCATCCCTACGTCCGCCAGGCCGCACTCCGGATCCTGGGCGATCGCTGCTCGGACCGGCCGGACATCCTCGACTTCATGGTCCAGCGCGTCATCGACGACGCCCACCCGCAAGACTGCAGCTCGGCGATGTGGGTCCTCGGCGAACACTGGCCGGGCGACCCACGCGTGCGTGACCTGCTCCTGCGACAGGCTTGCGACGCCCACCGGGTGAGTACCCGCGTCCACGCCGCGACCGTCCTAGGACGGCACTGGCCCCACGACGAGGATGTCCGCCGAGCCCTCGTCCGAGCTGCCGGGGAGCCTCATCCGACGCTTCGAAAAGCCGCCCTCGAACGACTTGGCGAGCACTGGCCCCACGAGGAGGAGACGCACGAGACCGTGCTGCGTCTCGCCGCCGAAGATCCGGACGCCGACGTCCGACGCGCAGCCATCCGGTTGCTGGACCACGAGTCGCTCCGGGCAGACGGCAGCTGTACCGTGCTCATGGCCATCGCCGAGGAAGCGGACGCACGCGTCCGCGAAGATGCCCTGCGACAGTTGGCATGCCACTGGCCCGACTCGGCGGACGTGCGGGACTTGTTGCTCGGGACCGTCACCGCTGACCTGCCGGCGTACACGCGCGCCACGGTCCTCCAAGCACTGCAGACCACTTGGGGCGTCCGCGACGACGTCCGCGAGCTCGTTCTGCGCGCCGCCGATGATCCTGAGGAGTACGACCGAGGTGTCTTCCTGGGTGTTCTGGGAGACGACTGGCCCGATAGGGAGGACGTCCTCGAAGTACTCCTCCGCGTGGCCCAGTGCCCCGAGACCATCCATGGCGGTCGACGTGCCGGCATGCGGCTGCTCACGAGGCGTTGGTTCGATCGGGACGACGTCCGCGCCGTCGTCACCCAGGCGACAGCCGACCCCGAGGCGACCTATTCGGCGTCCGGCATCCTGTACGAGCTCGCCGAGCACTGGTTCTGGCGTGACGACGTGCGAGACATCTTCATCCACGCGGCTTCCCACCACGAAGGAGCGATCACTCGGGAGCACGCGGTGAAGACGCTCGCTCTGCGCCATGCAGATCACCCTGGCGTGCAGGCCCTCTTCCGCCGTCTCGCGACGCACGACCCGGCCCCCGATGTCCGCTTCACCGCATTGACCCGTTGGGCGCTTCAGGCCGAAGACAGCGAGGTGCGCCCGCTCGCCCTCGCCCGCGCCGCCGCGGACCCCGATGCCCAGGTCCGCTGCAAGCTCCTGCACATGCTCGCCCTGACCTGGCCCGCCCACCCCGACACCACAGCCGTGCTCCAGGACCGCGCGCACCACGACCCCGACAAGGAGACCCGCGCCGCGGCCGCGTACCTCCTGGATCAGCTCGCACTCTGACCCCCACTGCGTCATCCGGGTACTCCCACCCCCGCCCCGGCCCGGCCATCGCCCCGAACGCCGGACCGATTCCTACGTTGACAATATGACCATCGGATTCTCATTCCGGACGCCTCGGGCAGCCGTCACGACCTGCGCTCTCTGTGTCGCGGGCGTCCTCGCGCTCACGCCCGTCGCGGCGGCCGTAGGCACCGAACCCACCCCGCCCGGCGGGCCGCGGACGGCGGTGCCGCAGCCCTCGTTCCTGCACCGAGCGGGCACGCAGGTTCGGCCCCACCGCGGGGCGCCCGTTGTTCCGGACGTCTCGGCGCTGTCCTGGCTGGTGGCCGACGCCCACACCGGCGAGGTGCTGGCCGCGCACGACGCGCACCGCAGGCTGCCGCCCGCGAGCACCCTCAAGACCCTCTTCGCCGTCACCGTGCTGCCCGCCCTGCCCGGCGGCGTCCGACACAAGGTCCGGGAGGAGGAGCTGGCGGACATCGGACCCGGCAGCAGCATGGTCGGCGTCGCCGAGGGCCAGACCTACACGGTCGCCGACCTGTGGCGCGGGGTCTTCCTCAACTCCGGGAACGACGCCGTGCACGTCCTCGCCGCGCTCGACGGCGGCTGGAGTACGACGGCCGCCCGGATGCAGGCCAAGGCGCGCGCACTCGGGGCACTGGACACGCAGGTGAAGTCGCCGGACGGCTACGACACGCCGGGACAGGTGTCGTCGGCGTACGACCTCGCGGTGTTCGGCCGGGCCGGGCTGCGCAACGCCGACTTCGCCCGGTACTGCGGGACCGCCTTGGCGAGGTTCCCGGGGGGCGACGGATGGTCGTACGAGATCGTGAACACCAACCGGCTGCTGACCGGTGCGGATGGTGTGGAACCGTATCCCGGGCTGATCGGCGTCAAGAACGGCTACACCACCAACGCGGGCAACACGCTCGTCGCCGCGGCCCGGCGAGGCGGGCGCACGCTCGTCGTCACGGTGATGAACCCGCAGGCCGGTGGTGGGTTCACCGTCTACGAGGAGGCGCGGGAGCTGCTCGACTGGGGGTTCGCGGCCGCAGGGCGGGTGGAGCCGGTGGGGTCGTTGGACGGGCTGCGGATCACGCCCAGCCCGGGCCCGGCCGCCACTCCGGTGGCCGTCGCGGTCGCACCGGAGGGTGAGTCGCGGTGGCCGGAGGCGGGTGCCGTCTCGGGGGCCGCCGTCCTCGGCGCGGGCGCGGTGGCCTTCGCGCTGCGGGTCAGGAGCGCGCGGTCGGCGGGGAGTTGACCGACCGGCAGCCACAGCAGCAGACCGAGGGTGATCCACGTGTACGTGTTGCTGCCGAGGAATCCGTCGATGCCGGAGGCGTCGTGGAACCACAGCCACACCACGCTGGTGCACAGCACGGCGTACAGGGCGCCCGCGATCCGCGGGTGCCCTGCGCGGATCAGCACGGCGAGGGCCGGCAGCAGCCACACCAGATGGTGCACCCAGGTGATCGGGCTGACCAGGCAGGCGGTCAGCCCGGTGAGGGCGAACGCGGCCGGCCAGTTGCCCCGGAGGAGCGCCCCGCGGGCCCGGTGCGCCCAGACGCCGAGGACCAGCAGGACCGCCGCCGCCCAGACCGCGCGGTCCGTCTCCCCGAGGCGGGCGAGGATGCCCTGCAGGGACTGGTTGGAGACGTACTCGAGCCGGCCCACCCGGTTCGTGTCCCACAGGGCCCGGGTCCAGTAGAAGCGTGAGGCGTCCGGGGCGACCAGAGCCGCGAGCCCGGTCGCCGCGATCGTGACGGCCGTCGCCACGGCGGCGGCGCGCCAGCGGCGGGCGAGCAGAAGGAGCCCGATGAAGAGTGCGGGGGTGAGCTTGATCGCCGAGGCCAGACCGATGCCCACGCCCGCCCAGCGGCCCCGCCCGGTGCCGAGCAGCCAGGCGTCGGCGAGCACGAGGGCCAGCAGCAGGAGGTTGACCTGCCCGAAGCTGAAGGTGTCGCGGAGCGGTTCGAAGAGGGCGAGCAGACAGGCGCCCAGGGCACAGCCGTACCAGCCGTAGCGCCGCCAGGCCCCACCCGTCACGATGTGCACGATCAGCGCGAGGGCCGCCAGGTTGAGCAGCAGTGACAGGGCGATCGCGGTGCGCAGGCCGACCAGTGCCATGGGCAGCATGGCGACGGCCGCGAAGGGCGGGTAGGTGAAGCCGTACGTCGTTCCCGGCACCTGGTAGTCGTAGAGGCGCCCGCCGTGGTGGACCCAGGTGTTGACGGCGCCGTAGTAGACGCGCAGGTCGAACCAGTCGCGCAGCAGCGGCACGGTCGCGGTGAAGGCGGCGACGGCGACGGCGAGGGCGAGGACCAGCAGCAGACGGCCGCGGTCGGTGCGGGGCGGGGTCATGCGGTGTGTCCGAGCGCCGGGGCCTGGGCGGTCTGATGGGCCTGCCACAGGACTACGACGGCCAGCACGCCGCCGGATACCGCCAGCACGAGCTGGCCGCTGTCCACCGGTCCGCCGCTCGGCAGGGTGGCGAGCGCGAGGACGCCCGTCACGGCCGCCACCCGGTGTCGTACGGAGGTGGTGGGTGCGGCGGCGGCGATGAGGAACAGGCCCCACAGGGCGTACCAGGGGCGGATCGCGGGACCGAAGGCGGCGACCGTGGCGAGGCTCAGGCCGAGGGCGTACACCGGGCGGGGGCGCAGCCGCCACCAGATGGCCGCGATCACGAGCCCGGTGACCACGAGGCCGAACAGGTGCCACGCCGGCAGGGCGAGCGGGGCGAGGTCGCTGCCGAGGCGTTCGAGGAGGGCGCCGGTGGCACGGCCGAGGAGGCTGGTCAGGGCCCAATTGTGCGAGGAGACGGGGGTGTTGAGGGCCCCTATCCAGCCGTATCCGGTGCCGGCGACGGCCGTGGCCGCGACCGTGGTGGCCGCGGCGGCGAGGACGGTCGTCAGGACGGCCTTCGCGGGCCGCCGCCCGGCTCTCACCTGCAGCACGACGACCGCGGCGAGCCCCAGCACGGCGGGCGCCTTGACCAGCGCGGCGAGCGTGACGAGTACGGCGCCCAGGACCGGCCACCGGCCCAGCGCCGCGACCAGACCGACGCCGAGCAGGCCGAGCATGATGGCGTCGTTGTGGGCGCCGGCGACCAGATGGAGCAGCACCAGCGGATTGAGGGCGCCGAGCCAGAGCGCGGCGGCCGGATCGGCGCCGCTGTGCCGGGCGAGGCGGGGCAGTGCGGCGGCCATCAGCGCCACGCCGAGCAGGGCGACCAGCCGCATGCCGACGAGCCCCGCCGGAAGCTCGCCACGGGTCAGACCCGACAGGTGGGACGCGACGGCGAGGAACACCGGGCCGTACGGCGCTGCGGTGTTCCGCCACAGCGGCGCGACCTCGTCCGCGAGCGGGCCGCCGAGCTGGGCGGGCCCGTGCGCGTACACGTCGATGTGGGCGTCGACCATGGCGCCCTGGGCGAGGTAGCTGTAGACGTCCCGGCTGAACAGCGGCGGGGCCAGCAGCAGCGGAGCCGCCCAGATCGCGAGCACCAGCAGCAGGGTGCGCGGGGTGGGCGGCTCGGCGCCGCGGACCAGCCGCCCGAGCAGCACCCAGGCGGCTATCAGCAGGACGACGCCGAAGTAGACGCCGACCAGGCCCAGGGCCGCGCGGACGTTGGCGGGGGCCAGGAGCTCCTGCACGGGCAGGGCACCGGCCGTCTCACCTCCCAGGGCGAGGAAGGCGGTGCCGGCCAGGCCCAACACCTGGCAGCGGCGGAGATCGACGGGGAAAGCCATGGCCAACACTCGGTCAGCGTGTCAACGCCGGGTGGCCGGAAATTGACGCGCCGCCCTCGCGCCGGGGGCCTGCGTGTGACCGGCGTGTGATCCCGTGATCACACCGATGAGCTCTCCGGCTCCGGCCGGTCTCCCAGATGTGCGACTCGCGGCGTCCGCCGGTACTGCCGCACGGCGGGGTGCTCACCGTCCCTGCCGGTGCCGCTGCTGACCGAGTTCCTGGACTGAACCGCTCAGAACACCGACACCCCGGTCAGCGTCGTGAAGCGGTCCAGTGCCGCCATCCCCGCCACCGAGTTGCCGCGCTCGTCGAGCCCCGGGCTCCATACGCAGAGCGTGCACCGGCCGGGCACGACGGCGATGATGCCGCCGCCGACACCGCTCTTGCCGGGCAGGCCGACGCGATAGGCGAACTCGCCGGCCGCGTCGTACGTCCCGCAGGTCAGCATCACCGCGTTGACCTGTTTGGCCTGGCTGCGGGTGAGCAGCCGGGTGCCGTCGGCGCGGATGCCGTGGCGGGCCAGGAAGGTGGTGGCGAGGGCCAGGTCGGCGCAGGACGCCGTGATCGAGCACTGGCGGAAGTACTGGTCGAGCAGGGCCGGGATCGGGTTCTCGATATTGCCGTAGGACGCCATGAAGTGGGCGAGGGCGGCGTTCCGGTCACCGTGTCCGGCCTCGGAGGCGGCGACGTCCTTGTCGAAGTCCAGCGTGGGGTTGCCGCTCTCGGTGCGCAGGAAGGCCAGCAGCTCGCCGGCCGCGTCTCCGGTACGGGTCTGCAGGCGGTCGGTGACGACGAGCGCGCCCGCGTTGATGAACGGGTTGCGCGGGATGCCGCTCTCGTACTCCAGCTGGATCAGGGAGTTGAAGGGATTGCCGGAGGGCTCGCGGCCCACGTGCTCCCAGAGTTCGTCGCCCTCGCGGGCCAGGTCGAGGGCGAGGGTGAAGACCTTGGTGATGGACTGCGTGGAGAACGGATGCCGCCAGTCCCCCACGCCGTAGACCGTGCCGTCCAGCTCCGCGACCGCCATCCCGAAGCGGCGCGGATCGCAGGCCGCGAGCGCCGGGATGTAGTCGGCGGGGCGGCCTCGGCCGGGGCTGCGTTCGATCTCCTCCGCGATGCGCTCCAGGACCGGCTGGAAAGGGTGGGACGACGTCGTTGTCATGATCACCATTGTGCCTCCGCGCCGATCCTGGCGCGTTGTCGCGGGTCGGAACCGGGTCAGACCAGTGGCGCGCCGCTGCCCGCGAGGACCTCCGGCCGCAGCAGGTCGGCGAGGGTCTCGGCGGGCAACAGGCCCTTCTCCAGGACCAGTTCGGCCACGCCTCGGCCGGTGACGAGTGCCTCCTTGGCGATGTCGGTGGCGGCCGTGTACCCGATGTGCGGGTTGAGCGCCGTGACCAGGCCGATGGAGTTCTCGACACTGGCGCGCAGCGCCTCGGTGTTGGCGGTGATGCCATCCACACACCGCTCGGCCAACGTGACGCAGGCGCTCTGCAGATGCGTGACGGACTCCGACAGGGAGTGCAGGATGATCGGCTCGAAGGCGTTCAGCTGGAGCTGTCCGGCCTCGGCTGCCATGGTGATCGTGACGTCGTTGCCGATCACCTCGAAGGCGACCTGGTTGACGACCTCGGGGATGACCGGGTTCACCTTGCCGGGCATGATGCTCGAACCGGCCTGTACCGGCGGCAGGTTGATCTCACCGAGCCCCGCACGCGGCCCGGACGACAGCAGGCGCAGGTCGTTGCAGCTCTTGCTGAGCTTGACCGCGATCCGCTTGAGCACACCGGACATCTGGACGAACGCCCCGCAGTCCTGTGTGGCCTCGACCAGGTTGGCCGCGGTGACCAGCGGCAGCCCCGTGATGGCGGAGAGGTGACGGCGGGCCGCCTCGGCGTAACCGGCGGGTGCATTGAGTCCGGTGCCGATGGCCGTGGCACCGAGGTTGATCTCATGGATCAACTGGACGGCCTCGTCAAGACGGTTGCGATCCTCGTCAATCATGACGGCATAGGCCGAGAACTCTTGACCGAGCGTCATCGGCACCGCGTCCTGCAACTGTGTACGGCCCATCTTGAGCACGTCACGGAACTCGACGGCCTTCCGGGCGAACGAGTCCTGCAGTACAGACATCGCCTTGAGCAGTCCACGTACCGCGAAGACCGTCGCTACCTTCACGGCGGTCGGGTAGACGTCATTGGTCGACTGCCCCAGGTTGACGTCCTCATTGGGATGCAGGTGCTGGTACTGCCCCTTCGCGAACCCCATCAACTCCAACGCCCGGTTCGCGACGACCTCGTTGGCGTTCATGTTGGTCGAGGTCCCGGCACCACCCTGGATGACGTCGACCACGAACTGGTCGTGCAGCTTGCCGTCCCGAATCTCCCGGCAGGCCGCGACGATGGCAGCAGCCTTCGCCGGCTCCAGCAGCCCGAGCTCCTCATTGGCGAGAGCGGCGGCCTCCTTGACGGCCGCAAGAGCGTCGATCAGATGCGGGTAGGCGGAGATCGGGGTGCCGGTGATGGGGAAGTTCTCGGTGGCCCGAAGGGTGTGAACTCCCCAATAGGCATCGGCAGGAACATCACGGTCGCCGAGCAGATCGTGTTCGCTACGGGTGACGGCGTTCATGAGGAAGAGGGTCTACTTTCTGAGATACAGAGGTGACAGCGCCCCGAGAGGGGCGCGGGGAACTGCGCGACCAACCACAAACCGCCCGCAGCCGCCAATCGACGAGTCGGACCGCCCGATTAGGGCCTGCCGGGCGTCGCGGGGCAGCCGGGACTTTCGCATCAGGCCCCTAGGCGCAGGCCGAAACCACAACGGGCTCC
The DNA here is from genome assembly GCF_053596855.1 of Streptomyces sp. NPDC001617. NCBI lineage: Bacteria > Bacillati > Actinomycetota > Actinomycetes > Kitasatosporales > Streptomycetaceae > Streptomyces > Streptomyces sp. NPDC001617. The sequence goes on from NZ_JBSFHA010000001.1 coordinate 191,783, forward strand.
AGCGAACGAACGGGCCGCACGCACCCGACCGCCTGCCCGCCCCCAAGAAGCGGCTCTCCCTGGAACTCGGTGAGCAGAGCAGGATCAACCCCGGCCCAGGCCAAAGCGGCCGCAGCGACCGGCACCCGCGCCCGATTGGCCCCGTCGGCGATCTTCACGGCAACGGCCCGCCCGTCCGGCAGCGCGGCAACCTCAACGCCCTCGAACCCGTCCTTGGCCAGCAGCCCCGGCACGGCCTCCATCAGCGCGGCCACGTCCCGTCCCGCCCCGGAGGCCATCTCCGCGTGCTCCCGCATCGCGTCGGCCACCCGCGCCTCCGGCGTACCGGCGACGGCGGTCGTGATCCGGGCAACAGCCCGCGCAAGCCCATGCAGGGACACGGAGAACAGCGGCGCCCCGCACCCGTCCACGGTCACCTGTGCGATCCGCTGCCCCGTGAGGTCCTCCACGATCTCGGCGATCGCCCGCTGCAGCGGATGCGAGGGGTCGAGGTACCCCTCAAGAGGCCAGTCGTTGAGCACGCACGTGTACAGCATCGCCGCGTGCTTCCCGGAGCAGTTCTGGGCGAGCCGGGAGGGGTGCCGCCCCTCCCGGACCCAGGCGTCCCGGACGGCCGGGTCGTACGGCATGTCCGGCACGTTGCGCAGATGGTCCTCGGTGAGCCCGGCGAGTTCGAGGATGCGCCGGGTCCCGGCGAGGTGGCGTTCCTCGCCGGAGTGGCTCGCCGCGGTGAGCGAGAGGAGCTCGCCGTCGAGCGGCAACCCGGCCCGCACCATGGCGACCGCCTGGACCGGCTTGAGCGCGGAGCGCGGATAGAACGCGGCCTCGATGTCGCCGAGCTGGAATCGGACCTGGCCGTCGGCGTCGAGGACGACGACGGAACCGTAGTGGATGCCCTCCACGATCCCGCCGCGTATGAGGTGGGCGACGGGAGCGTGGAGGGGCTCGCGGATCTGGGGTGCGTCCGCGACGGAACTGCTGAACATCACTGCCTCTTGTCAGGGAGCACGCGGGTCACGCGTCGGCTCCGGTCGTGGGTTTGGTCCCGGTGGACCTGCGGGCGACGCGGCCGCGGATGCCGAACCATCCGCCGACCAGGGCGCCGGCGATCAGCGGCAGGCACAGCACGGTGGTGCGGCCGGCGCCTCCGTCGGCGTACATGAGGACCAGGACGGAGGCGAGGAAGGCCAGCGTCACGAGTTCGGTCCAGGGGGAGCCCGGCAGCCGGTAGCCCGGGCGGGTCAGCTCGCCCTTCTGGGTCTTCTGCCAGAAGAGGAGGTGACAGATCATGATCATGCCCCAGGTGGAGAGGATGCCGATCGCCGCGAAGTTCAGGACGATCTCGAAGGCGTCCGCCGGGACCACGAAGTTGAGGCCGACGCCCAGGACACAGATACCGCTGGTGAGGAGGATTCCGCCGTACGGGACCTGGCTGCGGCTCATCACCGAGGTGAACTTGGGCGCGGAGCCGGACATCGCCATGGAGCGCAGAATGCGGCCGGTGGAGTACAGGCCGGAGTTGAGCGAGGACATGGCCGCGGTGAGGACGACGAGGTTCATCACGCCACCGGCGGCCGGGATGCCTATGTTGGACAGCACGGTCACGAACGGGCTCTGGCCTGCGCTGTACTTGTTCCACGGCAGCAGCATCGAGAGCAGGACGACGGAGCCGACGTAGAAGAGGCCGACGCGCCACATGATCGAGTTGATCGCCTTCGGCATGATCTTCTCGGGGTTCTCGGTCTCGCCGGCGGCGACACCGACCAGCTCGACGGAGGCGTAGGCGAAGACGACGCCCTGGATGATCAGCAGCATCGGCAGCAGGCCGTTGGGGAAGACACCGCCGTTGTCGGTGATCAGGGATGGACCGGGGATGGCGCCGTCGACCGGATGCTGGGTGACCAGCAGATAGATGCCGATACACATGAAGATGACCAGCGCGCTGACCTTGACGATCGCGAACCAGAACTCCATTTCACCGAAGATCTTGACCGAGATCAGATTGACGGTCAGGACGACGGCAAGGGCGATCAATGCGATCAACCATTGAGGGATGTCCGAGAACATGCCCCAGTAGTGCGTGTAGGTGGCCACCGCGGTGATGTCGGCGATGCCGGTGGTCGCCCAGTTGAGGAAGTACATCCAGCCCGCGGTGTACGCGCCCTTCTCGCCCAGGAACTCGCGGGCGTACGAGACGAAGGCGCCGGACGAGGGCCGGTACAGGACGAGTTCACCGAGGGCGCGCACGACCAGGAAGGCGAAGACGCCGCAGACCGCGTAGGCGACGAAGAGGGAGGGGCCGGCGTCGGCCAGTCGGCCGCCGGCGCCGAGGAAGAGGCCGGTGCCGATGGCGCCGCCGATGGCGATCATGTTGACGTGCCGGGACTTCAGGGACTTGCTGTAGCCCGCGTCTCCGGCGTCGACGTGACCGGCCGAGGGGCGTGTCTCGTCTTTGAGGAACTGCTCGCTCACGCCTCGGGTCCACCTTCCGTGGATGGGTCCGTGCGCCCGGGGCGCACGATGTCGGTGAGGGTCGTCTCGACGCGGTCGAGGTGGTGCGCCATGGCGTCCGTCGCGTCGAGTTCGGAACCGTCCATCAGCGCCTCGACGATCGCCCGGTGCTCGCGGTTGGACTGCTCGCGGCGTCCGCCCAGTTCGTTGAGGAAGGCCGACTGACGCGCCAGTGCGTCGCGGATCTCCTCGATGACCCGGCGGAAGACCGGGTTCTGGGCGGCCTGGGCGACGGCGAGGTGGAACAGCGTGTCGAGGGCGACCCAGGAGGTGGTGTCGGTCTCCCGCTCCATGCGCTCCAGCAGGTGCACCAGGTGGTCCAGGTCCTCGGGCGTACGGCGCACGGCCGCGTAGCCCGCCACCGGGATCTCGACGTGGCGGCGCACTTCCAGCAGGTCGCTGGCCGCGTAGTCGCCGAAGGTGGGGTCCTCGACGGCGCTCGCGACGACGAAGGTGCCCTTGCCCGTCTTGGAGACGGTCAGGCCCATCGTCTGCAGCGCCCTGAGGGCCTCGCGCAGCACGGGCCTGCTGACCTCGAGGGTGCGGCAGAGCTCCGCCTCGGAGGGCAGCTTGTCCCCCACCCCGTACTCGCCGTTCTCGATGGCGGCACGCAGATGGGCCAGGACCGCTTCCATGGCGCTGATGCGCCGCGGACCCTGACTGGCTGTCTTGCTGTCTGACAGGTTCACGGGAGCGATCCTCCGGGTGACGTAGGGGAGCTGTCAAGGGATGTGAAAGACGAGATTCCCGGGGTGCGAAGCCCGAAAGCGGACTTCATACCCCGGGACCGGCCGACCGGGCAGGTCAGCTGCTGATCGCGCCCCCGCTGAGCAGGCCCAGCAGCAGCACCCCGACGATGAGCCGGTAGATCACGAAGGCGTTGAAGGAGTGCTTGGCGACGTACTTCAGCAGCCAGGCGATGGAGGCGTAGGCGACGACGAAGGAGATGATCGTGCCGACGGCGAGCGGCGCGGCGCCGACACCCGTGCCCAGGGCGTCCTTCAGCTCGTAGAGACCGGCGCCGGTGAGGGCGGGAATGCCGAGGAAGAACGAGAGGCGGGTGGCGGCGACGCGGTCCAGGTCGAGGATGAGGGCCGTGGACATGGTGGCACCGGAGCGGGAGAAGCCGGGGAAGAGCAGAGCCAGGATCTGCGAACTGCCGACCAGCATCGCGTCCTTGAACGTGGTGTCGTCCTCGCTGCGCTTGTGCCGGCCCATCTGGTCCGCCGCCCACATCACGCCGCTTCCGACGATCAGCGAGGCCGCCACCACCCACAGGGAGGCGAGCGGACCCTCGATCAGCGGCTTGGCGGCGAGCCCCACGGCGACGATCGGGATCGTCGCGTAGATCACCCACCAGGCGAACTTGTAGTCGTGGTGGTACCGCTCCTCCTTGTTGACCAGACCACGGCCCCAGGCGGAGACGATCCGCACGATGTCCTTGAAGAAGTACACCAGCACGGCGGCGATCGCGCCGACCTGGATGACGGCCGAGAACCCGACGACGGCGTCGTCGTCCACAGGGATGCTCATCAGCCCCTCGGCGATCTTCAGATGGCCGGTCGAGGAGACGGGGAGGAACTCGGTCACCCCCTCGACGACTCCGAGGACGGCGGCCTGACCGACGCTAATGACGCTCATGGGATCCAGTTCTGAGGAGTTGGTCGACAGTGTTGTAGACAGTCTTACTACGTGCGGAGGCCGGCGGGTGACTACCCCCAGAGGGTCTGGGCGATCAACACTCCGACAAATGCCGCACCGAGACCCGCCGTCACGCTTCCGACGACATTGGCGGCAGCGTAGAGCCCCGCCCCGGTCTCGGTCAGCCGCAGGGTCTCGTAGGAAAAGGTCGAGTACGTGGTCAGGGCCCCGCACAGGCCGGTGCCGAGCAGCAGTTGGAGATGAGAGCCGGCGGCCCCCTCGGTCACCGCGCCGGTCAGCAGGCCCAGGATCAGGCAGCCGGCGACGTTCACGGCGAAGGTACCCCAGGGGAAGACCGAATCGTGCCGGGACTGGACCGCACGGTCGGTGAGGTACCGCAGCGGTGCGCCGACGGCGGCGCCCGCGACGACCAACAGCCAGTTCACAACGACTTCTTACCCTTCGTGCGCGTTTCGCCGGGTCCCTCTTCACGGCCGACGTACCGGATGACCTCGCAGTCGTCGAGGATCACCAACCCCTCCCCCACCAGCTCGTCGAGCTGCGGCAGGAAGGCACGGACGCGTTCCTCGGTGTCCACGATGACGATCGCGACCGGCAGGTCCTCGCTCATCGACAGCAGCCGTGAGGTGTGGATCAGGGAGGAGGCGCCGAAGCCCTCGATACCGCGGAAGACGCTGGCACCCGCGAGACCGGCGGCGTGGGCACGGTGGACGATCTCGGAGTAGAGGGGCTTGTGGTGCCAGGTGTCGTTCTCGCCGATGAAGACGGTCACGCGCAGGGCGCTGCCGGTCAGCGTGGTCATGGCTGCCTCCACTTCAGGACGCGGCGGGCCGCGGCGACCGCGAGCCACACCGCCGTGAGGGCCGCGAGCAGGGTCGCGGCGAGGTAGGCCAGCCCGGTGCGGGGGTGGCCGGAGTCGACGAGTTTCTGGATGTCGACGGCGTAGGTGGAGAAGGTGGTGAAGCCGCCGAGCACACCGGTGCCGAAGAAGGGGCGGACAAGGCGGTGGGCGGCCCACACGTCGCTGATGACGACCATGAACACGCCGATGACGGCGCAGCCGATGACATTGGTCCAGAAAGTGGCCCACGGGAAGTGGCCGGGCGGGGTGGGCCACCACAGGGAGAGCGCGTAGCGGGCGGTGGCGCCGATGGCGCCGCCGAGCGCGACCACCGCGACGACCGGTGCCTGGGTGCGCCAGGCGGGCCGCCGGGTGGTCTGCGGGCGGGCGCGGAGGCTCTCCGCTTCCGGGGCTGTCATGGTCGTACGTCTCCTACTCGCCGGGGCCCGGGCGTGCGGGCGCCGCTCCTTCGCAAGTAGGGACCGTTGGCGGCACCACTGCCGCGGTTCGGGTACGGCGGGCCCCACCGCCGCGCCGCGAGGGGTGCCCGCGGCCGGGCTACAGGGTAGCGCCCGGCCCGGACCGGGGTCATTTCGGGGCCGGTCGCTCACACACCGCCACGCCCCGCTCCCACAGGCTCCCCAGCACCAGATGGCCGGCGGCCTCGCAGACACTGGTCACCATGCGGAAGCCGGAACGGCGGCGGGCGAGGTGGTGGACGACCGTGCCCTGGTCGTCGACGGCGAGGACGCCGATGGTGCCGGTGGGGCGGTAGGGGGCGTGAACGGCGATACGCGCGGCAGCACCGCGGACGGCGGGGGCGGTGCGGTGCAGCAGGTCGAGCGGGGGGATGCGCGGTCCGGCCAGGGACACCCAGATCGGGCCGTCGGGCGCGCTGCGCCAGATGTTGTCGGGCATGCCCGGCAGGTTCTCGGCGAAGGGCTCGCCGCGGCCGGCCTTCGGTCCGGTGAGCCAGTAGCGGGTGAGGCGGCGGGCGCCGGTCTCGGCGACGACCAGGAACGATTCATCGGAGCTCAGAGCCAGTCCGTTGGCGAACTGCAGGCCCTCGAGGAGAACCTCGGGCCGCTCGCTGCCGGGCTCGAGGCGCAGCAGTCGGCCGGTCCCGGAGTGTTCGACGATGTCGCCGATCCTCCCCCACTGCTTAAAACGGCGTGGGGGGACCCCCAGGTCGAGGGGGTAGCGGCGGCTGGAGACGGTGAAGCAGACACTGCCGTCGGCGAGGGCGACGACATTGCTGCAGAACCTCAGCCGCTCCCCCGCCACCGAGTCGGCGAGGATGCGCACGATGCCCTCGCGCAGATCGACGCGCAGCAGTCCGAGTTCGGCGTCGCACACCAACAGGGCGTCGTCCGGGAGGAGTTCGAGGCCGAGGGGCCGGCCGCCCGTCTCGGCGAGCACCTCGACGCGGGCCGGTGAGGCGCCGGTGAGGCCGTCGATACGCAGGATGCGGCCGTCCTCCACTCCGGTCAGCACCCGGCCGCGAGCGTCGGCGACGACGTCCTCGGGGCCGCGGCCGCCGATGGCGACGTATCGGAGAGGGACGAGTGGGGTGACACGGTCCATGGAAACCTCCTCGTCGAGGTCGGGCAGTTCATGCTGGCATGTGTGTGGAGGTTCAACGGAGACCGCGTCACTCGATCAGGTTTACGTCGAGGCTTTCCTGGCCACTCAGGACAGCGCCCGAGAAGGGATGGTCCCATGTCACGGTCGGCCCTGTGGCACCGATCGGGGCTCGCCGAGCTGTACCGGCGCGGCTCGGAGTTGGAGTTGCTGCACAGGGCTCTCGGGTTCGCGACGCTCGCCCTGGTCACACTGGCGCCGCTGCTGATCGTGGTCGCGGCGGCGGATCCACTGGGGCACGGTGGTTTCGCGCTGTGGCTGGTGGACGGCATGGACCTGTCCGGTCGCTCCGCCCGGGCGCTCACCCGGGTCTTCGGGCCACCCAGCAAGGTGATCAGCACCACCAGCGTCTGGAGCGCCGCCCTGCTCGCGCTGTTCGGGCTGTCCTTCGCGTCGAGCGTGCAGAACGGCTACGAGCGGATCTGGAAGTCGTCCGCCGGCCCCTGGCACCGGATCTGGCGGCAGGCGGTGTGGCTGGTCGTGCTGATGACGTACGTGTACGCGCAGGTGGAGACCCGGAACGTGCTGCAGGGATCGTTCCGCATCCCGCTGAGCATGGTGTTCGGCATCCTGTTCTTCTGGTGGGGCCCGCACTACCTCCTCCACCGCGCGGTGCCGTGGCGTTATCTGCTGCCCGGCGCGGTGGCCACGATGGCGGGCCTGGTGGGGCTGCGCTGGTTCTCGTACCTGGTGTTCACCCCGCTCCTGGTCACCAACGCGATCAGCTACGGCCCGGCCGGCACCATTCTGGTGGTGGAGTCCTGGCTGGTGGGGGTGGGGTTCGTCGTCTACGGCGGGGCGCTGCTCGGGCGTCTGGTGTGCGAGCGGTTCGGGTACACGGACGAGCCCCCGGAGGAGGGCGGCGAGGAGGGGCCCTCGGCGGTGTCGTCTTCGCGGGACATCGTGTAGCACCCCGGTGTGCCGTCCCGTCGCGGCGGCTACCAGCCCTTCTCGAACATCCGCCCCACCTCGGCGATCCGCACCTCGTCCCGCCGGTAGTAGGTGCACCGCCGGACTCTGCGGGTACGCAGCAGGCCGACGGCCGCGAGCAGGTCGAGGTGGGTGTCCGCGACGGCACGGGGTACGCCGAGCTTCGCGGCGACGGCGTCCGCGGTGACGCCGTCCTCCACGAGGTCCTCGTGTGCCTGCGCCGGAAAATGCGCGGCCGGGTCCTTCAGCCACTCCAGGATGTCCAGGCGCTGCGAGCCGACGGGATTCCTCAACATCGCGTCCCCCTCTCCGGACGGACCACCGCAATGCGCGTCTTCCCACTGTCCCGCAGCGCGGGCCGCGTTGTCCGGGAGTCGAGGACCCTTGTCCGGGACCGAACGGCCCGCCCCCACCCGTTCACCCGGCTCCGCCCTTGAAAACACGGGCGAGGGCCCGGCCGCTCCCCTGCGACCGGGCCCCCTCCACACAGGTTCAGCGATGGCTGAACCAGCTCATGGCCGAGGTGGCCTTGTCGTTGTAGTCGAACAGGGCCTGGTTCTCCCAGCCGTTGCCGGAGGTGGAGTCGGTCGGGTCCCAGCCGTTGCCGGTGACCGCGGTCCAGGTCGCCTCCCAGTAGAAGACGCCGAGGCCCTTGTTGCCGGGGACGGCCTCCACGATGTTCGCGACGGCGTTCATCCACGCCAGCTGGCCCGCCTGGGTGGCCGGGTAGCCGGTGACCAGTTCGCCGGTGGTGTCGATCTGGTTCTCCAGGGAGTCGTCCTGGGCGAGGGTGAACGGGTACGCCGTCTCCGCGACGAACACGGGCTTGCCGTAGCGCGAGACCACGTCGTCCAGAGTGGTCTGGGCGGCGGCCAGCGAACCGTGCCAGTAGCCGTAGTACGACAGTCCGATCACGTCGTAGTTGATGCCGTACGTCTTGGCGTTGTCGAACCACCAGCGCACGGTCGAGTCGTCACCGGCGTTGGCCAGGTGCAGGGCGACCGTGGTGCCGGAGGAGACCGCCTTGACCGCGCTGTAGCCGGAGTTGAGCAGACCGGCCAGTTGCGACCAGTTGCTGGTGGAGCCCTCGGACCACAGGATGCCGGCATTGATCTCGTTGCCGACCTGGACCATGTCGGCGGTGGTGCCCTGGGCCTTCAACGCGTTCAACACGTCGTACGTGTGGTTGTACACGTCCGTCTTGAGTTGACTGTATGTGTGGGACGACCAGGCGGTCGGCTTGCTCTGCTTGCCCGGGTCGGCCCAGGTGTCCGAGTAGTGGAAGTCGACCAGCAGCTTCATGCCGGCGGCCTTGATGCGCTTGGCCATGGCCAGCACGCGCGTCTTGTTGTTGTAGCCGTCGGCCGGGTTGACCCAGACCTTCAGGCGCGCGTAGTTCATGCCGGCGTTCTTGAGGATGGTGACCGCGTCACCGGTGGTGCCGGAGCTGGTCTTGTAGACGCCGCCGAGGGCCTCGCTCTTGGCGAGGGACGAGATGTCGGCACCCTTGATCGACAGTCCGGTTGATCCAGATGCGAAGGTCAGATCGTCGACATTGATCCAGTTGCCGGCTTTCGCGTCACTGTTGATGCTGATGGTGCACTGGTTGTTCGTCACATTGATCGACGTGACAATGCGGACCCAACTGCTGGTGGACACCGGCAGATCGGTCTTCTGTTCCGAACTCCCGCAGTTCTTCAGGGATATGTAGGCGGAGTTCTGCCCGCCGCTGGAGCGGGTCCAGGCCGTGAGCGTGTAGGTGCCGTTGGTGAGCCCCGACAGGTACTGGTATGTCTCGACCTTGTAGGCGGAGGACGAGTAGTGGGACAGGCGGTAGCTCCCGCTGTGGCCACCGGATTCGGTGTACGAGGCCCCTGTGTCGCCGTACTCGGACCAGCCGGCCGGGCTGGCCACGCCCGCGCCGTCGGACTCGAAGCCGCCGTTGGTGAGCGTGCTCGCCGCCTGCGCGCCGGGGGCGGGCAGGGCGATCAGGGCGAGCCCGGCCACGAGCGGCAGCAGCAGGGCCCTTAGTGTGCGTCTGGGATGGAACATCGTCGTCCGTCGTCCCTTCGACGTGATGGGGATGGGGCATCCCCCTCCAGTGGGGGTTTCCCCGATGGGGGTGTCCCTCCGGTGGCACCCGGAGGAAGAGCCCCTCCGCCCGCGGCTCTCGTGGCACGCGCGGGCGGAGGGGAGTCGGCTCAGCCGTCGAGTCGTACGACCCGGACGGCGCCCGCGGGGACTTCGAGGCGACCCGCGGCCCGCTCGCCGGTCAGCAGCTCGGTGCCGTGCGCCTCCAGCGGCACCTTGGCGTCCGACGCGGTGTGGTTGACGGCGAACAGGTAGCTGCCCGACTCGCCGGTGCGGCGCACGACCTCGACGTCGCGGGGCAGGTCGGCGCGCGGGGCGACCCGCGCGTCCTCGATGGCCCAGCCCAGCAGCGCGTCCAGGCCCTCGCTGCCGAGGCGGGTGGAGACGTACCAGGCGGTGCCCTCGCCGAGGCGGTGACGGGTGACGGCCGGGTGACCCTCGGTGAGGCCGTCGGCGTACGTCCACACGGTCTCGGCGCCAAGCGGCACCACGAACTCGGTCCAGACGTCGCCGGCCAGCTCGGAGCCGTCCGGCCCGGTGATGCGCACCGACTGGCCCGGCAGCAGCGGCGAGAACTCCTCCACCGTCAGGCCGAGCACGTCCCTGAGGGCGCCCGGGTAGGCACCCGGGTGGACCGCGTCGTGCTCGTCGACGATGCCGGAGAAGTACGAGACGACGAGGGTGCCGCCGTTCTCGACGTACTCCCTGACGTTGTTCCCGGCCGCCTCCGTCATCAGGTACAGGGCGGGCACGACGACAAGGGGATACCTCGACAAATCGCTTTCGGGGTGGGCGAAGTCGACGGTGAGGTGGCGGTCGTAGAGGGCCTCGTAGAAGGCGTCGGCGCGCTCGCGCGGGTCGTGGTCCTCGCTGGGGCGCCACTCCAGGTTCTGCGCCCACCAGGAGTGCCAGTCCCACAGGACGGCCACGTCGGCCCCCGTGCGGGTGCCGCGGACCGTGCTCAAGGAGTCCAGGGACGCGCCGAGTTCCACGACCTCACGCCACACGCGCGTGTCGGTGCCGCCGTGCGGGAGCATCGCCGAGTGGAACTTCTCGGCACCCCGCCGGGACTGGCGCCACTGGAAGAACATCGCGCCGTCGGAGCCGCGCGCCACGTGCGCGAGGGAGTTGCGGGCCATCTGGCCGGGGGCCTTGGCGGGGTTGCGGGGCTGCCAGTTGACACCCGAGGTGGAGTGCTCCAGGAGCAGCCACGGGGCGCCGGCGGCGACCGAGCGGGTCAGGTCGGCGGCCATCGCGAGGTTGACGTGGGTGCGGCGGCCGTCGGTGATCAGGTAGTGGTCGTTGGTGACGAGGTCGACCTCGCGGCCCCAGGCCCAGTAGTCGACGGAGTCGCACTGGCTGAGCGCGGTCATGAAGTTCGTCGTGACCGGGACGCCCGGCGAGAGACGGTGCAGGATGTCCCGCTCCGCCACGAAGTTCTCGCGCATGGTGGCGTCGGCGAAGCGCTTGTAGTCCAGCGCCTGGGCCGGGTTGACGGCCGTCGGAGTCGCGCGCGGCGGGTTGATCTGCTCGAAGTCGGCGTAGCGCTGGCCCCAGAAGGCCGTCCCCCAGGCCTCGTTGACGCCGTCGACCGTCTCGTACGCCGACTGCAGCCAACGGCGGAAGTGGGCGGCGCAGGAGTCGCAGTAGCAGGCCGAGACGGGGACGCCGTACTCGTTGTGCACGTGCCACATCGCCAGCGCCGGGTGGTCGCCGTAGCGCTCGGCGAGCTCGGTCGAGATGGTCGCGGCGGCGGTGCGGTAGTCGGCGTTGCTGTGGCAGATGGCGGCACGGGAGCCGAACTCGTAGCGCACCCCCTCGCGGCTCACCGGGAGCGCCTCGGGGTGGGTGCGGTAGAACCAGGCCGGCGGGCAGACGGTGGGGGTGCCCAGGTCGACGCGTATGCCGTTCTCGTGCAGCAGGTCGATGATCCGGTCGAGCCAGCCGAAGTCGTACACCCCGGGTGAGGGCTCCAGCAGCGCCCAGGAGAAGATACCGACACTCACCATGGTGACGCCGGCCTCCCGCATCAGCCGGACATCGTCCTGCCAGACGCTTTCCGGCCACTGCTCGGGGTTGTAGTCCCCACCGAAGGCGAGCCTGGTGAGGCCCCTGGGACTGGTCTCCGGCATGGATCTCTCCCGTTTTATCGATCATTTGGGAACGTGCACACACTGAGGCAGCGGTGCGAGCCCAACATAACCGCACAGCAACAACCATTGACAAGTGTCCGGGATGTTTCTCTACTGTGAACGCTCACAGAGCAGCATCGCAGGTCCTCGCGACGGGCGGGGACCCGGCTCCTGTGATTCGCATGGCAGGTTTCCGCAAGAGGCGGGGACCCAGGTCAGGGGAGAGATCCATGCCCAACACGACGCGCAGTCGCCTCGTGGCATCCACCATCGCCGTTGCCCTCGGCGCCACCGCACTCGCCGCCTGCGGCTCGTCCGACAGCGACAGCAAGACCGAATCGGGGCCGGTCTCGCTGACGTACTGGACCTGGACGCCCGGTATGGACAAGGTCGTGGACCTGTGGAACAAGGGCCCGGGCAAGAAGGACCAGATCACGGTCACGGTGAAGAAGCAGGCGTCCGGCGACTCGCTGGTCACCAAGATCCTCACCGCCCACAAGGCGAACAAGGCGCCCGACCTGGTGCAGGCCGAGTACCAGGCGCTGCCGACGCTGGTCAGCAATGACGCGCTGGCCGACATATCGAAGGACGTCGGCGACGCCAAGTCCAAGTTCGCGTCCGGCGTCTGGCAGCAGACCTCGCTGGGCACGGACGCCGTCTACGCGGTGCCGCAGGACATCGGCCCGATGATGTTCTACTACCGCCAGGACCTCTTCAAGAAGTACGGCCTGACGGTCCCGACCACGTGGGAGCAGTTCGCCGAGACCGCCCGCGCGCTGAAGAAGAAGGCGCCGGACAAGGACCTGACCACCTTCTCCGCCAACGACTCCGGTCTCTTCGCCGGCCTCGCCCAGCAGGCCGGCGCCAAGTGGTGGACGACCTCCGGCGACAAGTGGAAGGTCGCCATCAACGACTCGGCCACCAAGAAGGTCGCCGACTTCTGGGGCGGCCTCGTCAAGGAGGGCGCCATCGACAACCAGCCGATGTACACGCCGGCCTGGAACAAGGCGCTCAACACCGGCAAGCAGATCGCCTGGGTCTCCGCGGTGTGGGCGCCGGGCACACTGACCACGGCCGCGCCCGAGACCAAGGGCAAGTGGGCCATGGCCCCGCTCCCCCAGTGGTCCTCCGGCGAGAACGTCACCGGCAGCTGGGGCGGCTCCTCCACCGCCGTCACCACGGACTCCGCGCACAAGGCGGCCGCCGCCAAGTTCGCCGCATGGCTGAACACCGACAACACGGCCCTGCAGGCGCTGGCCAAGGACAGCGGCATCTACCCGGCCGCCACCAACGCCCAGACCAGCGGCGCCTTCACCAGCCCGCCGGCGTACTTCTCGAACCAGTCGGACTTCTACACGAAGGCCGCAGCGATCGCGAAGACCACGGCGCCCTCGGCCTGGGGCCCGAACGTGAACGTCGCCTACACGACCTTCAACGACGCCTTCGGCGCCGCCGCGAAGAACAAGTCGGACTTCTCCGCCGCCCTGGACACCATGCAGAACGCCACGGTCGCCGACATGAAGAAGCAGGGCTTCGAGGTCTCCGAGTGACCAGCTCACGCCGGAAGTCGTACGGGGTCAAGGGGGCCCCGTACGCCTTCCTCCTTCCCGCAACCGTCCTGTTCGCGCTGTTCTTCGCGCTGCCCATCGGCTACGCGGTCTACCTGAGCTTCCGCAAGGTGCACGTCTCCGGCCTCGGCCTGGGCTCGGGCGCCCGCAAGGAGGTGTGGGCCGGCCTGGAGAACTACACCGACACCCTCACCGACAGCGAGCTGGGCCACGGCGCGCTGCGCGTCCTCGGCTACGGCTGCATCGTCGTCCCGGTGATGCTCGGCCTCGCCCTGCTGTTCGCGCTGATGCTCGACTCCGACAAGGTGCGCCTCGCCCCCTTCACCCGGCTCGCGATCTTCCTGCCGTACGCCATCCCCGGCGTGGTGGCGGCGCTGCTGTGGGGCTTCCTGTACCTGCCGGACGTCAGCCCCTTCTACTACATCCTCGAGAAGCTGCACATGCCGCAGCCGAACCTCCTGGACGGCGGCCCGCTGTATCTCGCCATGTCGAACATCGCGGTGTGGGGCGGCACCGGCTTCAACATGATCGTCATCTACACCTCGTTGCAGGCGATCCCGGCCGAGGTGTACGAGGCGGCGAAGCTGGACGGCGCCACCCCCCTGCAGGTCGCGCTCAGGATCAAGATCCCGATGGTGGCGCCCTCGCTGGTGTTGACCTTCTTCTTCTCGATCATCGCGACGCTCCAGGTGTTCAACGAACCGACCACCCTCAAACCGCTCACGAACTCCCTGCCGCTGACCTGGAGTCCGCTGATGAACGTGTACCAGGACGCGTTCCGCAAGGGTGACATCTACCAGGCGTCCTCCGAGGCCGTGATCATCGCCCTCGCCACGCTCGTCCTGTCGTTCGGCTTCCTGCGGGCCGCGAACCGTCGTCAGAAGCAGGAGGCGGCCCGATGAGTTCTCTTGCCGTACAGAAGGCGCCTTCGGCGGCCGGCACGGCCGGTACCGCCCAGGGACGGCCACCGCTGCGCCGCCGTATCGCACTGGTCCCGACGATCACCCTGGTGCTCGGCGCGATCTACACGCTGCTGCCGGTGGCGTGGGTGGTCATCGCGTCCACCAAGTCCGGCCGCGAGCTCTTCTCCACCTTCACCTTCCTGCCGGGCACGGGCTTCGCCGACAACATCAAGGAGCTCAACTCCTACCGCGACGGCGTCTACTGGAAGTGGATGGGCAACTCCGCCCTCTACGCCGGTCTCGGCGCCCTGCTGTCGTCGTGCGTGTCGGCGTTCAGCGGCTACGCGCTGGCGACGTACCGCTTCCGCGGCCGCGAGACGATCTTCAACATCCTGCTCGCGGGCGTCCTGATGCCGCCGATCATCCTGGCCATCCCGCAGTACCTGCTGCTGGCGAAGGCGGACCTCACGGACTCCTACCTGTCGGTGCTGCTGCCGCAGATCCTCTCGCCCTACGGCGTCTACCTCGCGCGGATCTACGCGGCCGCCGCCGTGCCCACCGACGTGGTGGAGGCGGGCCGGATGGACGGAGCGAGCGAGTGGCGGATCTTCACCCGGGTCGCACTGCCGATGATGGTCCCGGGACTGGTGACGGTCTTCCTGTTCCAGTTCGTGGCCGTGTGGAACAACTTCCTGCTGCCGTACATCATGCTCAGCGACGACGAGAAGTTCCCGATCACGCTGGGTCTGTACACGCTGCTGGAACAGGGTTCCAACCAGCCCGCGCTCTACACCCTGGTGATCACGGGGGCGTTTCTCGCGGTGATCCCGCTGATCGCGCTCTTCCTGGTCATCCAGCGGTTCTGGAGCCTCGATCTGCTCTCCGGAGCCGTAAAGTCATGACCATGAGCAACACGGGGGGCCGACGCAAGCCGCCGACGATCCACGACGTGGCCCGCGAGGCGGGTGTCTCACGCGGCACCGTCTCGCGGGTGCTCAACGGTGGGCACTACGTCAGCCCGTCCGCCGCCGAAGCGGTCAACGCCGCGATCCGCAAGACGGGTTACGTCGTCAACCGGCACGCGCGTTCACTGATCACCGGGCGTTCCGACTCCGTGGGCTTCCTGCTGACGGAGCCTCAGGAGCGGTTCTTCGAGGATCCCAACTTCAATGTGCTGCTGGGCGCCTGCACCCAGGCGCTGGCGGCGCACGACATCCCGCTGCTGCTGATGCTGGCGGGCAAGAAGGACGAACGGCGGCGCATAACCCGCTACATCACAGCCGGTCACGTCGACGGTGTGCTGCTGGTCTCCAGCCACTCCGGGGACCCGGTCGCCGAGGAGCTGCACAAGGCGGGGGTGCCCCTCGTCCAGTGCGGCAAGCCCATGGGGATCGGTTCCAAGGTGAGTTACGTGGCCGCGGACGACCGGGACGGCGCCCGCGACATGGTGCGCCATCTGCTGTCGCTGGGCCGCCGTCGTATCGGCATGGTGAGCGGACCGCTGGACACGCCCGGCGGTGTCGACCGTCTCGCCGGCTACAAGGAGGTGCTCACCGAGGCGGGCATCGAGATCGACGAGCGGCTCGTCGTCTCCGGCGACTACAGCCGGGCCAGCGGCGAGGCGGGCGCCGAGCGGCTGCTGGCGCAGGCGCCGGACATGGACGCCGTGTTCGTGGCCTCCGACCTGATGGCGCAGGGCGCCCTGACGGCGCTGCACCGGGCGGGCCGCCGGGTGCCCGAGGACGTGTCCGTGGGCGGCTTCGACGACTCCAGCGCGGCGACGGAGGCCACCCCCGCGCTGACGACCATCCGCCAGCCCTACGACCGCATCAGCGCCGAGATGGTGCGGGTGCTGCTGGCCCAGATCGGCGGCGAGGACCCGGCGGCAGTCATCCTGCCGACGGAGCTGGTGAAGCGGGACTCGACGTAAGGCTCACTGCCGGGGTGCCACGGCCATGCCTCTCCGCATACTGGGGGGCATGGCCATCTACGACACGCTCGGCACGACGTACGGCCTCACCCGGCGCCCCGATCCACGGCTCGCGGCACAGATCCACGCCGCGCTCGGGGACGCCGCGGACGTGGTCAACGTAGGGGCGGGGACCGGTTCCTACGAGCCGCCGCACACGGTGCTCGCCGTCGAGCCCAGCCTGGTCATGGTCGGCCAGCGGCCGCCCGGATCGGCGCCCGCCGTGTGCGCGGTCGCCGAGCGCCTTCCGCTGCGCGACGACGCGGCCGACGCCGTGATGGCCCTGCTGACCGTCCATCACTGGACCGATCCGGAGGCCGGAGTGGCCGAACTGCGTCGGGTCGCCCGCCGCCGGATCGTCGTCCTGACCTGGGATCAGCAGGTCTTCCGGGAGCGGTTCTGGCTGGTGCGCGAGTACGTCCCCGAGGCGGCCGTCCTCGACGACGTCCGGGCCGTGCCGATCGACCGGGTGGCCGAACTCCTGGGCGGGGCGCGCCGACAGGTGGTCCGCGTCCCGCACGACTGCACGGATGGCTTCGGCGCCGCGTTCTGGCGTCGGCCCCATGCCTATCTCGACCCGCGGGTGCGCGCCGGGATCTCCATGCTCGCGCAGATCGGCGACGAGGCCCTCGCGCCCGCGCTCGCGGCGCTCACGGACGACCTCGCCACGGGCCGTTGGCACACCCGCCACGCCGATCTGCTCGCCCTCGATGCCATCGACGTCGGCTACCGGCTGCTGGTGGCGGAGGTCTGAACCACCAGCGCTGAGCCACAGCAGGCGGTCGAATGAACCGCAAGCGGTCAGGATTCGAGAAGCCGTCTCCCACTCCCCCGTCCTAGCGTGAAACCACCGACGAAATCCGTCGGTCCACCGCTCCCGGAGGAGTACGTCATGACCGACGGCGTCAACACGATCATCTACCCCGTCAAGGACCTCGCTCGGGCGAAGGCCCTGTTCAGCGCACTGCTGGAGGTGGAGCCGTACGCGGACGAGCCGTACTACGTCGGCTTCAAGGCCGCCGGCCAGGACGTCGGCCTCAACCCCAACGGGCATGCGCAGGGCCTGACCGGGGCGGTGCCCTACTGGCATGTGTCCGACATCCGAGGGCGGCTCGCGGCGCTCGTCGAGGCCGGCGCCGAGGTGCTGGAGGACGTCCGGGACGTCGGCAACGGCAGGCTGATCGCCTCCCTCAAGGACGCGGACGGCAATCTGATCGGGCTGCTCCAGGACCCGGTCGCCTGACGGCCGCACAGCTCCATGCGTCCGCACTAGTTGCACATACAACAAATGGCCGATTCGGTGTTACCGTGCGGGTATGGCAGCGAAGACGGCGGACACCGGGCTCGAGGAGCAGTGGCGGACCATCCTGTCCGTGCACGCTCGCACGATGTGCGAGATCGACCGGGTGCTGCACCCGCACGGCCTGGGCGCGAGCGACTTCGAGGTGCTCGACATCCTCGCCTCCGAGGCCCCCGAGGAGGGCGACCAGTGCCGGGTGCAGAACCTGGTGGGACGGGTGCATCTCAGCCAGAGCGCGCTGTCCCGGCTCATCGGCCGGCTGGAGAAGGACGGCCTGGTGGAGCGCTCCGTCTGCGCGGAGGACCGGCGTGGCGTGTGGGTCACCCTGACACACAAGGGGCGTGACCTGCACGCCGCGGTCCTGCCGCTGCAGCGCGACGCGCTGACGCGCATGCTCGCCGAGAGCCCTTCCGGGGTTCAGGAGGGCTGATCCGGCGCGCAGCCGCGCAGGACGAACGCGATCACCTCGTCCAGGCCGTGCTCGGTGACCTCGGGGGGCAGCATGCCGGCCGCCGCGAGGTCGGCGTAGCCGTGCAGGACCGCGAACACCGGCAGACCGACACGCTCCATCGGGCCCTCCCGCACCTCACCGCGGCGCTGCCCCTCCTCGACCAGCCGCTCGATGATCTCCGACCAGCGCCCGACGGCCTGAACCAGGTCCTCCGAGGCCGTCGGATCGTGCTTGACCGAATACATCAGGTCGAGCAGGGCGGCGTTCTCCAGGGCGAAGCCCACATAGGCTCGGACGATCACGTTCACCCGCTTCGCGAACGTCTCCTCGACGCCGCCCTGTGACGCCTCCAGGGCGTCGGCCATCCGCTCGAAGCCGGTCAGGGCCAGTGCGTCCAACAGCGCCTGCTTGTCCTTGAAGTGGCGACTGGGCGCGGCATGGCTGACGCCGAGGTCGCGGGCGAGCTCGCGCAGGGACAGCGCGGCCGGGCCCTTCTCCCTGAGCGTCTCTTCGGCACGATTCAGCAGCGCGGCGCGCAGGTCTCCGTGGTGGTAGCTGCGAGAGCGGGTGTGCATGGGCACAAGTGTATCCGCCATGTTTGTGACGCCTACATTGTTGTCGCCGTCACCATTGTTGTCATTGACAGCATTGTAGGCAGCGCCTACATTCGGGGCATGAGTACTTCACCCAGCAAGTGGAACGTCACCGACATCCCCGACCAGAGCGGCCGTACGGCCGTCGTCACCGGTGCCAACAGCGGGCTCGGCATCGCCACCGTCGAGGCATTGGCCGGCGCGGGCGCGCATGTCGTGCTCGCCGTCCGGGACCCGAAGCGCGGCGAGACCGCGGCGGCGAGTGTGAGCGGCAGCGTGGAGGTGCGCCGGCTCGACCTGGCGGACCTGGCCTCCGTGCGCGAGTTCGCGGCGAGCTGGCGGGGCGACCTGGATCTGCTCGTCAACAACGCCGGCGTCATGAACATCCCGGAGAGCCGTACGAAGGACGGCTTCGAAACGCAGTTCGGCACCAATCACCTGGGGCACTTCGCCCTGACGAACCTGCTGTTGCCGCACATCACGGACCGGGTGGTGACCGTGTCCTCCGGCGCGCACAGGATGCCGGGCAACCCGTACGTCCACTTCGACAACCTCCACCTCACCGGCGAGTACGCGCCCATCACGGCGTACAGCCAGTCCAAGCTGGCCAACCTGCTGTTCACCCTCGAACTGCAGCGCAGGCTGGCCGAGTCGGGCTCCTCCGTCCGTGCACTGGCCGCGCATCCCGGGTATGCCGCCACCAACCTCCAGAGCCACGACGGCAGTTCACTGCGCCGCGCCCTCATGCGGGTCGGCAACCGCTTCATGGCACAGGACAGCAAGTCGGGCGCCCTGCCCACCCTGTACGCCGCCGTACAGGACCTGCCCGGCGCGAGCTATGTCGGCCCGGACGGCTTCAGCGAGATGCGCGGCGCCCCGACCCTCGTCGGCCGCTCGGCAGCGGCAAGTGACCCGGTGACCGCCCGCCGGCTGTGGACCGTCTCCGAGGAACTGACCGGTGTCTCCTTCCCACAGCCGACCGCGGTCACGGGGGCGTGAGCCGTGACGGCTCTACTGATCGCCGCCGTCCTCGCCTTCGCCGTCGCCTGCCTGGTCGCCGCGGTCGCACCGGGCTGAGCGACGACCGACGCGGATTCGGCTGTCCGCCGCGCCGGAACCGGCTTCCGGCCACGTCCCCGACAGCCCCTGAAGCCGACCGGGCAGGCCCACCACTCCCCGCGCCGGAAACAGCTCCGGCCGCACGCCATACACCCCATCGCCACCCGCGAGCGAGCCCAGCCCCCTCTGCACCGGCTCCAGGCCCGGCCGGTGTGCGGGCGGAATCGGACTACGGCCAGGTGGAATGCGCCCTCCGCCCCCGACACGGGAGGCAGCCAACGCTCCCCTGTACCCGCAGAGCGGGCCGACCGGCCTCCGCGCGAATCAGCCATCGCCCCGAGACCCATGGCCCATGACCCATGACCCATGACCCATGACCCGAGATCCGAGATCCGAGATCCGAGACAGCCAACCCTCCCCGCGCCCTCAATGCAGGGCGGCCGGCCCGCGCGCAGGGATCGACCTCGGCCCTGGATGAATCAGCCCGCCGCCCCCGGCGGCGGAGGCAGCTCCGTCCGGCCCTCGTCCGGCCTGCGGTCCGCCGGTCTGCGGGGTGGGATCGGGGTCGAGGTGAAATCGCGTGGGCCGGTCCACAGGGCGGGTACCGCGTCACAGCGGCGGCACAACTCATAGGCGATCGCCTCGTAGTTGACGCGCCAGCCGTGGAAGTGGGGCCAGGCCTCGGCGGTGGGGCGCTCGGCGCGGAAGCCCGTGGCCTCCAGCATGTCGACCGCGGCGTCGAACTCGGCGTACGCGAGCCGGACGGGGGCGTCCGGGGCGGGGTCGGGGTCGAAGGGAACACGCAGGGCGCGGGCGATGTCGCGCAGGGCCGTGAACCCGGCGCGCAGCACCAGGCGTGCCTGGGGCGGCGCGGTGTGCGGGGTGAGCGCGAGTTGTATGGCCGCCGCGTCCATGACGGCGATCAGGCCGACCAGCCAGTGGCGGTACGGGCGGGGCGAGCGGAAGGCCACCAGGACGGGGTACGTGGAGTGGCTCTCCCCTATGTCGGAGGCCAGCCGTTCCCAGGACGCGTACAGCTCGGGCAGCGCGGTCTCGGTGTCGACCAGCCACTGCCGCGCCAGGATCTCGGGGCCCCAGGCGGGTTCGCCGGCCCGTGACTGGAGCAGGGTGACCTCCAGCTCACGGCGGTTGTAGGCGGCGTAGAGCGTGGGCAGATAGGCGATCTGCAGCGCGATGAGGACGGGCCCGGTGGATGCGGCCAGGAAGTCGAGCGCGGACAGGCGCAACCGGTCGCCGCTGGCGAAGCCGAGGGTGAAGAGGCTGGAGCCGGCCTCCCGGAAGGCGTTGCCCCAGGCCAGCCTGGACAGGGCGTGGAAGAGCAGCCCGAAGCCGACCAGCGCTCCGCCGAGCCAGGTCGCGAGCATGCCGATCAGGATCAGCGGAGCGAGCCAGGTCTGCGCACGGTCGATGGCGCCGTAGCCTCCTCGCGGCGCCGCCAGCCGCAGCAGGCGCCGCAGCAGCCACCACAGCCGGAACACCAACGCCGAGTACAGGCCGCGGGGCACCACCAGGGTGCGCAGGACGTTGGCGCCCAGAATGGCCAGCAGCAGCCCGCCTGCCACACCGGAGATCCATGTCATGCGGTCATTGTGGACCGGGCGGGCGCGGAACGATCAGTTCCGGGCGCGGAGGCGGAAGACCGGATGGTCGGCGGGGTCCGGCAGCGCGGTCAGGACCGCGGAGACCGTCGGCATACCGCCGTACTTCTCCTGGTAGGCCGCCATCAGGGGCGGGCGCTCGGCCTCCGGGACCTCCTCGGCGGTGAGGTCCTCGGTGTGGCCGCGCACGGTGAGCCGGCACTCGGGCACCGCCCGCAGGTTGAGCGCCCAGTCGCTGAGGCCTCGGTAGGAGACGAGGTAGCGCTCGTCCTCGTGCTCCAGCACGGCGACCGGCACGGTGCGCCACTTGCCGCTGGTGCGGCCGCGCACCGAGAGCCGGGAGACGACGGACCGTCCGAACAGTGGCGCCAGACGGTTACCGACATACCGCTGCATCCAGGGCGGTTTGAGGTAGGTGCGCTCTGCCATCGCTGTCCACTCCCCTGGTTCCGGGTTCCTGGTCGGTTCCTCCGGATACTTCACCGTGAACGCGGGGTTCACCAGGCCCCTGCCGGCAAGAGGAGAAGGACGTCTCGCACGGTCCGGGAGGGCGGGAGTACGCCTGGAAATGCCGCGTTCTGCGGACGGTCACCGCGCATCGCGGAGCGACACCGGGCCCCAGCGGTCGTATCGTCGTCCACGACGACCGCAGGCACCCGAGGAGGAGCGGGGTCGGCGCCGCTCGTCCGTGTTGCCGCGGGAGCCGGGGTACGGGAGCGGGAGACCGCCTGTGCCCTGTGAGGGCCCGGCTGCTCCCCTCCGCACGTCGGCGGCCGGGCCCGCCCGGCCGAGGTGCAGGTCCCCGCGACGCCCGGCGGATCCGCGGGGGCAGCTCCCTAGGGCCGGGCCAGCAGGCTGCGTACGCCCTCGGAGGTGAGCGTCAGCGGGTGCTCGGAGCCGGCGTCGATGGTCAGCGACAGATCGTCGGCCGGCCACTGTGAGGCGAGCGCACCCAGCGGCACCAGACGGTAGCGGGAGACGAACGGCAGCAGCTCGGCCAGCTCGACCTCCGAGGTGAAGACGGGCACCACCGGGTCGCCGCCCGGCTGCTCCAGCACGGGCAGGGCGACGGCACCGGGGTCGGCGGCGTCGTCCTGGTTCGCGTCGTCGGGCACCGGGACGAGCACCTCGCTGCCGGCGAGCGTGTCGAGCGCCGCCGTGTCGTCGGTGTTCACGGCCAGCGCGTCCAACGCCTGCCGGGCCGGTGTGGTGGTGGGGTCGTGGGCAGGAGTGTCCATGGCAGATTCCCTGGTAGCGGCGGTCGTACGGTCCACCCGGGACAAGATCGCCCCCGGGCGCGGTCCTGCTCGCGTACCCGGTCCCGAGCAGGCCATTCCTGCGATCGCGCGGGAATCCGTCGCGCTCCCGTCTCAGGGCATCAGAGGATCAGGTATCAGGGGATCAGAGGTATGTGGTCCGAGGGCAGGCCCAGGCGGTCGCAGCCGACCCGGCGGGCCAGCGGCTCGGCCATGCCGGGGCCGACGTGCGTCCAGTACGTG
Source organism: Streptomyces sp. NPDC001617 (assembly GCF_053596855.1). NCBI lineage: Bacteria > Bacillati > Actinomycetota > Actinomycetes > Kitasatosporales > Streptomycetaceae > Streptomyces > Streptomyces sp. NPDC001617. Next base: position 214,551 of record NZ_JBSFHA010000001.1, read on the forward strand.
GCCGCGTCCCGGAAGTAGCGCTGCATCCGCTCGCCGTCGCGGGCGTGCCGCGAGCCTGCCGTTCGGAAGAGGGTGCCCTGGAGCACGTCCCAGGCGGCCCGCCCGGCGTTCAGGAACATCTGCGCGAGCCGGTTGTCCTCTACGGCGGTGAACGGGGCCTCGCCGCTCACGTTGCGTCGGCAGGCCTCCATCCAGTCCTCCGCGGTCTGCCGCAGCGCCGCCTCGGCCATGTCGAGCACGCCGAGCGCCTCACCGAGGTGACGCTGGTAATCGTGCAGGTCGGCGCGGGTGCGGCCGGGCTCCAGGACGAGGGGACGGGCGGCGACGATCCTGGCGTACTCGTCGGCGGCGGCGTACGCGGTACCGATGATGATGGCGGCCAGCTCGCCGTGGAAGAAGCTCGGCGCCCGTCCCGCGTACATCGGATTGCCGTGCAGCGCGGAGCCCAGGCTGCCGCCCTCGACGGGCAGGTCCAGCAGGAAGGCCTCGCGGGTGAGGTACTCGGGGATGCGGGCGTGCTCCATGTGGATGCTGTTGGAGCCGCTGCCGCGCAGTCCGAGTACGCCGTGCCAGTCGTCGAGCACCGTCCACACCGACCGCGGCGCCACGAACAGCACGGGCGGTCCCGGCGGGTCGTCGGGGGCGGCGGGGGCGCGCAGGGTCTGGCCGACGTAGTGGGTGGAGTAGGGCGCGCCGGAGGAGTAAGGCCAGGTGCCGTCCAGGACGACATGGCCGTCGCCGTCGGGCCGGGCGACGCCGACGGGTACCACGGTGGAGGCGGCCCGGAACTCGCCGTCGGCGCCGAAGATCTCGTCCTGCGCCCTCTCGTCGAAGAGCGTCGCCACCTGGAGCACATGGGCGGCGGTGAGCGAGAGGGCCCAGCCGGTCGAGGGGCAGCCCCGAGCTGTCTCGGTGACGACACGCAGGAAGACCGGCAGGCCGAACTCGTAGCCGCCGTACCGGCGCGGTTGCAGGATCCGGTAGAAGCCGGCCCTGAGGAAGTCGTCGTGGGTGTCCTTGGGGTAGTGCGTCAACTGCTCGGTCTCCGGCTGCCGTTCGAGCAGTACGGGCCGGAGCGCAACGGCGCGCTCGATGATCTCGCGTTCGGTGAGGGCGGGTTCGGGTGCGGTGAGCACGAAGCCTCCTGACGCGTGGGGACGTCCGTTTCACGACGCGACAGGAGTGATTGAACACGGCAATCGCGCTGCGGTACCGACCGGAAAGCGCCAAGGTGTGCTCAGAGCAGCGGACGGCACTCCAGTGCCCACTCGTGGACTCCGCCCTGCCCGTCCTGTTCCACCCGGTACACACACGCGTCCGGTATCCGCGTCACCGTCTCCGTCAACTCGCCGTCCGTGAACAGGGCTCCGGCCCCGTCGTCCAGCGCCCATCCGGCGGCCAGCGATCCATCGGCGACCGCCGCCCGGTACGAGGGTCGGCGGCCCGGCTCGCTGTCGTAGTGGGGGCAGACCGAGCCGGTCAGCAGGCCCAGCCCGTCCTGGAGGTGGGTCAGCGGGCCGAAGGAGTCCGTGTGCGACCCCCGCGCCCAGCAGGTGGCGCCGGCGCTGATGCCGCAGAGCAGGGTGCCGCGGTCGTAGGCCTCGCGCAGAAGCCGGTCGAGGCCGTGCACACGCCATACGGCCAGCATGTTCGCCGTGTTGCCGCCGCCGACGTAGACGACGTCCTGCGCGAGGAGGTACGCGCGCAGGGCTTCGTCGTCCAACTTCCTCTGGAACAGCGACAGTACCGAGGGATCGCAGTCGTGGCGCGCTGTGAACACCTCGAAGAACCGCTCGCCATACGAGACGGCGTCTCCGCTGGCGGTGGGCAGGAAGCAGACACGTGGTCGAGCGGCACGGACGTGACCCAGCATCCAGTCGTCCAGCAGTCCGTCTTCGTCGTTGCTGAAGCCTCCGCCGAGGAGAGCGATGCGACGCGTGCTCATCCGGCCTCCCCCAACAGCTCGGCGACGGTGGTGACCCGGACGAGGGGCCGGTAGAGGTCCATGATGTGCAGCGCCTTGGCGTGCGAGTCGTCGTCCGCGCCCGCGCAGGCGTCGGCCGCGACCAGCACCTCGACACCGGCGTCGGCGGCGGCGAGCGCGGTGGACAGGACGCAGCAGTCGGTACTGACGCCGGCCAGGACCAAACGGCGCTCGGAGCCTACGAGTTCGGCGAGTTCCGGTGTCCACTTGCCGAAGGTCGCGGCTTCCACGACATGCCGCGCCTGAGCGGCGAACCCTTCGGTCAGGTCCCAGAGTCGGGCGTCCGGCCCCTGGAGGGCGAACGGCCACTGCTCGTAGTAGGCGCGCCAGGCGCCCTCCGGTTCGGCGGGGGCCAGGAAGCGGGTGAAGGCGACCCGGTCGCCGTAGGCCGGCAGCAGACGTCGTACCCCTGCCGCGGCCTCGGCGTAACGCGGGGTTGCCCAGGGGCTGTCGGGTTCGGCGAAGACGCGCTGCATGTCGACGACGGCGAGCAGGCCGGACGTCATACGACCGCCCCTTCGTCCGTCGGGCTGGGTGCCTGTGCCTCCTGGTCGCGGACGCGGGCGCGGCCGAGAGCGAGGGTGCCGAGGAAGCCGAGTGCGAGGGCGGCGAGGACGCCGAGGTTGGCGTAGGCCCAGGCGCCGGACTTGCCGCCGAGGCCGAAGGGGTCGAGCAGATAGCCCTGCCAAGTGAGCCAGCTGGCGGCCGAGTTGGTGACCAGGCCCCAGCCGAGGGCGGTGGCGGCGAGGGTGAGCAGGAGGGGGACGAGGAGGACGTCGCCGTAGCGGCCGTCGGGGCGGTAGAGGTCGCCCTCGTCGTAGTCGCGGCGGCGCAGCAGCAGGTCGGCGAGCATGATGCCGCACCAGGCGGCGATGGGGACGCCCAGGGTGGTGAGGAAGCCCATGAACTGGCCGAGGAAGTCGTCGGCGAAGAAGACGATGTAGATCGAGCCCGCGATCATCAGGACGCCGTCCACGAAGGCGGCCACATAGCGGGGGATGCGGATGCCCGCCGACAGCAGGGCGAGGCCGGAGGAGTAGATGTCGAGGACCGCGCCGCCGACCAGGCCGAGTACGGCGACCACGGCGAACGGGACGAGGAACCAGGTGGGCAGGATGGTCGTGAGCGCGCCGATGGGGTCGGCGGCGACGGCCGTGTTGAGCTTGCTGGAGGAGCCCGCCAGCAGCAGGCCGAAGACCAGCAGGAGCAGCGGGGCCACGGAGGCACCGAAGGTGGTCCAGCCGATCACGCCTCGGCTGGACGAACTGCGGGGCAGATAGCGGGAGTAGTCGGCGGCGGCGTTGACCCAGCCGAGGCCGAAACCGGTCATCATGAACACCAGCGCGCCGATGAACTCCTGGGCGGAGCCCGACGGAATCGCGCTGACGGTGCTCCAGTGGATGTGGTCGGCGACGAGGGCGACGTAGACGACGGTCAGGACGCCCGTGACCACGGTGATCACGGTCTGCAGCCGCATGATCAGGTCGAAGCCCATCACACCGCCGACGACGGTCAGCGCGCCGACCAGGACGAGGGCGACCACCTTGGTCTCGGTGCCGCCGCCCCAGCCGAGCCGTCCGAAGACGGTGGCGGTCGCCATGGTGGCCAGCGCGCACAGCACGGTCTCCCAGCCGACGGTGAGCACCCAGGAGATCACCGAGGGCAGACGGTTGCCCCGCACCCCGTACGCGGCCCGGCTGAGGACCATCGTCGGCGCGGAGCCGCGCTTGCCGGCGACCGCGATGAAGCCGCAGAGCAGGAACGAGAAGACGATGCCGAGGACACCGGAGATCAGCGCCTGCCGGAAGGAGATCCCGAAGCCGAGTGCGAAGGAGCCGTAACTCAGGCCGAGGATGGAGACGTTGGCCCCGAACCAGGGCCAGAACAGGGTCCGCGGAGTGCCCTTGCGCTCGGCGTCGGCGATCACGTCGAGCCCGTGCGTCTCCACCTGGAGCTGCCGGGCCGTCGCTCTGTCGTCGGGGGTGTCTGCCATCGTCGCCCTGCCTGTCCGGGGGTGTTTGCTGGAGGCTAGGTGGGGCCCGGTCGGGCGTCAATGATCACCGGTGCGGAACGTGCCGACATCCGCCGTGAACCGATCGGGCGGCCTCGTTCGATGAAGGGGTGAACAGGCAGGAGCCCGGTGCCCGTTGGAGGCACCGGGCCCGTCAGGAAGGAATCAGCCCATGTCGGCCGTTCTCGTCTGCGCCCTCTACGCCATGGTGGCCGTGCTGTACCTGCACACGCTCGTGGACTGCGTCAGGACCCCGTCCTCGCGGATGCGCTTCCTGCCGAAGACGGTCTGGCTGCTCGCCCTGCTCTGGGCCCCGATCGTGGGCGGCCTCGCCTGGCTCTACCTCGGCAAGCGGTCGGCGGCCGCCGCGTCTCAGCGGGCCCGGACCGGCAGCGGCGGGCAGACGTTGGCGCAGGTGTAGCTGAGTGCTGCCCCACCAGTCGGGCCGGGCGGCAATTTCCGCGCGGCCCGGCGCCCCCCGAATCCGACCACTCAGGCCTCCACCCGGCCCGGCACGACCACACCAGTCCCACCACGCCGGCTCCCACCCGGCCCGGGGGTCCCACCAGTCCGGCCACGTCGGCCCTCCGGCGGTTCTCGGTGCCGCGAGTCGGATCAGGCGGTCGTCTCCGCGCGGTCGGCCGTCCCCCAGAGCGTGTGGAAGTCGCCGGGGCGGTCGGTGCGGCGGTAGGTGTGGGCGCCGAAGTAGTCGCGCTGGCCCTGGAGGAGCGCGGCGGGCAGGCGGTCGGCGCGCAGGGTGTCGTAGTGCGCGAGCGCGGCGGAGAAGGCGGGCACGGGGATGCCGCGCCGGGCGGCCGAGGCGACGGTCTCCCGCCACGGCACCTGCGCGTCCGTGATCTCCATCGCGAACTCCATCTCGCCGAGCAGGCTGACCAGGTCACGGTCGAAGGCGTACGCGGCGCGGATGCGGTCGAGGAACGAGGCACGGATGATGCAGCCGCCGCGCCAGATCCGGGCGACCGTGCCGAGGTCGATCTTCCAGCCGTACTCGGCGGCCGCGTCCTGGATCATCTTCCAGCCCTGGTCGTAGGCGATGACCTTCGACGCGTACAGGGCGTGCTCGACCTGGGAGGTGAAGCGCTCGGCCTCCGTGCGGCTGAGCGGAGGCCGGGTGCCGCCGGGCAGGCCGGCGTAGGCGGCACGCAGTTCGTTCTGGCCGGAGGCGGCGCGCGCGAAGGTGGCCTGGGCGATGGCGGTGACCGGGGAGGCCAGGTCCAGGGCGGTCTGGACGGTCCAGCGTCCTGTGCCCTTCTGACCGGCCGCGTCCGCGACGATGTCGACGAACGGGGCGCCGGTCTCCGCGTCGGTGTGGGCCAGTACCTCGGCGGTGATCTCGACGAGGTAGGAGCCGAGCCGTCCCTCGTTCCAACGGCGGAAGACGTCCGCGATCTCGGCCGGGGTGTAGCCGGCGACCTGGCGCAGCAGGTCGTAGGCCTCGGCGATGAGCTGCATGTCGGCGTACTCGATGCCGTTGTGGACCATCTTCACGAAGTGCCCGGCGCCGTCGCTGCCGATATGCGCGGCGCAGGGCTCCCCGTCGACCTTGGCGCTGATCTTCTCGAACATGGGGCCGAGGACGTCGTACGACTCCGCCGAGCCGCCGACCATGATGGACGGCCCCTCCAGGGCACCCTCCTCGCCGCCGGAGACGCCGGTGCCGACGAAGTGGATGCCGCGCTCGCGCAGGGCGGCCTCGCGGCGGCGGGTGTCGGCGTAGTGGGCGTTGCCGCCGTCGATGATCATGTCGCCGGGCTCCAGGAGCGGCGCGAACTCGTCGATGACGGCGTCGGTGGCGGGGCCCGCCTGCACCATGATCATCAGGCGGCGGGGGCGCTCCAGGGCGGCCACGAACTCCTCGGGCGACTCGGCGGGGACGAACGAGCCCTCGTCGCCGTACACCTCGATCAGCGCGCGCGTGCGGCTCGCGGACCGGTTGTGGACCGCGACGGTGTAGCCGTTCCGGGCGAAGTTGCGCGCCAGGTTGCGGCCCATCACGCCCAGGCCGGTCACGCCGATGGCTGCGGTTGCGTTCATGGTGTTCGTCCTCGATCCGTCCGATGGCGGTGGCGGGGTGGGCGACCCCGTGGCCCTCTCGTACGCATGGGCGGCCGGATCGTCTCGATTCACGGCAGGAACACCACTCGACACCCCCGTTCAAACGATCGAAACACCGGGGGTTTATCATCTGAGCGCTGCCTAGCTCGAAAGATGGATCTGTGACTGCTGTCAACGACGACTCGTTCACCAACTGGAAGACCCGCGAGGAGATCGCGGAGTCGATGATCCCGATCATCGGGAAGCTGCACCGCGAGCGGGACGTGACGGTTCTGCTGCACAGCCGCTCCCTGGTGAACAAGTCGGTGGTCAGCATCCTCAAGACCCACCGGTTCGCCCGGCAGATCGCCGGCGAGGAGCTCTCGGTCACCGAGACCATGCCGTTCCTGCAGGCGCTGACCGCCCTCGACCTGGGCCCGTCCCAGATCGACATCGGCATGCTCGCAGCGACCTACAAGAGCGACGACCACGGTCTGACGGTGGAGGCGTTCACCGCCGAGGCCGTCGCGGGTGCCACGGGCGCCAACAAGATCGAGCGCGGCGAGGGCCGGGACGTGGTCCTGTACGGCTTCGGGCGCATCGGCCGCCTGGTCGCCCGTCTGCTGATCGAGAAGTCCGGCTCCGGCAACGGCCTGCGGCTGCGCGCGATCGTCGTGCGCGGCGGGGGCGAGCAGGACATCGTCAAGCGGGCCTCGCTGCTGCGCCGTGACTCGATCCACGGCCAGTTCCAGGGCACGATCACCGTGGACGAGGAGAGCAGCACGATCTTCGCCAACGGCAACGCGATCAAGGTGATCTACGCGAACGACCCCTCCGAGGTCGACTACACGGCGTACGGCATCAGCAACGCGATCCTGATCGACAACACCGGCAAGTGGCGCGACCGCCAGGGTCTCTCCGAGCACCTGCGCCCCGGCATCGACAAGGTCGTGCTGACCGCGCCGGGCAAGGGCGACGTCCCGAACATCGTGCACGGCGTCAACCACGACACGATCAAGCCGGACGAGCAGATCCTGTCCTGCGCCTCCTGCACCACCAACGCGATCGTGCCGCCGCTGAAGGCGATGGACGACGAGTACGGCGTGCTGCGCGGCCACGTGGAGACCGTCCACTCGTTCACCAACGACCAGAACCTGCTGGACAACTACCACAAGGCCGACCGCCGGGGCCGCTCCGCGCCGCTGAACATGGTCATCACCGAGACCGGCGCCGCCTCCGCCGTCGCCAAGGCGCTGCCCGACCTCAAGGCGCCGATCACCGGCAGCTCGATCCGTGTGCCGGTGCCAGACGTCTCGATCGCGATCCTCAACCTCCAGCTCGCGCGCGAGACGGACCGCGACGAGGTCCTCGACTACCTCCGCGAGGTGTCGCTGACCTCGCCGCTGCGCCGCCAGATCGACTTCACCACCGCCCCCGACGCGGTCTCCAGCGACTTCATCGGCTCGCGGCACGCGTCGATCGTCGACGCCGGTGCCACCAAGGTCGAGGGCGACAACGCGATCCTCTACCTCTGGTACGACAACGAGTTCGGCTACTCCTGCCAGGTCATCCGCGTCGTGCAGCACGTTTCCGGAGTGGAGTACCCCACCTTCCCGAGTCCGGCGGTCTGACCTGGGAGAAGTGTCTGGTCAAGGGTGGGCAATGTGACCTTTGGCCAGACAATTCCGGGGAATGAATCGGGCCACAAGGGTGGAGCGACACTCCGGAGGCGCCGTGACCACAACGTCGGAACCACGGGTGCAGGGCCTGGAGATCCGCTCCATCGACTACGTGCCCCTGGACGAGCGCCACGGCAAGCTGTGGCACCTCGGCCCGCTGTGGTTCATGTCGAACGCCCAGATCGCCACCCTCGCCGTGGGCCTGATCAGCATCACCGAGGGCGGCAACCTCATCTGGTCGCTCATAGCGATCGTCGCGGGCACCGTCCTCGGCACGTTCTTCATGGCCTTCCACTCGGCCCAGGGCCCCCAGTTGGGCCTGCCGCAGATGATCCAGTCGCGGCCGCAGTTCGGCTATGTCGGCGCGCTGCTGGTGTGGCTTTTCGCCTACGTCCAGTACGCGGGCTTCAACGTCTTCAACACCATCCTCGCCGGCGAGGCCATGCACACCACGGTGCACGGCGGCGTCAAGCTGTGGGTGGTCGTGGTCACCGTGATCGCCCTCGTGATCGCACTGGTCGGCTACGACATCATCCACAAGGCCGAGCAGTTCCTGACGTACACCTTCCTGGTCGTCTTCGGCATCTTCACCATCGGCGTCCTGGCCACGCTGCACTACCCGGCGGGCTCCTTCGACCTCGGCGCCTTCAAAGCCACGCCGTTCCTGGCCCAGTTCGGTGTGGTCGCCGGCTACCAGATCAGCTGGGCGATCTACGTCTCCGACTACTCCCGCTATCTCCCGCCGGGCGTGACGGTCCGCAAGACCTTCTACTGGACCTACTTCGGCTCGGCCCTCGGCGGCATCTGGCTGATGGTCCTCGGCGCGCTGCTCGCCGCCTGGGCGGGCAAGGACTTCGACACCATCAAGTCGATCAACGCGGCCGGCGACAAGGTGTTCAGCGGCTTCGGCGCCATCGTGCTGCTGTTCGCCGCGCTCGGCCTGGTGTCGGTCACCGCGCTCAACATGTACGGCGGCTCACTGACGTTGATCAGCGCGATCGACTCGTTCAAACGGGTCCGCCCGACGCTCGGCGTCCGCCTGGTCACCCTCGGCCTCACCGCGGCGCTCTCCCTGATCGGGGCGCTGGCCGCGACCTCCCACTTCCTCGAGAACTTCAACAACTTCCTGCTGCTGGTCCTCTATCTCTTCATCCCGTGGACCGCGGTGAACCTCATGGACTACTACGTCGTGCGCCGCGGCCACTACGCCATCGCCGAGATCTTCAACCCCCGTGGTCTGTACGGCCGTTGGGGCTGGCATGGCATCATCGCCTACTTGGTGGGCTTCGGCGTGATGATCCCGTTCTTCTCGGTGGGCACCCTCTACACCGGCCCCGTCGCCGACGCCCTCGACGGCGCCGACATCTCCCTGTTCATCGGCCTGCCGGTCTCCGCTCTCCTGTACTGGTGGCTGACCCGGTCGATCGACGTGGAGGCCGAGCAGCGCCTGGCCGAGGCGGAGGCCGCGCATCTGGAGCAGGCGGCGCACGAGCATCGGGAGCCGTGAGGCGCCTCGTTGTCACAGCCTGACTAACACCGCTCCCCCAGGACTCAACTCCCGCAAAGAGAACCCCGAACCACTCATTCCGCCGCTCAACCACTGCCATATTCGAAAGCCATTTCGGAGGTGGTTGTGACGCGAGAGGCGACAACATCCCGTCCCGAAGAGACGGTTGCGCAGGTGCCGGACCGTACCGCCGAGCGCCTGGCCGGGCTGGAGAAGCGTCGGGCGCGTGCCGTGGCTCCGGACGGCGCGAGACGACGCGGGCAGTTCGGCGCACGGGAGCGGATCGAACGGCTGCTGGACACGGGCTCGTTCACCGAGACCGGTCTGTTCGTGCGGGCCCGGCCCGTCGGGGACGGTGCCCGGCGCCCGTACGGGGACGGGGTGATCACCGGGCACGGCACCATCGACGGCCGACCGGTCTGCGTCTTCGCGCAGGACCCCACGGTGTTCGGCGGCAGCATGGGCGAGGCCTTCGGGGAGAAGACGGTCGCCCTGATGGACCTCGCCCTGAAGATCGGCTGCCCGGTCGTCGGGCTCAACGACGGCGGCGGGGCCCGCATCCAGGAGGGCGTCGCCTCGCTCGCCCTCTACGCCGAGCTGGTGCGCCGCAACGTGAGGGCGTCCGGGGTGATCCCGCAGATCTCGGTCATCCTGGGGCCGTGCGCGGGAGGCGCCGCCTACTCGCCGGCCGTCACCGACCTCACCGTGATGGTGGAGGGCGCCGCGCACATGTTCGTCACCGGGCCCGACGTCATCGAGGCGGTCACCGGCGAGCGCACCACCGCCGAGGACCTGGGTGGCGCCCGCACCAGCAACACCCTCAACGGCAACGCGCACTTCCTCGCCGTCGACGAGGAGGACGCCCTGGACACCGTGCGGGACCTGCTGTCGTACCTGCCCGCGAACAACCTCGAACGGCCGCCGGAGTACACCCCGGCCCCCGCCCGCGACGGCGCGTGGCTGGACCAGGTCGTGCCGGACCGGCTCGGGCAGGCCTACGACATGCGCGACATCCTGCACACGGTCGTCGACGACGGTGAACTCCTGGAGATCCAGGAGCTGTTCGCACCGAACATCATCTGCGCGCTGGCCCGCGTCGAGGGCCGCTCGGTGGGGGTCGTGGCCAATCAGCCCCTGTACGCGGCCGGTGTGTTGGACATCGACGCCTCCGAGAAGGCCGCGCGTTTCGTACGGTTCTGCGACGCGTTCGGCATCCCGCTGCTGACCTTCGCCGATGTACCGGGCTATCTGTCCGGCGTCCGCCAGGAGCAGGCCGGGATCATCCGGCGGGGCGCCAAACTGCTGTACGCGTACGCCGAGGCGACCGTCCCGAAGGTCACCGTCGTGGTGCGCAAGGCCTACGGCGGCGGATACGCGGTGATGGGCTCCAAGCACCTGGGCGCCGACGTCAACCTCGCCTGGCCCACCGCCCGTATCGCCGTGATGGGCGCCGAGGGGGCGGTGGGCATCCTGCACCGGCGTGAACTCGCCGCCGCCACCGACCCGGAGGCGCTGCGCGCTCAGCTGGTCGCCGCGTACGAGAGCACCCACGGCACCCCGTATCTCGCCGCCGAGCGCGGATACGTCGACGCCGTCATCGCCCCGCGCGAGACCCGTGACCAGATCTGCCGCGCGCTGCGGACGCTGCGCGGCAAGCGCGCCGCGATGCCGGAGCGCCGGCACGGCAACATCCCCCTCTGACCCGCCCCGACGCTCCAACTGCCGTGCCCCGCAAGCCGATCATGTGAGGAGCCATGCCCGTGGAGAGCCGCCGCCCCCCACTCGCGCCCACGCACCGAAGTCTGCCGGAATTCGTTCGGCACTGGGCCGGGACCACCCCCGACCGCCGGGCGTTCACCTTCGTCGACCATCCCGCGCCGGGTTCCCGAGGCGTCCACCGCACGCTGACCTGGCGGCGCCTGGACCTGCGCGTCCGGGCCCTGGCCGCCAGGCTCGCGGAGCACGCCGAACCCGAGTCGCGGGTCGCGCTGCTGTGTCCGCAGGGGACGGAGTACATCACCGGCTTCCTGGCCGCGCTCGCGGCCGGGATGGTCGCCGTACCGCTGTATCCACCGGGTCTGCCCGGACACGGCGACCGGCTCTCGGCGGTGCTGGCCGACGCGAGCCCGGCGGTCGTCGTGACGACGAGCCGGGCCGCCGAGGAGGTACGGGACTTCTGTGCGGGCGGGCCGATGCGGATCGTCGTCGCCGACGAGGTGCCCGACGCGGCCGCGGGCGACTGGCAGCCGGTCGCGCCCGCCGCTGTCGCCTATCTCCAGTACACCTCCGGCTCGACCCGCACCCCGGCGGGAGTGGAGATCAGCCACACCAACGTCGTCGCCAACGCCCGCCAGGCGCTCGCCGCCTATGGTGCCGACGCTCACCCGATCACCTGTGTGGGCTGGCTGCCGCTCTACCACGACATGGGACTGGTGCTGAGCGTCGCCGCCCCGGTGGTGCGCGGGATGCCGTCGGTGCTCATGGACCCGGTGGCGTTCCTGCACGAACCGGTGCGCTGGCTACGGCTGTTGGGGACGCACCCGCGCGCGGTGAGCGCGGCGCCCAACTTCGCCTACGACTACTGTGCCTCCGCCGTCTCCGAGGCGCAGAAGGCCGATCTGCGGCTGGGCGACATCGCCGCGCTGATCAACGGCAGCGAGCCGGTCCGTCCCGGCACGGCCGACCGCTTCCACGCCGCCTTCGCCGACCAGGGGCTCGTGCCGGAGGCGCACTGTCCGTCGTACGGGCTCGCCGAGGCCACCGTCTTCGTCAGCGCCGCCCGCCCCGGTGAGCCGCTGCACCGCTTCGCCCTCGACCGGGACGCCCTCGCCGCCGGAAAGGCGTTGCCGGCCCGCCCCGACGACCCCAGAGCCGTCCTGCTGGCGGGCTGCGGCACGCCGGCGGGCCAGCGGGTCCGCATCGCCGATCCGGTGTCCGGTGCCGTGCTGTCCGAGGGAGAGGTCGGCGAGATCCAGGTGCAGGGCCCGAACGTCGGCCGCGGCTACTGGAACCAGGAGGAGCACACCCGGCGCGTCTTCGGCCCCGACGGCTGGTTGCGGACCGGCGACCTCGGGACCGTGCTGGACGGGCAGTTGATCGTCACCGGCCGGCTGAAGGACCTGATCGTCGTCGACGGCCGCAACCACTACCCGCAGGACGTGGAGGGCACCGCCCAGGACGCGCACCCCGTGATCCGGCCGGACCGGCTGGCGGCCTTCGGGACACCGGGCGGTTCGGGCGAGCGGGTGGTGGTCGTGGCCGAGCACGTCCGCGCCACGTCCCTTGCCGAGATCGACGTACCGGCCCTGGTGCGTGCCGTGCGTGCCGCCGTCTCCGCCCGGCACGGGCTGCGGCTGGCCGACGTCGTCCTCGTGGCGCCGGGCACCGTACCCCGGACCTCCAGCGGCAAGGTGTCGCGCTCGCGGACGCGGGAGCGGTATCTGGCGGGCGCCTACGCGGCGGAGCGTGTGCGGTGAGAGCCGTCGACGAGGGAGCCATCCGCCGGCTGATCGCGGAACGGCTGGCCGACTGGGGCGGCACGGCCGCCGAACTCGCCCCGATGGACCGGCCGTTGGCGGATCTGGGGATGTCCTCGCGGGACGCGGTGGTGCTGGCCGGGGAGCTGTCCCTGCTGATCGGGCGGGAGTTGCCGGCGACGCTGGTGTGGGAGGCGCCCACCGGGGAGGCCCTGGTCACGCGCCTTTGCGGTACGAAGGAGCCGGGCCCCGCGCCGCTGACGATGCAGGTGATCTCCGGCGAGCCCGTGGCGGTCATCGGGGTCGGCTGCCGGCTGCCCGGCGGTGTGCATGACCCCGGCGGCTTCTGGCGGCTGCTGGGCGAGGGCGTCGACGCGATCCGGCGCGTCCCGGAGGACCGCTGGCGCGACTTCACCCCCTTTCCTCCCTCCGACGCGCTCCCCTACGGCGGCTACCTCGACGACATCGCCGGGTTCGACGCGGACTTCTTCCGCATCACTCCGCGCGAGGCCGTCGTGATGGACCCGCAGCAACGGATTCTGCTGGAGGTCGTCCACGAGACACTCGACCACGCCGCCGTCCCGGCCGCGTCCCTGGCCGGCAGCAACACCGGCGTCTTCGTCGGTGTCTCGGCTGCCGACTACGGTCAACTCACCGGCGCCGACGCCGAGTCGGTCGACCCATGGGCGCCTGCTGGAGCGGCCCTGAGCGTCGCCGCGGGGCGCCTGGCGTACGTCCTGGACACCCGCGGGCCGAGCATGGTCGTCGACACGGCATGCTCCTCGTCGCTGGTCGCCGTGCACCACGCGTGCGTGAGCCTGCGCACGGGTGAGAGCGACCTGGCGGTCGCCGCCGGGGTCAACCTGCTCCTCTCCCCCACCGTCACGGTCGCGTTCCGGCGGGCGGGAGCGCTTGCCGCGGACGGCCGCTGCAAGCCGTTCTCGGCAGCGGCCGACGGCATCGGACGCGGCGAAGGCTGTGCGGCCGTCCTCCTGAAGCGGCTGTCCGACGCCGAGCGGGACGGTGACCGGGTGCTGGCCGTCATCCGCTCCACGGCCGTCAACTCCGACGGCCGCTCCAACGGCCTCCTGGCCCCCAACCCCGCCGCCCAGCAAGCCCTGTTGACGACCGCGTACGCACGGGCCGGTGCCATTCCGGCGCAGGTCGACTACGTCGAGGCGCACGGCACCGGCACCCCGCTCGGCGACCCGATCGAGGCAGGCTCGCTCGGCTCGGTCCTCGGTGCGGACCGGGACCCCGACCAGCCGTTGCTGTTGGGCTCGGTCAAGGGCAACCTGGGCCATCTGGAGTCGGCCGCGGGCATCGCCGGGCTCGTCAAGACGGTCCTCGCCCTGCACCACGACCTCATTCCACCGTCCCTGCACTGCGCCGAGGGCAGCGCCCTCGACGACGTACGGCTGCGGGTGGTGACCGAGCCCGAGCCATGGCCCCGCTACGGCGGCACGGCCATGGCGGGCGTCTCCGGATTCGGTTTCGGCGGCACCAACGCCCATGCGGTACTGGAGGAATGGCGGCCCGCTCTGCTCCGGTTGCCTCAGGAGCCGACCGCCCGGCTGCACCTGTTGTCTGACCTCGACGGGGAGCGGCTCCGGGACACCGCATCCCGGCTCGCGGGCTGGCTCCGGACGCCCGAGGGCGCGGGCGCGCCCTTGGCCGACGTGGCGCGCACCCTCGCCGGGCGGGTCGGTCGGGGGACGGTACGGGCAGCGGTGGTCGCCCGCGACCGTGACGAACTCGCGGACGGGCTGGGGGCGTTGGCGGCGGGGCGCGCACATCCCGGGGTGGTGGCCGACGACCGTGATCGCCTCGGACGTGGCCCGGTGTGGGTGTTCTCCGGGTACGGCAGCCAGTGGGTCGGCATGGGACGGCACCTCCTGGCCGAGGAACCCGCCTTCGCCGCCGCCGTGGAGAAGACGGACGCCCAACTCGGCGCGGAGTGCGGGCTGTCCCTGTACGACCACCTCGCCTCCGGCGGTGACCTCGACCGGCTGGAGGTCTCCCAGCCGGTCCTGTTCGGGCTCCAGGTGGCACTCGCCGAGCTGTGGCGCTCCTACGGCGTCGAGCCCGCGGCCGTCATCGGCCACTCCATGGGCGAGGTGGCCGCCGCGGTGTGCGCGGGTGCGCTCGACCTGTCGGACGCGGCACGGATCGTCGCCGTCCGGGCGCGTCTGCTCGGTCGGTTGCGGGGTGGGGCGATGGCCGTCGTCGACGTCGACGACAGTGAACTCGAAGCTCTGGAACGGGACTTCCCCGGCGTCCAGGTCGCCGTGCACTCCTCGCCCGGCCAGAAGGTCGTCACCGGGGAGGAGGAGGCGGTGGCCCGGCTCGTGCGGCGGCTGGAACGGGAGGGGCGGGCGGCTCGGGCCATGCGGGTCGTCGGGGCCGGACACTCCCCTCAAGTCGAGCCGCTGTTGCCGGAACTGGCGGATGCGTTGGCCGATGTCCAGGGCCGCCCGCCCCGCGTCCCGGTGTACTCCACCGTCCTCGACGACCCGCGCGGCGCCTGTGTCTTCGACGCCGCCCACTGGGTCGCGAACCTTCGCCGCCCGGTACGTCTGGACCGGGCCGTCGCGGCAGCGGCGGCCGACGGTCACACCGCGTTCGTCGAGATCTCGCCCCACCCGGTGCTGCTCCGCGCCCTCGCGGACACCGCGCCGGGCGCCCTCGCCATCGGCACACTGCGCCGGGACGGTGACAACTCGGCTGCTTTCCTCGCCCAGTTGGGCGCGCTGTACGCGGCCGGTCAGCAGCTTCCGCTGCCGGCCGGCCGGGTCATCGACCTGCCTCTGCCGCGCTGGCGGCATGTGAGGCACTGGTGGACGGACGGGCGCACGGCGGCCCCGCCCACGCCCAAGGCCGCCGACGTGCCGGAGGACGACTCCGTCAGCGCGCGCCTGTGCCACCACATCGGCGCCGTCACCGGGCACCCGCCGACCCGCCTCACCCCTGCCACCGCCCTCGCCGACCTCGGCCTGGACTCCCTGATGGCCGTCCGTATCCGCACCGCCCTGGAACACGAGTTCCGGATCGAACTGCCCCTGCGCGAACTGCTCGGCGCCGCGGACATCGGCCAGGTGGCCGACCGTCTCCAACAGGAACTACGGACAAGGGAGATACCGCCCCTGCGCACCCTGCGCGCCAGCGGCTCCCGGCCCCCGCTCTTCCTCGTCCACGCCGCCGGCGGAACGACCGACGTCTATCGGGCGCTCGCCGAACGCCTCGGCGACGACCGCCCGGTGTACGGACTGGAGCGGATCGAGGAGGCCGGCTCGGTCACCGGGAAGGCGCGTCGCTACGCCGATGCCATCACCGCCGCGCACCCCAACGGCCCTTGCCTGCTGGGTGGTTGGTCCTTCGGTGGCTTCGTCGCGCAAGAGACGGCACGGCACCTGGTGGCCGCCGGACGGGAGGTGGAGCTGGTGGTACTCGTCGACTCCGTACGGCCGCTCCACGATCACGCCCCCGCCGACCGCGTCCGCGCCCACCTGACCGGCTTCGCCGCGCACGTCGCCGATGCCTACGGAGTCCGGCTGCAGCTGCCGTACGACGAACTCGTCGCGATGGACGACGACGGCGAGCGCATCGACACCGTACTGCGGGTCCTGCGCGAGGCCGCCGCCGTGCCGGTCGCGGCGCTGGAGCATCAGCGCGCCTCCTATCTGGACCTGCGGATCGGCGAGGCGCACCGGCCGCAGCGGTACGACGGGCGGGTGGTGCTGTACCGGGCCTCCGAGCCCGCTCCGCACACCGTGCGCGATCCGGCGTACGAACGGGACGACGAGACGCTCGGCTGGGACGAGGTGTGCCCGTGCCTGACCGTCGTACCGGTCGCGGGGCACCACCTCTCGCTCCTCGACCCTCCGCAGGTCGACGAACTCGCCGCCCTGCTCCGGCGGGAGTTCGCCCGCGCCGACCAGACCAGCTGAACCGGAACCCGAGGAGCCGCCATGTCCCTCCGCCGACACACCGCAGACGCGTCCCGACACTCCGCCGGACCGTCCCGGCGCACCGTCACCAAGGCCGCGGCGACCGCCGGTCTGGCCGCGCTCTTCGGAGCCGCGGCCGGCACCGCACGGGCCGCGACCCAGATCACCGCACGCACCTTCGACGTGTCCGTGACCTCCACCGCCCTGGGCCGCAGCGCGCCCCTACGGCTGATCCTGCCCTCGGACTTCGACGCACAGCCCACCAAGACCTACCCCGTCCTGTATCTCCTGCACGGCGCCCACGACGACTACACCTCCTGGACCCGGGAGACGGACATCGAGGCCTTCACGGCGGGCCGGGACCTGATCGTGGCGATGCCGGACGCGGGTCCGACCGGCATTCCCACCGCCTGGGCCGGTGGCCCGGACTACGAGACCTTCCAGGTCACGGAGGTGCCGGCGCTGCTCGCCCGCAGCTACCGGGCCTCCGGGGCAAGGGCCGTCGCCGGGGTCTCCACCGGCGGCTACGGCGCCATGGCGCACGCGGCCCGTCATCCGGGCGCCTTCGCCGCCGCGGCTTCGTACAGCGGCATCCTGGACACCACGTTCCTCGGTGTGCCGACGATCATCGACGCCATCGTGGCCCGCGAGAACCTGGCGCCCCATTCGCTGTGGGGCAATCCGGTCCTGAACCTGCTCACCTGGCAGAACTTCAACCCGCGGGCCCGTGCCGCGGGGCTGCGCGGCACACCCCTGTATGTGTCCAGCGGCAGCGGGGTGGCCGGTGGCACCGGCGACTGGCTGCCCGAGGCTCTGGAGAGCGCCCTGTGGCCGCAGGCGCACAGCTTCACCGACGCCCTCGACCGGCTCGGCATCGCGGTGACCAAGCACTTCTACTCGGGAGGAGGACACAGCTGGGCGTACTGGAAGCAGGAGTTCACCACGTCCTGGCCGATGCTCGCCGGTGCGCTGGGAGTGCCGGAGTGATGTCGGTGCCGTCGGGGCACGGAACGGAGCGCAGGGGACGAGCGTCCAACGCAGGACGTGCCCCTCGCCCCACGGACAACAGTCCGCGGGTGAGCCCGTTCCGGGTGAAAGGAGTGTCCTCGATGGCCGTCCCCACCCCCCACGGCGGATCGGCCGGCCAGGCGGCGCCGTCCGTGCCGCCCGACCTGGCCGACTTACTGCGCGCGCAGCTGGAAGCGGTCGCCGACCTGGTGGAGGCGGAGGTACGCAGACGGGTCCCCGAGTACGCGGGACCGGCCGACGGGGCCTACGCCCGGAACCTCCGCGCCGGGGTGGTGCAGGCGCTGACCCTGTTCGTCGACCGCATCGCCGACCCGCGCGGCCGGGGCGACGCGATCGCGGCGACGTACCACGCGCTCGGGCGCGGTGTGGCCCTGGAGGGCCGCAGTCTGGAGGTGCTGCAGTCGGCGCTGCGGATCGGCGGTATGCAGGCCTGGCGGCTGATGGGGCTCAAGGCCGAGGAGCTCGGGCTGGACTCGGCGGTGGTGGCTGCGCTGGGCGAGCTGGCGTTCCGGACCGTGCACGAGGTCGCGGAGGCGGCCGCCGAGGGGTACGCGGAGGCGCGGCCGCACAGCACGGAGGAGCTGGAGCGGCGGCGCCGGCGGCTGCTCGGTCTGCTGCTCGGCGAGGCGCCGGTGTCACTGGAGGCGGTGCACGATCTCGCGCACGGTGCCCGCTGGTCGGTGCCGCGTCACGTCGCTGTCGTCGCGCTCGCCGTCGGGTCCGAACAGCGTGAGGAGGAACGGCCGTTGGCGGCCGCCGGGGCGCTGGTGGACATGGAGTCGCGGCCGCCGCGGATGCTGGTGCCCGATCCGGAGGGCTCGGGCCGCTTCGCCGGACGGGCCTTCGCCCTCGCGCTGCGCGGCAGGCCGGCGGCGATCGGGCCGACGGTGCCGCTCGTCGAGGCCGCGCAGTCGCTGCGTTGGGCCTCGCGGGCGCTGGGGCTGATGGGGCGCGGAATCCTGCCCCGGCAAGGGGTCGTACGGTGCGACCAGCATCTGTCGACCCTGCTGCTGTACGGCGACGAACCCCTCCTCGCCCAGCTGGAGACGCACTCCCTGGCCCCGCTCGACCGGGCCTCCGAGGGCCAGCGCGCCCGCCTCGCGGAGACCCTGCTGGCCTGGCTGCTCAGTGGCAGCAACGTCCCCGACGTCGCCGCCCGCCTCCACATCCACCCGCAGACGGTCCGCTACCGGCTGCGTCAATTGGAGAAGCTCTTCGGCGAGGCCCTGCACGACCCCACCACGCGTCTGGAGCTGATCCTGGCGCTGCGCGCGGATGCATTGCGTATGGACGCAACAAAATCCGTGGAGTTTCTGAATTCCCGTCCATAACACCCTTTCACAGAACGCGAATACGTTCGGGACGTCCTTTTCCGTAGGCGCGCAACGCGCCCGACCCGCAAAGGATCCCCATGCGTATCCGCTTGTGCCTCGCCACGCTCTCCCTGGTCGGCGGGGCCGGACTCACCACCCTCTCGGCGCCCGCCGCATCGGCGGCGACCTGCTCGGACATCGACGTCGTCGCGGCGCGCGGCACTTTCGAACCGGGCACCCTCGGCGCGATCGTCGGCGACCCGGTGTATTCCGCGCTGCAGCAGAAACTGACGGGCCGGAATCTCTCCAGCTACAAGGTGAACTATCCGGCCGACCTCTCCCTCACCTCGGCCGCACAGGGAAACGCGGACCTGGTGAACCACGTCAACAGCCAGGCCGCCGCGTGTCCGAACCAGCGTTTCGTTCTCGTCGGCTATTCGCAGGGCGCGAATGTCGTCGACAATTCCATCGGTATCAGCAGCGACGGCGCGGTGGTGGGCAGCCCGATCGTGGCCACCATTCCCGCCGCACTCGCGCCCAGGGTCGCCGCGGTGCTCCTGTTCGGCAACCCGATCCGGGCCCTGGGCAAGAGCGTCACCGGCACCTACCAGAGCCGCACCATCGACTTCTGCGCCCAGGGCGACCCGATCTGCGAGAACGGCGGTGACGACGTCCTGGCCCACCTGAGCTACACCTCGGACGCCGGCGCGGCGGCCGACTTCGCGGCGACCAAGGTCTGACGACCGACGTCAGGGGCCCGGGAGGCGATCCTCCCGGGCCCCTGACTCATGCGCTCTGCCGATTACTGCGGTGTCCGGGCGAAGCGCGCGAGGTTGGTCGAGACGGGTTCGGGCTGCCCGTTGTTCTGCACGGGCGCGGCGGTGAGCACGTCGAGGTGCTGGTAGCCGTCGGCGACCACGGGATGCAGGTCGGCGGGGATACGGCCGGCCAGCAGTCCGTCGCCCGCGAGCACGGTGAGCGTCGGATTCGCGGTCAACCCGTCCGGATGCACGACGAGTTGCTTCACCTGGGGCGAGGTGGCCAGTTCGATGTCGGTGACCAGCTTCGTCGGGAAGTACTGCTCGGTGAAGTCCAACGGCTGCCGGGCCAGGCTGCGGGCCAACTCCTGGATGTCGGTGACCTCTTCACCGGCGTTGGTGAAGGGCGTGCCGTCGGAGGAACGGTGGCCGGGGTCGTCCGAGGCGCCGACACGGTCGTAATCGCGCCATGTGTAGAGCGGGCCGTGGGGCTGGGCCGGGATGGCTTTGTACCGGGTGCCGAACAGCGCCGGTTGCCCTGAACTGCCGTTGGCGGCGGGGAAGTTCTTGTCGATGATCGGCCCGCCGTCGAAGAACCCGACACTGCTCTGCAGGAAGGCGAGGGGTACGGAGTTGTCGTCCAACAGGGCGCCGAGGACTGCCGCGTTGGTCAGCCGGAAGTCCTTCACCGTGGGTGAGCCGGTGAGGAAGGTGGCCGCGTCCTTGGAGAACAGGAAGCGGTTGGTGGCCTCGATGTTGGTGTTGGCCGGCAGATAGCTCGGCAGATCGGACTCGCCGTTCGGATCCTGTACGGCGCCCACCCCGGCGATGGCCAGCAGGGTCATGGTCTCGGGGTTGAGCAGGACCGGTGCGGAGAGCGAACGCGGGAGCACTCCGCTGTCGAGGCCGGCCTGGACGACGCCGTAACCGAGGCCCACGTCGGGCAGGTCGGTGTCGTCCGGGATGCTGCCGCTGAGGTCGGCGAGCGAGGTGGAGACGGTGGTGTCGAGGGCGAAGTAGCCGGCGCACTGGTTGTATCCGGCGTCGGTGGTGGTGGGGTCGCCGTCGAAGTCGGCGGCCGCGAAGTACCCGGTGATCACACCGCCGAGCGAGTGCCCGCCGCACAGCACCTTCCGCTTGCGCAGGCCCTGGTCGGGCAGCTCCGCGGTGAGCAGGTCGTACTGGTCGCGCACGGTCTGCTCGATGCCGAGCTTCGCCATCCAGCCCAGCTGGTCGTTGCCGGCGAAACCGGCGAAGGTGCGGCCGTCCACCGGCTTGCCGCGGTAGTAGTAGTCGACGGCGGTGTGCTCGTCGCCGGAGTCGACGCCGGTGTGGTCCTCCAGGCAGTTGGAGCGCCGGTCCAGGGCCCAGAACTCGATGTGCCGCCCCTGTTCGGCGGCGCGGGCCACGGTGTCGCGGGCGACGCTGTCGAAGGCTCCGGCGCCCTCCAAAATGCCCGGCTGGGCGACCAGGATCCGGTCCGCTTCGGCCGAGGCGGCCGGTCCGTCGGAGGAGCGGTAGCGAAGGTACGACAGCCAGTCGCACGCCGCCGGATGCGCCCCGAAGGACGCCGGCAGCGGCGCCTTCACCCGCACCACCGACTCGGTGACCCCGGCGACCGCACTCACCGGCGTCTCCGTCCGCGCGTTCTCTCCCTGGGCGTCCGGGGCCGCCACGGTGAGCGTCCCGGTGGTCAGCAGCACCGCCAGCGCGACGGTCCGCAGGGCTTTCGGGGTTCGTCCCTTGCTGCGACTCGTGTTCATAGCCGGACGGTAGGGCCGCGTGGGCCGTGCGGTCGGACAGTGCTCACAAAGACTCAGCTCCTGGTGCCGCGTTTGTCACCAGCAGCGGACACCTGCGAGTGAGGCCAGGACAGTCGACGTGGTCAGGAGCCGTCGGCGGCACCCGTGCGCGGCTGTCGGTAGGGCCGCACCGCGCGGCGCGCGATGGCGAAGCGGTGCGTCTCCGACGGGCCGTCGTAGATCCGGAACGGCCGCACCTCCCGGTACAGACGGGCCAGCGGGGCGTCGGCGGCCGAGATGCCGAGCGCTCCGCAGATCTGCACCGCCCGGTCGACCACCCGGTTCACCGCCTCCGCCACGAAGGTCTTGGACACCGAGCTGAACTGCGAGGCGGCGGCGGAGCCGGTGTCCAACTCCCAGGCGGTACGCAGGATCAGCGCGCGGCTCGCCTCGATGTCGATCTCGGAGTCGGCCAGCATCTGCTGGACCATGCCGAGGTCTCCCAGCACCGAGCCGAACGCGGTCCGGCTGCCCGCCCGCTCCAGTGCCACGTCCTGGGCGCGGCGCGCGGCTCCCAGCCAGCGCATGCAGTGGGTCAGCCGGGCGGGACCGAGCCGGACCTGGGCGCCGTCGAAACCGCGGTCCACCGCGCCGAGCACCTGTTCCTCCCCCACCTCGCACCCCTCGAAGACGATCTCGCTGTGCCCGGCGAAGAGCGACTCGTCGAGGGTCTCGATGTTCCGGACGATGCGCATGCCAGGAGTCCCGGCGTCGACCAGGAACATGGTGGCGCCGCCCGGGTCGCCGGGGCTGCCGGAGGTGCGAGCCATGACGATCGCGAAGTCGGCTCCGTCGGCGCCGGTGATGAACCACTTGTGGCCATCGATGCGCCAGCCGCCGGGAACCCGGGTCGCGGTGGTCCGCAGGGAGCGGGGATCGGCGCCCGCTCCCGGGGCCGGTTCGGTCATGGCGAAGCAGGAGCGTGCGTCGCCCGCGGCGAGCGGACGCAGGTACTTCTGCTTCTGCTCTTCCGTGGCCACCTTCTCCAGCAGGTGCATGTTGCCCTCGTCCGGGGCCGCGCAGTTCAGCGCCAGCGGTCCGAGCAGCGAGTAACCCGCGGCTTCGAACACCAACGCCTGTCCGCGCAGGTCGAGCCCGTGGCCGCCCCACCGCGTCGGCACATGGGGAGCGAACACACCCGCCTCACGCGCACCTTTCTGCAGGGCTTCCCGCAGGGCCTCGGGAGCGTCGTGCACGGACCCGCCGCACTCGCGCTCGGCCGGGATCACCACCTCGCGTACGAACTCGGCGGTGGACGCGGCGAGTTGGGCAACAGGTGGATCGACATCGAACTGGATGGGCACGGGACCTCCCGCCGACGGGCGTACGGGCATCGGCGCCCGTCGCGTCCTAGAAACTGTACAGCGTCTTCAGTATCTTGCCGGGAGGCACCCGGTGACGGGAAGACGACAGGAGAAAGTCATGAGCCTCCCCGCGAGCACCGAGCCGGTCCGGATCGTGCGCCACCCCGACGGTGTCGTCGAGGTGAGGCTGGACGATCCCGGGCGGGGCAACGCCCTGGACCTCAGGACCGCGCAGGCACTGCGGGACACGACCGCCGAGGTGGCGGCCGACCCGGGTGGCGCGGTCCTGCTGCGGGCGGCGGGCGGCAGCTTCTGCGTGGGCGGTGACCTGCGCGCCTTCGCCGGTCGCGGCACGGAGACCGGTGCTTATGTGCACGCCGTGGCGACCGCCGCGCACGCCGCGATACAGGCTCTGCACGACCTGCCGGTACCCGTGGTGACCGCCGTGCGCGGCGCGGCCGCGGGCGGTGGGATCGGCCTCGCCCTCGTGGGTGACATCGTCCTGGCGGCCCGGTCCGCGCGCTTCCGACTGGCGTACACGGCGATCGGACTCACGCCGGACTGCGGGGCCTCATGGTTCCTGCCGCGCCTGGCGGGCCCTCGCCTGGCGACGGACCTGATCCTCACCAACCGGGTCCTGACCGGCGACGACGCCGAACGGTTGGGCCTGGTCTCCCGGGCCGTGGACGACGAGGAACTGGACGACGCGGCGCACCGGACCGCCGCCGGTCTGGCCGCCGGCGCCGGTGACGCGCTGCGCGCCGCCAAGGGGCTGCTGCGCACCGGCGCCGGGGAAGAGCTGCGCCGTCACCTCGCCGAAGAGGCGCGGCTGATCGCCTTGCTGGCGGACGGCGGGGAGGCACAGGACCGCATGGCGTCGTTCCTGGCCGCCCGGGGCCGCTCGAAGGCGGGCGACAGCGGGACCGGCGCCAGGGAATCCCAAAGTGTTTCTTGAATCCCTCTTCACTAACACCCTGCCCTGAGCGTAACCTCCGGGCAACACAGAACCGAGGAAAAGGTGTGGCGATGCAATCTGCTGCCGTGGACCTTCCGGACGCTCCCGACGAGACCCTCACCGAAGCCGTCGTCGACCTCGTTCTGCGTGGCATGTGGCGCGGCCGGCCGGAGTCCGAGCACCGCCCCCTGGTCGACGCGGGGCTGGCGATGGTGAAGGGTCCGGTGGTGCTGCCGACCGAGCGTGCCAAGGCCGCCGCCTCGCGGATCCTGCGGGTTGCCGCGGGATCCGAGCAGGAGGAGCGGATCACCGCGGCGTACGAGGCCTTCCTGCCGGTCAACCGGAAGATCCGCGACGTGTGCACGGCATGGCAGTGCCACCCCGACGGCACCGCCAACGACCACTCCGACAGCGGCTACGACGCCGAGGTGCGCGAGTCGCTGGAAGACGTGCACGAGGCCATCCAGCCCGTGCTGCGCAGGCTGGAACGGGTACTCGCGGGCAGCGGACGCTACCTCACGGCCCTCGAGGAAGCCCTCGACCACTTCGACGAGGGCGCGCTGGAGTGGCTGGCCTCGCCGCTGTGCGACTCGTACCACACCGTGTGGATGCGGCTGCACCAGGAACTGCTGCTGGTGCTCGGCATCAGCCGGGCCCAGGACGAGGCCCGCGAAGAAGAGCTGGTCACAAGGAGCCGGGGTTGAGCGTCACCGATCGCGAGGCGGGCCCGCTCGCACAGTCCGAGGCTCCCCACACACCGACCGAGACACCCGGCCGACGCCTGGTGCCCTACGGGCAGGGCCGGATCCGGGGCCTCGACGCCGGCGAACTGGGCGCGCACGGTGCGGCGATGGACCGGCTGGTGGCCCTCGGGCTGCCGGTCGTGCCGGGCCTCACCGTGCCCGCCGGCGCCTCCGCGTCGCTGTGCGAACCCGACACCGCGAGATCCGCCCTGGACCTGGTCGAACAGCTCGCGGGACGGCGCATCGGCGACGCGACCCGGCCGCTGCTGGTGCGTCTGTCGGCGAGCGCTCCGACCGAGATCGCCGGGCTGCCGCCCGACCTGGCCTGTCTCGGCGTGACGCCCGGCAATGCGGGCGACCTGTGCGCCGTCATCGGTCACGCGGAGGCGTTGCACGAGGTGTGGGCCGCCACCGTGCGGATGATCGCCGAGTACGCCCTCGACGTCCCGGGCGCGGTGCTCGACGACGCCCTCCTCGACACGCCCGAGCCGCGGGCACGGGTCGAAGCACTGCTGGCGCTGGTGGCACAGCACGGTTCCGGGCCCTTCCCCGACGACCCGGCACAACAGCTCGCGCTGGCCGCCCGCGCCCTCCTCGGCCGATGGGACTCGCCGCGTGCGAGAAGGTCCCGCCGGGCCCAGCGGCTCCCCGCCGATCTCGCCGTCGCCCTGCACGTGCAGGCACTGCGCATCGGCCCGGCGGACCACTCGGGTCACGGCACGGCGGTCAGCCGCCACCCCGAGACCGGGCGCCTCTCCCCGCAGGGCTCCTTCTTCCGTGGAGTGCGCCGCAGCGCCCCGCCGCCGCCCCACACCGGTGAACCGCTGGAGCGGCTCGCGGGGGGAACCGCGCTGCTGGAGCACTCCCTGCTCACCCTGGAGCGTCATCTGCACGCGCCGGTGTCCGTCGACTTCGAGGTACGCGACGACGAGATCTCCCTGCTCGCCGCCTCGGCGCAACTGCGCCCGCCGCTTCGGGCGTCGGTGTGTCTGGCCGCGGACCTGGCCCGGGACGGGGCGCTCGGCCGCGAGGAGGCCGTACTGCGCATCACCCCCGCGCAGGTGCAGGAACTGCTGCACCCCCAGCTCCGGCTGACCGGCGGGGAGGAACTCCTGGTGAGGGGGCTGCCCGCATCTCCAGGGGCGGCGACCGGAGCGGTCGCGCTGTCCAGCGAGCGTGCCCTCGAACTGGCCGCGGACGGTGCTCGGGTCGTGCTCGTGGCTGCCGAGACGAACCCGGCGGACGTCCCCGGGATGCTGGCCTCCGTCGCTGTGCTGACCGGCAGCGGCGGCATCGCCTCGCACGCGGCCGTGGTCGCGCGGGGCGCCGGCAAACCCGCGGTGTGCGGCGCCGAGGGGCTGCGCGTGGACCGGGCCGCCGGGACGGTGCGGATCGGGGACCGGGTGCTGCGCGAGGGCGACCCCGTCTCTCTGGACGGCCGCACCGGCGCCGTCTACGCGGGGACGCTGAGCGTCAGCGTCGCCGGACCGCCGCCCGAACTGTCCACCCTGCTGGAGTGGGCGGACGGCATGCGCCGACTGGGCGTGCGGGTCAACGCCGACACGGCCGCGGAGGTGAGCACCGCCGTCGCCCTGGGCGCGGAGGGTGTCGGGCTGTGCCGTACGGAGCACCAGTTCCTCGGCGAGCGGCTGCCGCTGATCCGCCGGGTGATCCTGGCCGCCGACCCGACGGCCCGCGACGAGGCCCTGCTGGCGCTGGAGCACGCCCAGCACGAGGACTTCAGGGCTCTGCTGGCAGCGGTCGGAAACCGGCCGGTGACCGTGCGTCTGCTGGACGCCCCGCTGCACGAGTTCCTGCCCGCCCCCGGACAGTCCCTGGACGCGGGCGAGGAGCAGCGGGCCGCCGCGCTGCGCGAGGCGAACCCGATGCTCGGGCTGCGCGGGGTGCGGCTGGCGCTGCTGCACGAGCGGCTCTATCCGGCGCAGGCCGAGGCGCTCTTCACCGCCTGGGCCGATGTCGCCGCGACCGGAGTCCGCCCGGAGCTGGAGGTGATGATCCCGCTCGTCAGCCTGCCGGAGGAACTGGCCGCCGCGGCCGCGTACGTGCGCGGTGCCGCCGACGCGGTCGCGGCCCGCACCGGAGTGGAGGTCCCGTACCGGCTCGGCACGATGATCGAGACGCCGCGGGCCGCACTGCTGGCCGGCGAACTCGCCGAGCACGCCGAGTTCTTCTCCTTCGGCACCAACGACCTCACTCAGCTCACCTACGGATTCTCCCGGGACGACGTCGAGCGCCAGGTGCTCGCCAACTACCAGGAGCGCGGGTTCCTGAGCGCCAGCCCGTTCGCCCGGCTCGACCCGCACGGGGTGGGCGCCCTGATCGACCTGGCGGCACAGCGGGCGCGGAGCGTACGGCCCGCCATCAAGCTGGGCGTGTGCGGTGAGCACGGCGGTGACGCGGAGTCGATCGCGTTCTGCGACGGCCTGGGCCTCGACTACGTCTCGTGTTCCGCGCACCGCGTGCCGGTGGCCCGGATGGCGGCCGCGCACAGTGCCCTGCGGGAGCGGCGCGACGAGAGCGGGAGCACACGATGACGAGCACCATGACGGACGGCGCCGCCCTGTCGGAGACCGAGCTGGACGACCTGCGCGAGACCGTTCGGTCGGTGTGCGCGGACGCCGGCGGGACCGCCGCGGTACGCCGGATGTCCGAGGAGGCCCCAGGCATCGACGCCGCGTTGTGGGACGCCCTCGGCCGGCAGGTCGGCCTCGCGGCCCTCGGGCTGCCCGAGTCGGCCGACGGCATCGGCGGGCTGGCCGAGATCGCCGTGGTCTGCGAGGAGTTGGGCAGGACGCTGGCGCCGGTACCGCTGCTGTCCTCCACCGTGCTGGCCGGCCAGGTGCTGGCCGGCTGCGGCACCGCCGACAGGGCGCTGGCCGAACTGGCCGGGGGCGCGGTGCACGCCCTGGCGGTGGCGGCCCCCGACGGAACGTGGCGTTCCGACGCCGTGCCGGTCGCCGTCTCCTGGCAGGGCAGCGTGCCGCTGCTCGACGGCACCGCGCCGTTCGTCCTCGACGGCGCCGACGCCGAAGCTCTGGTGGTGGCCGCGGCCGGCGCCGACGGCGTGGACCTCTTCCTCGCCGACCCGCGCGAGCCGGGGGTCACGGTGCGCCGGGTGCCGACCCTGGACCTCAGCCGGGGCCAGGCGGTGGTCACCTTCTCCGGTGCCCGGGCCCGGGCGCTGACCGCCGGCGGCGAGGGGGCGGACGTCGTCTCCCGCGCCCTGGACGTGGCCCTGGTGGCTCTGGCCGCCGAGCAGCTGGGCGGAGCACAGGCCGCGTTGGACATGACGGTGGCCCATGTGCGCGACCGTACCCAGTTCGGCAGGGCGATCGGCGGCTTCCAGGCGGTCAAGCACACCTGTGCCGACATGCTGCTCCAAGTCGAGGCCGCTCGGTCGGCCGTGGTGCGCGCGGTGCGGGCGGCCGACTCGCCCGAGGCGCTGGCCGAGGCGGCGGCGGTGGCACAGGCGTGGTGCGGCGAGGCGTTCGTCTCCGTCGCCGCCGAGTGCGTGCAACTCCACGGCGGCATGGGCTTCACCTGGGAGCACGACGCGCATCTGTACTTCCGGCGCGCCCAGTCCGACGCCGTCCTGCTGGGCGGCGCCGCACACCATCGGGAACGGCTGGCCGAGCTGCTGGGCTGGTGACATGGAAGGCGAAAGAGCATGACCACCAGACTCATCGACGAGTCCTTGTTCGACGACGGGGATCCACTGCGTCTCGCGGGGGCCCGCTGTTCCGCGTGCCACACCGTCGTCTTCCCGAGGCAGAACTCGTGCCCCAAGTGTCCGGACGGAGCCATGTCCACGCAGGTGCTGCCGGTGACCGGGCGCGTCTGGTCGTGGACGCTCCAGGCGTTCCCGCCGAAGCCGCCGTACCGACCGCCGACCGGCGGCCACAAGCCGTACCACGTGGGCTATGTGGACCTCGGTGAGGTGCTGGTCGAGGCGCTGCTGGCGGTTCCCCGCGCGGAGATACGGATCGGTCTGCCGGTCCGGCTCACCACGGTGCCCGCGTACCAGGACGAGGACGGAACCGAGGTTGTGACCTTCGCGTTCCGTCCGGACCTGGGCGGGGAGCGATGAGGCGGACCGACGAGGTGTACGTGGTCGGGTGCGGGAT
Source organism: Streptomyces sp. NPDC001617 (assembly GCF_053596855.1). Classification (NCBI taxonomy): domain Bacteria; kingdom Bacillati; phylum Actinomycetota; class Actinomycetes; order Kitasatosporales; family Streptomycetaceae; genus Streptomyces; species Streptomyces sp. NPDC001617. Next base: position 243,259 of record NZ_JBSFHA010000001.1, read on the forward strand.
GCATCCCTTCGGCCGCGACGAGAGCGTCACCGGCATGGACATGGCCGAGCGTGCGATACGCGAGGCGCTGGCCGACGCCGGTGTCGCCTGGGAGGACATCGGCTACGCGGCCGGCGGCTCCGACGTGTCCGGAAAGCCCGACACGCTGGTGGGCCGTCTTGGCCTGACCGGTGTGCCCTTCGTCAATGTGCAGAACGGCTGCGCGACCGGTGCCTCCACCGTGCTCGCGGTGGCCAGCGCGCTGCGCGCAGGCGAGGCCTCCCTTGGGCTGGCGGTCGGGTTCGACAAGCACGAGCGGGGCGCGTTCCACGTCTCCGCCGCCCGCTACGGTCTGGGCGACTGGTACGCCGAGACCGGCATGATGCTCACCACCCAGTTCTTCGCCCTCAAGACCCGGCGGTATCTGTACGAGCACGGGATCTCGGAGCGGGCGCTGGCGATGGTCGCCGCGCGGGCCTTCCGCAACGGCTCGCACCATCCCCTGGCCTGGCGGCGCAAGCCGCTGACCGAGCAGGAGATCCTCGACTCCGCCGAGGTCAGTCCCCCGCTCACCCAGTACATGTTCTGTTCGCCCGGACAGGGGGCGGCGGCGCTGGTGCTGGCGCGCGGCGACCGCGCCTTCGACCTGTGCGAACGGCCGGTGAAGCTGGCGTCGTTGGCCTTCCGGACGCGGCGGTTCGGTTCGTTCGAGGTGTTCTCGCCCTGGCTGCCTCCGGGACCGCACCACAGCCCCAGCGTCGACGCCGCGGAGGCGGCCTTCCGCGCGGCAGGGGTGCGGCCCGCGGACGTACAGGTCGCCCAGTTGCAGGACACCGACAGCGGCTCGGAGCTGATCCACCTGGCGGAGACCGGGCTGTGCGGTCACGGCGAGCAGGAGGAGCTGCTGTCCGCCGGGGAGACCGATCCGACGGGCCGGATACCGGTCAACACCGACGGCGGCTGTCTGGCCGGCGGAGAGCCCGTCGGCGCCTCGGGTCTTCGGCAGTTCCATGAAGTCGTACGGCAGTTGCAGGGACGGGCGCCCGGTGTGCAGGTGCCGGGTGCCCCCCGGGTGGGCTTCACCCATGTGTACGGGGCGCCCGGGATCAGCGCGTGCTCGGTTCTGACGGTGTGAGAGGCGGCGGGCGAAACATGCGGCACGGCGGGAGAACAGCGCTGGTGACGGGCGGGGCACGCGGCATCGGCCTGGAGATGTGCCGACAACTCGCCGACCAGGGGCTGCGGGTTCTGGTCGGAGCGCGAGGACGGGAGGCAGCCGAGGAGGCGTGCCGCGTCATCGGCCCGGCGGCACTGCCGCTGGCCCTGGACGTGGCGTCCGCGAAGAGCGTCACCGAAGCGGTTCGGGAGGCGACGGGGCTGACCGGCGGGATCGACGTGCTGGTGAACAACGCGGGCGTGTCCCTGGACCGGGAACTGCGGCCCCCGTACGTCGATGAGGACATCCTGCGGGCGACCCTGGACACGAACCTCACCGGCGCCTGGCGGGTGGCGGAGGCCGTCGTCCCGGGCATGGTGGAAGCCGGCTACGGGCGGGTCGTGAACGTCACCAGCTCCTACGGTTCGCTGGCGCTGATGGACTCCGGCAGGCACCCCGCCTACCGGATCTCCAAGGCGGCGCTCAACGCCCTGACCCGTATGCTCGCGGCCGAACTGGCGGGCACGGGCGTCCTGGTCAACGCCGCCGATCCCGGCTGGACCCGCAGCGGTATGGGCGGCCCGTCCGCCCCGCGCGGCCCGGAGGAAGGGGCGGACACCCCGGTCTGGCTGGCGACTCTTCCCGAGGGCGACGAGACGACGGGCGGGCTGTTCGCCGACCGCAAGCCACTGCCCTGGTGAACCGCCTCAGGTCCGGGACGGGGCCGGCTTCTCCGCGTCCGCGGCGCCGACGATGCGCAGCGCCAGCGCCCTGACGGCCTCCAGCACGGACCCGGAGGGCAGCTGGGACAGCGGTCCTCCCTCCGCCCGCAGAGCGGTGACGAGCACGGTCGTACTGATCAGTGTGCGGACGGCGAGCGCCTGCCCGGCGTGCCGGGCCTTCGCCGCGCGGGGGCTGCGGGTGGTGCCTTCGGGCAGATAGTCGTAGCCACGCTGGATGTGCCGCTGTTCGAACTCGTCCCGCAGCACCTTGACACTGCCGTTGGCGGAGGCGACCTGGACCTGGTACAGCCGCGCCTCGTCCGGGTTCTGCTCCACCCAGTCCCACACCGCGTCGATGACGCGGACCAGGCCCTCCGCGTCGCCCGGCTCGGATTCCGGACGCGCCGCCTCCACCACGGCGTTCAGCTGGTCGAAGACCCGTCGCATCGCGAGTTCGAGCAACTCCTCTTTGCCATCGAAGTGGTAGTAGACGGCGGTGGGCACCACCTGTGCCTCGTCCGCGATGTCCTGGATGCTGGTCTCCGTGAATCCGTTGCGGCCGAACACCCGCACGGCGGCGGAGATGATGTGCTGCCGCCGCGAGGGCCGGTGGGCGGGCTGCTTGCCGTTCTTCGTGGTGGCCATCATGCTCCCTGCCGGCTGCCGTGAAGGCGTGTCTGTGGGCCCTGCGTACTGACCATCCTATCCAGTAACTCCGATCGCCCGTCAGCATAATTCCCTGCTGTGTATGTGCCTCTGGAACGTCGAGGTCCCGGCATACTTGACACCATGACGACTTCCGGAACTCGCGCCGCTCACCGTCCGTCGCGCAAGCAGTGGGTGATCGACGCGGCCACGGAACTGTTCGCCACGCAGCCGCCGGACGAGGTGACGGTAGCCGACATCGCCGCTCGTGCGGAGATGACCTCGGCAGCGGTGTACTACCACTTCTCCTCCAAGGACCAGGTCCTGGCGGAAGGTATGCGGATGTTCGCCGCCGCGCTGCGCGAGCAGTTGCAGGCACTCACCGAGGCCTACGAACCCGGCTCGGACATCGGAGCGGCCGTCACCACGCTGCTGGCCTGGCTGGGCGAACACCGGTCCGCCGCCACCGTCTTCTTCGTGTCGTCGGCCGGCATGAGCCAGGACGCGGAGGCACTGCGCCAGGAGAGCCGTGAGGAACTGCTGGACGAACTGGTGCGGCTGATCCACAAGGCCCGCGGATCGGTCTCCGACGCCGAGGCGGTGGTGATCGGCCTGGGCCTGCTGGCGCTGCTGGAGAACGCGGCGATCTCACAGGTCCGGGGCGACGACGTCTACCGGTCGCTGGGGCACCGCGCCTTCGTCCGCGAGGTCGGCAGCCTCGCGGGGCGGATCGCGGAACTGGTGGCGGCCGAATAGGTCCTCCGGCCGGAAGAGTGCCTCCGACCGGAACAGGACCCTCGGCCGGAAGAGTGCCCCCGACCGGAACAGAACCCTCGGCCGGAAGTCGTCCTCCGGCCGGAACAAGCCTTCCGGCCGGACGCGGGCCGGCACCGGGCTCAGACCAGCAGTCTGAGCGGCTTGTGCAGCAGCTCACCGACGGTGCGCAGATACTCGGCGGCGGGTGCCCCGTCGACGGCACGGTGGTCGAAGGTGAGGCTGAGGGTGAGCACCCGCGTCCGCAGCGGCCGGTCGTCCACCCACTCGACGCCGTCCCTGAGCCTGCCCACCCCAAGGATCGCGACGTTGCCGGGGTTGATCACGGGGGTGAAGAAGTCGACGCCGTATCCGCCGAGTGAGGTGACGGTGAACGTGGCCCCTTCCAGCTGTGCGGGGGAGATCCGCCCCTCGCGTGCAGCCTGCGCCAGGGACCTCGACCGGCGGGCGATCTCGGGCAGCGGCAGTGCCACCGCGTCCTCGATCACGGGGACCATCAGGCCGCCCGGAACGGCGACCGCGAAGCCGACGTGGACGTCGGCGAGCAGGTGGATGCCGTTCTCCCGCACCGTCGCGTTGAGCAGCGGGTGCTCGCGCAGGGCCAGCACTGCGGCCTTCATCAGGAAGTCGTTGATGCTGGGCACCGGCAGATCGCTGTCGGCCCACTCCTCCTTGAGCCGGTCCCGCAGGGACACCACGGAGTCCATCCGCACCTCGTAGCCGTGCGTCAGCTGCGCCATCTCCTGGAGGCTGGCGTGCATCCTTCGGGCGATGGTGCCGCGCATCCCGGTGAGCGGGAGGACGTCTCCCGGCCGGGGTGCGGAACCGCCACGGAGGGGCCCCGGCGCGGCGGCCGGGGCGGCAGCGTCGAGGTCGAGGTCGGACCTGCGGATCCGGCCGCCGGGGCCCGTGCCGTTCACCTCGGAGAGATCGATGCCCCGCTCCCTCGCCAGCTTGCGAACCAGCGGTGAGGCAGGAGTGACGGATCCGTTCGCCACGGTCACGGTGGGCGCCGGGGACGCGGCGGCAGCAGCCAGGAACTCCTCCACGTCCTCGGAGACGATCCGACCGCCGGGTCCGGTGCCGTGGACGCCGGTGAGATCGACGTCGGCCCCGGCCGCCACGCGCCGCGCGTTCGGTGAGGCCAGGAGCCGGCCCGAGGCACCGGGTGAGGCAACGGTGCCGTTGCTCGCGGGCATCGGCGGGGCGGCGCCCGCGGCTGCCGGCGACGCGGCGTCGTCACTGGTCCCGGGACCGGCGGCCGTCGGCGCTCCATCCGGCTCCGGTGGCTGCTCGCCCTCGGCCAGCAGCCAGCCGATGAGTGCTCCGGTCGGCACGGTGGTCCCGGCCGGGACCACGGGGTGGAACAGTCCCCCGGCTTCCGCCTCGACGTCCACATCGACCTTGTCGGTGGCCAGCCTCAGCAGCGCTTCGCCCTCCGCGACGGGGGCGCCGGTGGGCACGAGCCATTCGTCGATCGTGCCTTCCTGCATGGTCAGGCCGATCTTCGGCAGCAGAACCTCGACCGCCATCGGTCACGACCTTTCGAGGAGACGCCGGCAGCCCTGGGCGATCCGGGTGCGATCGGGCACGTAGGCCTTCTCAAGGACCGGGGAGAAGGGAACGGGTGAGAACGGGGCGCCGATGCGCAGGACCGGCGCGTCCAGGTAGTCGAAGGCGGCGTCCTGGATCTGGGCGGCTATCTCCGCGCCGAGCCCGCCGAAGGTGACGGCCTCATGCACCACGAGCACCCTGTTGGTGCGGCGGACGGAGGCGAACATCGTCTCGGTGTCGAGGGGCTGCACGGTGCGCGGGTCGATCACCTCGATCTCCACGCCCTCGGCGGCGAGTTCGTCGGCCGCCGCGAGGGCCTCCACCACCATGCGGCCCAGGGCGATCACGGTGACGTCGCCGCCCTGCCGCGCGGTGTGCGCCTGGCCCAGCGGGATGCCGTAGATCTCCTCGGGCACCTCGCTGCTGCTGCCGAGCAGGACCTTGTTGAGCATGACGACGACCGGGTTGTTGTCCCGGATGGCCGAGACGGTCAGGCCCTTGGCGGTGTACGCGTCGCTCGGCATCACCACCTTGAGGCCGGGCACGTGAGCCAGCCAGGCCTCCAGGCTCTGGCTGTGCTGGGCCGCGGCGCCGAGGCCCGCGCCGGAGGCGGTGGTGATGGTGAGCGGCACGGACAGCGCGCCGCCGAACATGTACTTCATCTTGGCTGCCTGGTTGACGATCTGGTCGAGGCAGACGCCGATGAAGTCCATGAACATGAGGTCGACGACGGGGCGCAGGCCCCGGGCCGCGGCTCCCACACCGAGGCCGACGAGGGCGGCTTCGGAGATCGGGGTGTCGATCATGCGGCGGGGGCCGAACTCGTCGAGGAGGTTGTCGAACATGCGGAAGACGCCGCCGTATCCGGCCACGTCCTCGCCGGCGACGAAGACGTTCTCGTCCTCGCGCATGGCCTGTGCCAGGCCCTCGTTGAAGGCCTTGACGTAGGTGAGCTTGCGGGACGTGGTGTCGGGAGCGGCGGCGGGCGCTTCGGAGATGGTGGTCATGGCGGTCATCCCGAGTAGACGTTGAGGAGCAGGTCGGCTGGGTCGGGCAGGGGGCTGGCCTCGGCGTAGGCGATGGCCTCGGCGATCTCGTCGCGGGTGCGCTGCCAGGTCTCGTCCAACTCGACGCGGGTGGCGGTGCCGTCGGCGAGGGCACGGGCTTCCAGCAGGTCGATCGCGTCGCGGGCCTTCCACTCCTCGACCTCCTCCTGCGAGCGGTACGGGTGACGCAGTCCCTTGACGCCCTGGTGGTCGTAGTAGCGGTAGGTCTTGGCCTCGATGAACATGGGGCCCTCGCCGGCCCGGGCGCGTGCGACGGCCTCGACGGTGGCCTGGTGGACGGCGATCGCGTCCATGCCGTCGACGATCACGCTCGGCATGCCGTAGGCGGCGGCCCGGTCGGCGACGTCGGTGATCAGCATGTGCTTCGACTGCGGGGTGAACTCGGCGTAGCCGTTGTTCTCGCAGATGAAGAGGACCGGCAGGCGCAGGATCGCGGCCATGTTGGCGCCCTCGTGGAAGGCGCCGATGTTGGTGGCGCCGTCACCGAAGAAGGTCACGGCGACGCTGTCCTCGCCCTTGTACCGGGCGGCGAAGGCGGCACCCACGGCGATCGGGACGCCCGCCCCGACGATGCCGTTGGCGCCGAGCATGCCGCGGGTGAGGTCGTTGATGTGCATGCTCCCGCCGCGGCCGAGGCAGGCGCCGGTCACGCGCCCGTACAGCTCGGCGTACATCTCGCGCAGGCCGACACCCTTGGCCACGGCGTGCCCGTGGCCACGGTGGGTGGAAGTGATCTGGTCGTCGTCGCGCAAGGCCGTCATGACGCCGGCGGCCACGGCTTCCTGACCGACGTAGAGGTGCAGGAAGCCGGGCAGCTTGCCCGCCTCCATGAGTTTGCCCGCCTCGGTCTCGAACAACCGGATGCGCACCATGCGCTCGTGCAGATCCCTGATGACCTGCGCGGATACCTGGTGCGCGGCCGGGTCGGCCGACTTCTTCGATGCCCTCTGAGCCATCGTCCGTCCCTTCGCCCCGAGCGAGGTGTAACCAGCGATCGGACTTTGTTGTGTCTGTCTACAGTAACTAGCAGGGGGCACCTTACTGAAGAGCTTCTCTAATTACTACGGGCAGGGCTCAACCGACTTCGAGGCCGCCGCCACGCCGGTCCACAAGCTCCATGGCATTACCCTCCGGATCAGCCCAAAAGCTGATCCGCCGGCCGCGCGCCGACACCACGACCGGCGACGACAGCGGCCTGGCACCGGCAGTCGGCAGCACGGCGACAAGGGGCGCGATATCGTCGACATGGAAGGTGAGGTAGGCCAGACCGCAGCGCTCGGCCAGCGGTACGACCGACGGGAACGACGCCGCACTCACCCGAGGGTGGATCAGCTTGATCCGGCCCCCGGACGGCACCTCGAGCCAGACGACGAGGAGCTGTCCGCCCAGTCCGGCCGGGCCGGCGATCGCCTGCGGGATGTGCGAGCGGTGCACGGGGACACAGCCGAGCACCTCACCGTAGAAGGACTCCATCACTTCCAGGTCCCGCACCACGACTCCCGCCTCGAAGGGCTGGGTCATCCGCGCCCCCCCGGGCATCTCGGCCGGACCGGCCGCCTCATCGACCACTGGGCCGCCTCTCCGTCAGCCAGCCACCATCTCATCCCGGTAGCTGGAGCCATTCAATAGAAAGATCCAGTCGAACTGAGCGTGACCCTGCCACAGAAGGCGGTTTGACCTGTGGAATGCCGCCGGGCGAAGTTCGGCACTTTCTATTGACACACAACACTAACTCCTGTTGTTGTGGCGGTCGCAGCGCAGCTGTAGCACCAGGACCCTTCACCAGCTCGCGGCTGGGAGGATTGAGGACATCGTGGTCCAGATCAATTCACCGGAGACGCAGGCGGCGGACGACGAACGTCCCCTGCCGCCCCCCACTCCGGAATACACCTCATGGATCGGCCAGGACCGCTCCACGGACGCCGCGGGCGTGGCGACGCGGCAGGACGCGGCCGAGCTCGCCGAGCGTGTCGTCGAGCACTACATCAACAACACCACGCACGAGGCCGAGGAGCAGTGGACGGAACCCGTCGACAACTACCTCGACGCCGACCGCTGGCTGCGGGAGATGGACGCCGTCCACCGGAGTGTTCCGCTGCCCCTGGCCATGTCGTCCGAGCTCCCCGGACCGGGCACCTACAAGGCGCTGGACGTACTCGGCGTACCCATCCTGATCACCCGGGACCGCAAGGGCGTCGTCCACGCGATGATCAACGCCTGTCGGCACCGCGGCGCCGAGCTCGTCGAGCCGGGCTGCGGCGTGGCGAAGCGGATCACCTGCCCTTATCACGCCTGGTCGTACGACCTGGCGGGCGAACTGCGGGGCGTGTACGCCGAGAAGACCTTCGGCGAGGTACCGCGCGAGAAGCGCAGCCTGATCCAGCTTCCCGTCGGCGAGCGCGCCGGCATCGTCTTCGTATCGCTGGATCCGGCCGCCGAGCACGACCTGGACGCCTGGCTGGGAGACCTGCAGCCGCTCCTGGAGGGGCTCCGCTTCGCGGACTGCCACCACTACGCGACCCGTGAGCTGACCAGCCCGAACTGGAAGGTCACCCTCGACGGGTACCTGGAGACCTACCACTTCGCCTCGCTGCACACGAAGACGGTCTTCGAGACGAACTTCTCCAACATGATGGCTCATGACACCTGGGGCCCTCATCAGCGCCTCGCTGCGGCCCTGCGGCCCATCGCCGACCTGGCGGAGCTGCCCGCGGAGCAGCGCGATCCGGGCGACGTCGTGGGAGCCATCTACTGGCTCTTCCCCGGTCTGGCCATCGCCGGCACCTGGCGCAACAAGATCGCCGTCTCCATCGTGATCCCCCGTACGGCCACCGAGTCGGTGACCCAGCAGATCATCCTGCTGCGCGAGCCGGCCGTCACCGAGGAGGAGCGCCACGCCGCCGACCAGTTCGGCGAGTGGTTCTACGAGGTGGTCCGCGACGAGGACTACGCGACCACCTACGGAGTGCAGCGGGGGCTGAAGGCCCTCGCCGGGACCGACTTCGTCTTCGGACGCAACGAACCCGGGCTCCAGCACTTCCACCGCACCATCCACCGCCTCCTGGACGAAGCGTCCAGATGACCAACCAACAACCCTCGCAGGAGAACAGCATGGTGGCTACGGGCAGCCTCGACGGACGTGTCGCAGTGATCACGGGCAGCACGCGCAGTATCGGCCGCGCCATCGCCGAGGCCTTCCTGGCCGACGGGGCAACGGTCGTGCTCAGCGGCCGCTCGGAGATCAAGGGCAAGCAGGCGCTGGAGGAACTCCAGGCCGGCGACAAAGCCGTCTTCCACGCCTGCGACTCGAGCAGCCAGGCGGACATCGAAGCACTCGTCGACTGGACGGTCGAGCGTTTCGGCCGACTGGACATCATGGTCAACAACGTCGGAGGCACCGAGGGCTTCGCGCCCGTCCACGAACTGAGCGACGAGGCCTGGCACAAGGCGCTCGACCTGAACCTCAACGCCTACTTCTACGGCACGCGCCGCGCGCTGAAGCCCATGCTGGAAGGCGGCTGGGGCCGGGTCATCAACATCTCCTCGGTCGAGGGCAAGCAGGCCAACAAGCCCGCGATCAGCCACTACATCACCAACAAGCACGCCATCCACGGTCTGACCAAGGCGACCGCCTTCGAGTACGGCACCCTGGGCATCACCTGCAACGCGATCTGCCCCGGCGCCGTCGACACCGACCTGATGCGTGCCGCGGGACCGGCAGCGGCCGAGGCCGAGGGCATCAGTTACGAGGAGTGGCTGGGCCGGTTCGCCGAGCACGCCGCCACCAAGAAGATCACGACCGTCGAGCAGATCGCGGGAGTCGCCAGGCTGCTGGCGAGCGACGCGGGCGCGGGCATCACCGGCACGCTGATCAGCGTCGACGGCGGAACGGCGCAGTGGTGAGCGGCGCAACGGACGGCGGGAGCCCCATCACCATGAAGCACTGGATCACCGACTGGCAGCGCAACGAACGACTGCCCCACTACACCCGGGCCAACGCGGGCGAGACCCTGCCGGAGCCGGCCAGCCCGCTGGGCTGGAGCCTGGTGTGGGGGCGCGGCCTGCAGGGCTGGCGCCGCGGCTTCCTCGACTTCAGCATCTACCGCGAGGAGGAGGTCGCCGGCCCCCGGCCTCCGTTCGTCGGGATCTTCGGCGGTTACTTCTACCTCAACCTCTCGCACCTGCGGCTGTTCGGCATCCGTATGGGCCAGACCGCGGCCGATATCGACGCGGCCTTCGTCGGCCAGCGCTCCGACACCCCGGTGTACGTGGCACATCCCGACGACCAGGACGCGGAGCTGACGGCCAAGGCCGGCGGGATCCTCCAGCAGATGCTCGGCCAGAGCGGCTACCCGGAGGGCGACGCCGACCATGAGCGGCTGCGCCGGATCCGCCGCGAGCGGCCCGACCTGACGCAGCTGTCCGCCGCCGAACTGGTGGCGCGTGCCCGCGGTCTGCTCGACGACGTCGAGACGACCTTCCAACGGCATGTCGAGTCGACGCTGCCCGCGTCGGTCGGACCGGCGATCCTCGGCCCCCTGTGCGCGAGCATTGATCGTCCCGGTGCGATGCTCGACCTCATCAGCGGGCTGGGGGACGTCGACTCGGCAGGCCCCTCGGCGGGCCTGTGGACGCTGTCCCGGCAGGTGGCGGCCTCCGCCGAACTGACGGCGCTGTTCGACCAGGGTCCGTCCGCTGTGGAGCAGGCACTCGAGGGAGCAACCGGGGACGTGAAGGCGTTCCGGGACTCGTTCGACGAGTTCCTCGCCGAGTCCGGCGACCGCGGCCCCAACGAGTGGGACATCCACGCGCTGTCCTGGGAGGCCGCCCCGATCCAGGCACTGTCCCTGGTGGACCGGATCCGGCACAGCTCCGACGGTGATTCTCCCGCCGCCCGGCACGAGCGGCTCACGGCACACCGTCAGGCGACGGCCGCGGAGGTGCGTGCCGCGCTTCCCGAGGACGCGCAGCCGATGTTCGACGCCGGAATGCACGCGTCCAACGTGTGGATCCCGGCGCGCGAGCGGACCAAGGCCAACTGCGTCACCGTCATCAACGAGATCCGGATGGCGATCCGCGAGCTCGGCCGCCGCGGTGTCGAGGCAGGACGCCTCGCGCAGCCCGAAGACGTGATGATGCTGCTGGACACCGAGCTCGACGACTATGTCGCCGATCCGGACCGCTTCGGCTCCGTCATCACCCAGCGGCTTCAGGAATACGACGAACTCCGGGAACTGGAACCGCCGTTCTTCGTCGCGGACGACGCCCGGACCGAGATCGACAGCTGGCCGCGACGCAGCGAGGAGCGCACCGCGGCCGCTGTCGGGGGCGACGTCCTCAAGGGCGTGGGCGGCAGCCACGGCACGTACACCGGCAGGGTGCGGGTGGTCACCGACCCGGCGTCGTGCGAGGCACTGGAGCCGGGCGAGGTACTGGTGGCGCCGATCACGGACGCTGCCTGGACTCCACTGTTCCTGGTCGCCGGAGCGGCCGTCGTGGATGTGGGCGCGCTCAACAGCCACGCCGTCGTGGTCTGCCGTGAGCTCGGCATCCCGGCCGTCATCTCCGTTGAAGACGGTACGCAGCGGCTGCGGGACGGCATGGTGATCACGGTCGACGGCACCAAGGGCACGGTCACCGTGGACAGCGTCCCCGCGGCGGTCCTCTAACCGCACCCGCGGAGGCCATGATGCGGCGGGTGACAGGATGGGAAGAGCTCGGCGGCTACCGCCTCGACGACGAGGACGCCGCCGAGCTCCTGGCCCGGCAGACGGAGTGCACCTTCGTATGGGCGGGCAGCGGCGGACACCCGATCGGGGCGGTCGTGAACTACCTCTTCCGGGACGGACGCTTCTGGGTGACCTCGACCGACCGGCGCCCTCGCGTCGCCGCCGTGCGTGTTGATCCGAGGGTCAGCCTCGTGGTCAGCAGCAAAGGGTCCGGCATCACCGAACGCCGATCGCTCACCTGCCGGGGTCTCGCGGTCGTGCACCAGGACCGGAAGACCAAGGACTGGTTCCTGACGGCTCTGGCGGCGGCCGTGCGTCCCGGGGATCCGGTCCGGCAGGCGGAGTTCGCCCGGCTGCTGGACTCCGAGGGGCGAGTGGTCATCGAGATCGTGCCGCAGCGGGTGACCGCCTTCGACGGTGCGAAGATGTGGGCGGCGGCCCCGCAGGCCCAGCCGGAGGCGTTCCCGACGACGCAGACCTGAGCCGGGGCCCGGACTCCGGGCCCCGGCCGGACGCGTCGCGACAGTTACGGAGAGGACATGCAGGATTCCGCCGGGCAGGTCCGCGCTCTGGCCGACCGAGTGGCGGTGCTCGACACCGTCCTCGCCTACGCCCACGCCCTGGACACCAAGGACTGGGCCGCCCTGCCCGCCCTCTTCACCGACGACGCCCAGGTGGACTTCGGCGGTCGAGCCGGCACGTCACGAGGCCCGGAGGAGATCGCCGAAGCGCTGCGGCGCCCGCTGCGGGAGCTCGACGGCTCGCTCCACATGGTGACCAACTCCGTGGTGCGCGTCAGCGGCGACACCACGACGCACCGGGCCTGCGTCTTCGCCCGGCACCTCCGCCGGGGCACACCGGGCGGGGATCTCTACGTCATCGTCGGCCGCTACGACGACCGGCTGCGCCGCACCGCGGACGGCTGGCGCTTCAGCCATCGGACGCTGACACGCACGTGGAGCGACGGCAACCCCGCCGTTCTCGTCGGCTGACGGCAACGACCCCTCACACCCATGGGAAGGACTGCTGTGTCCGAGGAAATCATCGTCGCAGGCTGGATGGACTACGAGCCCGCGGATCGCGACACGCTGCTGAAGCACCTCGTCGACGTCGGGAGGCGCACCCGGGAAGAGGAACCCGGCTGCCTGGACTACGCCATGACCGCGGACCCCGCCGACGAACGCCGGATCCGGGTGTTCGAGCGGTGGGTGTCCCAGCAGGCCCTGGACGACCACTTCACCACGGCGCACATCAAGGACTTCCGCGCGGCCGTGGCCGGGCTGAACCGGGTGGGTGTCTCCCTGGCGACGTATCGCGTCGCGGCGGCCAGTTCCATGCGATAGGCGTACACACAAAAAAGGGCGCCCGCCGCGGATGTCGCGGTGGGCGCCCCCTTTGTGTGTACCGGTGAGCTACGCGCGGGCGTACGCGCTGTCGTCAGCCAGGCGGACCAGCATCTTGCCGATGTTGCCGCCGTCGAGCAGGGACAGTAGTGCCCCCGCGGCGTTCTCCAGGCCGTCCACGACCGTCTCCCGCGCGGTGATCCGGTCCTCGGCGAGCCACCCCGCGACCCGCTGCTCGAACTCCGGCCGCAGGTCGTCGTGGTCGCGGACGATGAAACCGCACAACGTCAGCCGCTTGAGGACCGCCTGGATCAAGTGGTTGATGTCCACGGTCCGCCGGTCGCCGCCGAACTGCGACATCATCCCGCACAGGGCGACCCGGCCACCGGTCCGCAGCGCGTGCAGAGCCGCGGCGAGCTGCTCACCGCCGACGTTGTCGAAGTACACGTCGATGCCGTCGGGTGCCAGCCGGGCCAGCGCGTCGCGCACCGGCCCGGCACGGTAGTCCGCGGCGGCGTCGTAGCCGAACTCCTTGACCAGTAGGGCGCACTTGTCCGGCCCTCCGGCGGTGCCGATCACCCGGTCCGCGCCCAGCAGGCGCGCGAACTGGCCGGCGGCGGTGCCGACGGCCCCGGCCGCCGCCGACACGAAGACGGTGTCGCCGGGGCGCACCGCCGCGATCCTGGTCAGGCCCACGTACGCGGTGAATCCGGTCTGGCCGAGCAGCCCCAACCAGGTGGGCAGCGGGGCGAGTTGCGGGTCGATGCGATCCGCCCCGTCGGTGTCCGCCCCGTCGAGTACGACCCGCTCCCGCCAGCCCAGCTGGTGACGTACGAAGGCGCCGGGCGGTACGGAGGAACAGCGGCTCTCCTCCACGACACCGAGGGCCCGGCCGTCGAGCGGTGATCCGGGGGTGAAGTTGTGCGTGTAGTGCTTCTCGGTGCTCTCCAGCCGCCCGCGCATGGACGGGTCGACGCTCATGTACAGATTGCGGACGAGGAGTTGCCCCTCACCCAGGGACGGCAGGGGGCGTTCCTCGACGGTGAAGTCATCGAGGGCCGGCGCCTGGGCGGGGCGGCGTACCAGACAGACCACCCGTGTGGTGCGAAAGGACACGGAGACTCATCCTTCCGGCTGGGGCGCGGTGCGCCGCTGTGCGAGGCGGCCGACCCAGCCGGCCATCTGAAGGTCGGCGTGGCGCAGTTCGCCCGACTGCCACCGGGCCTGGAAGTCGAAGACGCCCTGCGCCCCGGTCCTGGGGTCGGTCACCTCGACCAGTCCGTCCTCGGTGAGCCGGTACACATGCCCGGTCAGCGGGTGGATCACTTGCTTGGACATGTGGGGTCTCACTCCTGCACTCGGCGGCGCACGCCGCGCTTGGTCACGGTCACCGGGCCCTCGACCCTGAGCCGGCAGGCGAGCCGGGTCAGGCCGTCCACCGGCCTGCGCAGGGCCTCGATGCCCTCGCGCTCCAGCGGGCCCACGGGCGAACAGTTCTCGGTGCCCTCCTCCACCCGGACGAAGCAGGTACGGCAGGTGGCCTTGCCGCCACAGATGGTGGGCCAGCGGTAGCCGAGGCGCTGGGCGGCGGTGAACAGATCCTCGCCGTCGAGCACGTCGAGCTCGATGCCGGAGGGTCTGACCGCCACCCGGTGGGTCACTTGTTCATCCACTGGTCGAGCGTCTGGTTGAAGTGGCGGATGCGGCTCTCCTGGTAGTTGGCCAGGGTGATGCCCGGCTTGCGCATCGCCTTGAGGCCCTGCTGGACGTAGGGGAGGTTTTCGCAGTCCTGGTCGAAGACGGGGCCGAGTACGCCCAGTTCGGGGATGTCGGCGAAGAGCATGTCCTCCGGCACCCAGCGGATCTTCACCGGGGACGGCATCTCGCCGGGCTGCTTCGGGGACGACATGAAGATGATCTCCGCGGTGCAGGAGTCCGGGTCGAGGCCGTTGGGCCGGAACCGGTAGATGATGTTGGACTTGGCGCCGCCCCAGGGGTTGAAGTTGGGGAACAGCAAGTAGTTGATGGCGTCCAGCAGTTCGGTGTCCGCGGTCTCCGAGAAGTCCTGCTGCGAGGTGGCCGCCAGTTGCTCGCGCATCCGCTCGGCGAGGACCTGGCGCGCGGTGCCGCCGGGCGGGATCGCCGGCAGTTCGTCACCCTCCTGCATCACCAGGTCGCGGCCCTGGGCCGCGGCATAGAACGCACGCGAGTCGTAGAAGGTCTCCAGGACGTCCTCCTCCGTGACGGAGTCCGCCACGTGCGGGCTGGGCGCGCCCTGAATGTTGATCATCCGGTTCCAGTTGGGCTGGTCCGCCATGACGTCGTACTGGGAATTGGCGTCGGCCAGCCACGGCAGCATCTGCGGGTGCGTGGCGATCACGTGGAAGGACTCGATGAACGCGTCCTGTGCGACCTTCCAGTTGCAGGGCAGCACCTTGGCGATGTGCAGCGACTTGTAGCGGTTCTCCAGTGGCCAGATGTAGTACTCGTCGAAGGTGCCGCGGTAGGAGTCGAAGGACTCCGCGTACGGGTCCATGTTGATGAAGACGAAGCCGCGCCAGGTGGCCACCCGGGCCTCGGGGAGGGCGAACTTCTCCGGGGTGACGTGCGGGAAGTCCCAGGCGCAGGGCGGGGTCTGCATCGTGCCGTCGAGGTTCCAGGCGAAGCCGTGGAACGAGCAGCGGAACTCGCTGACGTTGCCACCGCCGGTGCGCAGTTTGCGTCCGCGGTGCAGGCAGACGTTGACGAAGGCGCGGATCTCGTCGGGGGCAGTGCGCACGACGATGAGCGAGTCGTCGCCGATCTCGTAGACCTCGTGGTCGCCGACCTCGGGAATCTCGCTCTCCAGGCAGGCGAACTGCCAGACGCGCCGCCACACCTGCCGCATCTCGCGTTCGGCCCATTCGCGGGAGGTGAAGCGGTCGGTGTCGATGTCCTCGCTGCCGAGGTGGTCGTTCCGCTCGTACCTCAGGGCGGGGGGAACCGGGCGGCTGTCCTGGTCGAGGTAGTCCTGGACGCTGGGCCCGGGGCACCGCGCCGTGGCCGGCTCCGATGTTTCGTCCATCATCTCTCCTCAGGCAGAAACTTTAGAGTGAGTGTAGTTACCGGTCACGGTCAGGAGCAACACTCACGACGATGAATGAAGCCGGCATCTTCCGAGGTCAAGACGGAATCTGCCGATGAATCGCGAATTTGTTGCCGCGCACCTCTCCCCAAGCCCGCCGAGGCGTGTCACACTCCGACCCACTTGAGGCTGTAGTGCCTCATAAGTTTCTCCGCTCCGGGACGGTCTCTGTCCATCCCGGTAAGCACCACTTGCGTGCCGTCCCGCCCCGGGGCGACACGGAATCGTTCCGCCTGACCGGAGCCGAGCGCCGCGGAAGCGCGAGCGACGCGGGTCGCGGCAGCCCAGGCGCCACACCACGGGAGTACTCAACGATGAGTTCCAGACCCGGTCGCGCGGTCCACCGCGCCCTCACCGCGATCGTCCCCGTCACCGCACTGCTCACCCTGACGGCGTGCGGCGGCAGCACCACTCCGGCCGCCGGCTCGTCGCAGGCGGCGGCGCCGGGCTCCCCCGGCCTGACCGCCGCGCGCGCGGCCCTGAAGAAGTACGTGGAGCGCCCGGCCGCGATCTCCGTCACCAAGCCCGTCGGCAAGAAGATCCCCAAGGGCAAGGAGATCGACTTCATCCTCTGCGGCGTCCAGTCCTGCAAGGACCTCGCCGACTTCTTCACCGTCGCCGCGGGAGAACTGGGCTGGAAGGTGAAGCAGATCGCCACCCAGGGCACGCCGGAGTCCGTCCAGGCCGCCTATGCACAAGCCGTACGCGACAAGCCGGACGCCGTCATCTCCTCCGGTTTCCCTCGCGCCGTCTACACGAAGCAGCTGGCACAGCTGAAGGCGGCCGGCATCCCTGTCATCCAGTCGAACGCCGACGACGTGGCGGGCGACGGAATCTCCCTGCTGACCAACGGTCCGAAGGCCGTCGGCACCCAGGGCAAGATGCTCGCCTCGTGGGTGGTGTCGAACAGCGGCGCCAAGGCGAACACCGTGTACTTCGATCTGCCGGCGTACACGATTCTCAAGCCCGTCAAGGACTCCTTCACGGCCAACTACAAGAAATGGTGCGCCGATTGCGCGCTGGACAACGTCGACGTGCCGATCACCGCGGTGGGCAAGGACATGCCGGACCGCGTGGTGTCGTACCTCCGGTCACACCCGAAGGTGACCCATGTCGTCTTCTCCCTGGGCCTGCTCAACGTGGGAGTACCGAGCGCGCTCAAGACCGCCGGCATCACCGGTAAGCACATCCTCGTCAACGTCGGTGACGCGCAGAACTACCAGTACATCCAGAGCGGTCTCACCGACGGCGCGATGGCGCTGAACTCCCACGAGACGGCCTGGCTCCAGGCCGACGCGCTGGCCCGGCACTTCACCGGTCAGTCCATGGCCGTGGACCAGAAGGCGGTGCTGCCCAGCATGCTCGTCACCAAGGACAACCTGCCCTCCGCCGACGGCGACTTCCCGATCGTCGAGAGCTACCAGGAGCAGTTCAAGGCGCTCTGGGGCCTGAATTGACCTGGTTGACCGCCGCCGGCTCGCAGCCGGCGGCGGCACCCTTCCGCACCCACGGACGGAGGACCAGTGCACACTGACACATCGTCAGGAACACGGCAGGACAGGGACGGTGCGTCGCGGCAGGCGGACCGGCCGGCGTTGCGGGTGGCCGCACTGTCGAAGAGATTCGGCGGCACCCAGGCACTCAAAGACGTCGATCTCGAGGTCTCACCCGGCGAGATCCACGCCCTCATCGGGCCCAACGGCTCCGGCAAGTCCACCCTCATCAAGATCCTCGCCGGCTTCCACCACGCGGAGCCGGGTGCGGTGGCCGAACTCGACGGCGAGCCCTTCGACCTCGGCCATGCCACCGATTCCCGCCACGACCGGCTCCGCTTCGTCCACCAGGAGCTGGGGCTGGTGGGCGAGTTGAGCGCCATCGACAACCTCGCGCTCCGCCACGGCTTCGCCCGCACGGCCTTGGGCAACATCCGCTGGCCGGAGATGGAGAGGCGGACGATCGCCCTCGTCGAACGGTTCGGTCTCGGCATCGACGTGCGCCGTCCCCTGGCGACGGCGACCCCCGTTCAGCGCGCGGTGGTGGCCATCGCCGCCGCGCTGCAGGGCTGGGACGGCGGCCGCGGTGTCCTGGTGCTCGACGAGCCCACCGCCGTGCTGCCGCCCGGCGAGGTGGCCCGCCTCTTCGACATCGTGCGGGAGGTCCGCGACGCCGGCGCGAGCGTCCTGTACGTCTCGCACCGGATGGACGAGATCTTCGCGCTCGCCGACCGGGTCACCGTCATCCGCGGCGGACGCCGGATCGCCACGCGCCCGGTCGCCGAGCTCACTCCTCGCTCGTTGGCGGAACTCATGGCGGGCGAGGAGGCGCAGAGCGACCACCGTCCGGCGCGCTCTTCCAGCCCCACCGACCCCGTACTGGAGGTCCGCGACCTGTCGGCCGGGCCACTGCGGGGAATCGACTTCGACCTGGCCAGGGGCGAGCGCCTGGGCATCACCGGTCTGGTCGGCTCCGGCCACGAGATCGTGCCGTACGTGGTGTGCGGGGCCCATGGCGGGCAGGTGAGCGGCCGACTGCGGCTGCCGGAACGCTCCGAGCGGTGGACCGAGGCGCGTGACGCCGACACCCTGGGCCTTCCCCTGGTCCCCGCGGACCGGGCGGTCGAGGGAGTGATCGGCGATTTCTCGGTCGGCGAGAACCTCACCCTCCCGCTCCTGGACCGACTGCGCGCCCGGGCCGGGCGACTGCACCGGCGCCGCGAGTCCGCCCTGGCGGAGGACTGGATCCAACGGGTCGGAGTACGTACGGCCGGACCCGGGGCGCGGATCACCACCCTGAGCGGCGGCAACCAGCAGAAGGTCGTCATGGCCCGCTGTCTGGCCCAACGCCCGCCCGTGCTGGCGCTGTGCGAACCCACGGCGGGCGTGGACGTCGCCACCCGCCTGCAGCTGTACGACCTGATAGAGCGTCAGGCGGACGAGGGCATGGGCGTCATCGTGTGCTCCTCCGACACGCAGGACCTGCTCGCGCTGTGCACCCGCGTCCTGGTGGTGCGCGACGGCCGGATCGCACGGGAGATCAGCGGCCGGGACATCACCGAGCCCGCGCTCGTGCACGCCATGGAAGGAACCGAGTGACATGAGGCTTGGAAGGGACCGTCTGACATGACATCCACACCGACCCGGGCGGCGGAGCTGCCGCCGTCCGCACCGCAAAGGTCCGCGGTGTTCGTCCCCGGGGCACTGGGCCGGCGGGCGGTGACCGCCCTGTCGTTCCGGAACATCGGCGCCGTATACGTGTGGCTGGTCATCGTCGTGCTCTTCTCCGTGTGGGCGCCGGACACGTTCCCGACCATCATCACGGTCAAGCAGGTACTGAACGGCAACGCCGTGGCCGGCCTGGTGGCACTCAGCGTCGTACCGCCACTGGCCGCACGCGTCTTCGACCTCTCGGTCGCCTACACCATGTCGCTCACCAGTGTGCTGACCGCTCACTTCCTGGTCTCCGCCGGACTCGGTCCCGGCGCGGCGATCACCCTGGCGATGACCGCCGCGCTGCTGATCGGAGTCGTCAACGGGATCGTGGTGGTGGTCCTGCGCGTCGACTCGTTCATCGCCACGCTGGCCACCGGCGCGCTGATCCAGTCACTGATCACCATGGTCACCAACGACAGCTCCATCACCGGTGTGCAGCTCCTCGCCAAGCCGTTCGCGAGCATCGCCCAGCTGGACGCGGGCGGCATCACCCTGCCGGTGCTGTATCTGCTGATCGCCGCGGTCACCATCTGGTTCCTGCTGGAACACACCGCCACCGGGCGCCGGTTGTACGCGACCGGCTTCAACGCCGACGCGGCCCGGCTGCAGGGCGTGCGCACCAACCGGCTGCGCTTTCTGACCCTGGTGGCCTCCGCGCTGCTCTCCGGTTTCGCCGGAATCGTCTTCGCGTCCTCGGTCGGATCCGGCTCGCCGACCGCGGGCACCCCGTATCTGCTGTCGGCCTACGCCGCCGCCTTCGTCGGGGCGACCCAGTTGCGCGCGGGCCGCTTCAACGCCTGGGGCACGGTGCTCGCGGTCCTCCTCCTCGGCACGGGCATCACCGGACTCGGGCTCGCCACCAGCGCGCAGTGGGCCGCGAGCCTGTTCACCGGCTCGGTCCTCATCGTGGCGCTGGTCCTCACGGGTGGCCGGATCACCCTGCCTGCTGTGCTGCGCCACCGGAAGGGAATCCCTTCGAATGCCGGCGCCGAGACTCCCACGGAGAGCGGCACCCCGCCTGCCACCAGCAAGGAGATCTGACCATGAAGGCTGTGCAGTACCGGAGGGTGGGACACGCTCCCGAGGTCGTCGAGGTTCCCGTGCCCGAACCGGGCCCGGGCCAGGTGCTGTTGCAGGTGACGGCGGCGGGGCTGTGCCACTCCGACCTGGCGGTCATGGGCTGGCCCGAGGAGCAGTTCCCCTACCCGCTGCCGATGACGCTCGGCCACGAGGGAGTCGGCACGGTCGCGGCCGTGGGCAGCGGCGTCACGGCGGTGGTGGAAGGCGACGACGTGGCGGTGTACGGCCCGTGGGGCTGCGGACACTGCCACCACTGCGCCCAGGGCAAGGAGAACTGCTGCCCGCGCGCCGCCGGGCTCGGCATCCTGCCGCCGGGACTCGGCTCCCCCGGTGCGCTCGCCGAGTACCTGCTGGTGGACTCGCCCCGCCACCTGGTGCCACTGAACGGACTGGACCCGGTGCAGGCCGCCCCGCTCACCGACGCGGGGCTGACGCCCTATCACGCGATCAGGAAGTCACTGCCCAAGCTGGTCCCGGGCAGCACGGCGGTGGTGATCGGGGTCG
The DNA here is from genome assembly GCF_053596855.1 of Streptomyces sp. NPDC001617. NCBI lineage: Bacteria > Bacillati > Actinomycetota > Actinomycetes > Kitasatosporales > Streptomycetaceae > Streptomyces > Streptomyces sp. NPDC001617. The sequence goes on from NZ_JBSFHA010000001.1 coordinate 264,145, forward strand.
GCGGCCTGGGTCACCTCGCCGTACAGCTGCTCCGCGCCCTGACACCGGCCAGAGTGGTCGCCCTCGACGTGAGCAAGGAGAAACTCGAGCTGGCACACACCGTCGGCGCCCACGAGACGCTCCTCTCCGACGGCGCGGCGGCCGCAGGGGTGCGGGAGCTCACCGGCGGAAGGGGAGCGGAAGTGGTGCTGGACTTCGTGGGAGCCGAGGCGACGCTCGCGGTGGCCGCGGCGTCGGTGGCGGTGGCGGGCGACGTGACGATCGTCGGCATCGGCGGCGGCACCCTGGCGGTCGGCTTCGGCGGCGGGCTGCCGTTCGAGGTGTCCGCCTCGTTCCCCTACTGGGGCAGTCGCCCGGAACTCATGGAGGTCGTCGAACTGGCGCGACAGGGGCTGGTCTCCTCCCACGTCGAGACCTTCACCCTCGACGAGGCACCGACGGCCTACGAGCGTCTGCACGCCGGCGACATCAACGGCCGCGCGGTGGTACTGCCGCACGGATGAGCCGCGACCCGTGCAGGGCCGGCGCCCGAGCCTCGCTCAGGTGCCGGCCCGCTCCTCTGCCGGGTTCCGCCCGCTCACCGTCCGTTCCACGCACCGCCGCAGCACCGTCATGAACTCCGGCGTCTCCCACGGCCCCCGGTCCACCCGGCCGGTGTCGTCCACGCCCAGGTCCTGTACGTCGTAACGGCCCCTGCAGTGCCCGAGGGTGAAGTAGCAGACCTCGCCGAGACCGTGCCGTTTGAGATACAGCACCGGTCGGGGCGCGGCGTCGAGGGCCGCCGTGTCACCCTCGGCGAATCCGCGGCACGGCCCCGTGTACTCGGCGTGCAGCAGCACCTCCGATTCCCCGTGCAGCTCGCACACGTACAGCTCGTCGGTGACCGTGAACGGGCCGACCCCGGCGACCAGCGGATGCTCGGGCCGGGTCACCCGCACCTCGTACGGCTCGATCGGCGGATGGGCCAGGAACTGGCTGCCGAGCACCGACGCCACCTCCCCCAGGAGCCGCGGGGTCGTGAACACCCGAGGCCCGTCACTCGCCGACGGCTCGATCACCGCGTTGGTGCCGTGCAGGGCGAGCCAGCGCCCGCCCCGCCCGACGAACCGTGCGAGCGCGGCCCGCTGTGCCGGGCGGGGCCGGACGTCACAGGTGTAGGTGACCAGCAGGTCGGCCTGCTCGAGCGCGGCCACGCAGTCGTAGTCCTGATACACGGTGGTGCGCACCCGTGGATGCTCACCGAGCAGCTCCAGCAGCCGGAGCCGCGCGTAGTCGAAGTCGTGCCAGCGGCCGCCGCAGACCAGTACGGCGTCCAGGCGGCCGGCCGGGCCCGCCACGGCTCAGTACTGGACGCGGGTGAGCAGCCCGCCGTCCACCACGAGGTTGACCCCGACACAGAAGGAGCCGGTCCGCCCGAGCAGGAACGCCACCGCCGCGGCCACGTCCTGCGCGGTGCCGTAACGGCCGATCGGGAGCTTGGCGAGCACCTCCTCGTACACCTCCGGGCGGCTGGTGCGGATGGTCTCCCAGGCGCCGCCGGGAAAGTCGATCGGGCCGGGCGAGACGGTGTTGACGCGGATGCCCTTCGGCGCGAGGGCGTGCGCGAGGGCCGAGGCGTGCTGGACCACGGCTGCCTTGAGCGCGGAGTACGAGTTGGCGCCGGCCGGGCGCGCGGTGTCGGAGGCGTTGGTGGTGCCGATGGCGACGACGGCGGCCCGGTCGGAGGCCTCCAGGTGGGGCAGGGCCGCCTCGACGAGTCCCGCGAACGGGATCAGGTCGCCGCGCAGGCTGGCCTCCCAGGACTCGGGGCCCTTCACGTTGCCCGCCGACACGTTGGACACCAGCAGGTCCAGGCCGCCGAGTTCACCGGCCGCGCGCTGCACGAAGCCCGCGAGCGCGGCCGGGTCGGTGACGTCGACCGGTTCCGCGAACACCGTGGCGCCCTCGCCGCGCAGTTCGGCGGCGGCCTTGGCCAGGCCTTCCTCGCCGCGGGCGCACAGGGCCAACTCGCAGCCCTCGGCCGCCAGGGTGGTGGCGATCGCCCGGCCGATGCCCCGGCTCGCGCCGGTCACCAGCGCCTTCGCGCCTGTCAGTCCCAGATCCATCGAGGTCACTCCTTTGTGATTGCCGAATGCGATTGCCGAATGTGACGACCGAATGCTGCTGCTGAAGAGGACCCGGTCCCTCAGTTGCCGGGAAGCCGCGAGAACGGCATGCGGTCCACCCGCGGCTCCGGCGGCAGCTTCAGCACCCGTTCGCCGATCAGGTTGCGCTGGATCTGGTCGGTGCCTCCGGCCAGCCGGTAGCCGGGGGCACCGAGCAGGTGCTGTGCCCAGGCGAAGGTGCCCGCCTCCCCGGTGTCGGCGCTGATCCGCGCCCCCATCAGCTCGGCGGCGACCTGTCCTGTGCGGGTGAGCAGGTCGGAGGCCATGAGTTTGGTCAGCGACGCCTCCGGGCCCGGCCGGCCGCCGGCGGCGCTCGTCCTGGCGACGCGGTCCACGGTGGCCGCGCGCAGGGCGGCGCGTACGTACAGGTCGGCGAGGCGCTGGCGGACCAGCGGATCTCCGGTGCGGCCGAGGGAGCGGGCGAGCGCGAGGACGTCCGCGAACGTGCCGCCCTTGCGACGGTTGCCGCCGCCGGAGGCGGTCCGCTCGAAGGCGAGGGTGGTGGTGGCGACCTCCCAGCCCTGGCCCGGTCGCCCGATCCGCAGCCGGTCCGGAACACGGACGCCGCTGAGGAAGACCTCGTTGAAGGAGGCGCCGCCGCTCATCTGACGGATGGGGCGCACCTCCACGCCGGTGGCGTCCATCGGGACCAGGAAGGCGGTGATGCCGGCCTGTTTGACCACGTCCGGGTCGGTGCGGGCGAGCAGCAGACCGTAGTCGGCGAACTGGGCGCCCGAGGTCCACACCTTCTGACCGTCGATCACCCACGCGTCGCCCTCCTGGCGGGCACGGGTGCGCAGGGCCGCGAGGTCGGATCCCGCACCGGGTTCGCTGAAGAGCTGGCAGGCCAGCAGGTCGGTGCGCAGGAACGCGCGCGCGTATGTGTCACGCTGCTCGGCCGTCCCGAACAGGGAGACCGCCATGCCGACAAGGCGCACCGTGACGCTGATCAGCTCGGTCGACGGGGGCACCTCGAAAGCGGACTCCTCCTCGGCGAAGGCCGCCACATGGGCGGCGGTCAGGCCCGCGCCGCCCTTGTCCTCGGGGAGGGTCAGCGCCTGGTACCCGGCGTCGAAGCGGGCGCGCTGGTAGACGCGGCAGCGCTCCAGGAGCAGGCGTTCCTCGTCCTCCGGGAGGTTGTGGAACACGGCGAGGTCGGCGGCCCCTCCGCCGGACTGCGGAGCCCGCGCCGGTTCGAGCACGCCGGTCAGCCACTGCCGGACCTGTGTGCGCCATGCGTCCGGATCGGGCTGGGACATGGCTCCTCCTCGGATACTTACCAGACGGAAGTTTCAGTAACGATGATCGGGAGTGCACCACCCCAACCCGTGAACCATGGGGTAATGACTTCGTCTGGGACCAGAGTGTTCCTTACTTTCTTGATAAACGCTACAGTCTCCGCATCCCCTCTCCCCTCGAATCGGGAGAGGCCCAGTAGCCGCCGGAGGAGCCATGTCGCTGCTGCCACTCGACCGTCGCGCCCAGGAGACACCCGACGAGCCCGCCCTCGCGGACGACCTGGGCGTGCTGTCCTGGTCGGGCCTTGCCGACCAGGTGGCGCGGGCGACGGCACGGCTGCTGGAGCTCGCGCCCGGCCCCGACGACCGGATCGCCGTCCTCGGCGACAACGCGATCCCGACGCTGGTGGCCCATCTGGCGGGCCTGCGCGCCGGAGTGGGGACCGTGGCCACGTCCCGGAACCTCACGTCGGGCGAACTCGTCGACCAGATCATCGACGCGGGCGCGACCGGAATCATCGCCGGACCGGTCGGCGCGGGCGCCGCCCTCGACGCGGCCCGGGAACTGGGCCTGCCGGTCGTGATGCACGGAACCCCGGCAGTGGGGCACGCCTTCGACTGGGACCTGTGGCTCGCGGCCGCGCCCACCGGGCGCACCGTCCCCACGGACCGGCCCGCCCGGCCTCCGCTCGTCTACACCTCGGGAACCACCGGACGGGCGCGCGGCACCGAGGTGCGCTGGGTGAGCGGCCCGGTCGCCGACAGCTCCGCCTACCTCGCCGCGATGGCCGCCCGGCCCGGGTTCCCGCCGGGGCCGCACCTGGTGTGCGGCCCGCTGCAGCACAACGCGCCGCTGACCTCACTGCGGCACCTGGTGGCCGGTCAGCCGGTGGTCGTCCTCGGCAGGTACGACGCGGAGACGTTCCTCAGCCGTGTGCAGAAGTGGCGGGTCTCCTCGACGGTGATGGTGCCCACCCACTTCCAACGGCTGCTCGCCCTCCCGGAAGACGTCCGCGCCCGCTACGACGTCTCCAGCCTGCGGCAGGTCTCCCACACCGGCTCCGCGTGTCCGCCGGACGTGAAGCGATCCATGATCGACTGGTTCGGCCCGGTGCTGACCGAGTCGTACGGCGCCAGCGAAGCGGGAACCGTCGCCCGCATCAGCAGCGCCGAGTGGCTGGCGCACCCGGGCTCGGTCGGGCGTGTCCGGCCCCCGTTCGAGGTCCTGGTCACCGACGACGACGGCCGGCAACTGCCGCCCGGCGAACGCGGACTGCTGGCCTTCCGGGCTCCGAAGGACCAGGGCGTCCGCTACCACGCGGACCCGGACAAGACCAGGTCCGCCTATCTCTCCCCCGGCGTCTTCACGCTCGGCGACATCGGCTACGTCGACGCGAACGGCTACATCTTCATCACCGACCGGGCCGCGGACGTCGTGGTCTCCGGCGGCGTGAACCTGTACCCGGCCGAGAGCGAGGCGGTCCTGCGGCAGCACCCGGCGGTCGCCGAGATCGCGGTCATCGGCGTGCCCGACCCGGACTTCGGCGAGTCGCTGCGGGCCCTGGTCGTGGCCGCGGCGGACGCGCCGCCGGCCGAAGAGCTGGACCGGTTCTGCCACGACCGCCTCGCCGCCTACAAGTGCCCGAAGTCGTACGAGTTCGTCCCCGAGCTGCTGCGCAACGCGATGGGCAAGCTCGACAAGCGTGCGATGCGCCGCCCCTATTGGCGCTCGGAACGGACCATCGCCGGCTGAGCCGACCCGCCCGCCCCTCACACGTACGAAGGATCACCCATGACCGAACTCCTCCTCGTCCGGCACGGCCTCCCCCTGGCGGGCGTGTTCGACCCGGGGCTGTCGCCGGAGGGCAGCGCCCAGGCCGAGCGCCTGGCCGCCTGGCTCGTGCACGAGGACATGGACGCCCTGTACACCAGCCCGTTCCAGCGCGCCCGGGAGACGGTGGCTCCCCTGGAACGGCTCACCGGCATGACCGCCACCGTCCTCGACGACCTGCGCGAGTGGGACACCGACGTCTCCCACCCCTACATGCCACCGGAGCAGATCGGCGCGGAGGATCCCCGCGCGGTGGCACTCGCCGAGGGACGCTACGAGGACTTCGTGCCCGATCTGGACTGGGACGCCTTCCGCGCGCGTGCCGTACGGGCCATGGACACCGTCTTCGACGCCCATCCCGGCGGCCGGGTCGCGGTCGTGTGCCACGGCGGGATCACCAACACCTACCTGGCGACGGTGCTCGGCCTGCCCACGATGTTCTGGTTCCACCCCGGCTACACGTCCGTCAGCCGGGTGCGGCGCATGCCCGGCGGCCGGATCGTTCTGCACTCGGTGAACGAGACGGCCCACATGATCGCCCGACGTGCCGTAGACGCGGCCGCCTGACCCCGCCCCACACCCCAGGAGGTCCCAGCCATGCCCGGATCCGTCATCGTCGCCGGAGCAAGGACGCCCATCGGCAGACTCATGGGCGCCCTGAGCGCGGTGCCCGCGGTCGACCTCGGCGCCCACGCCATCGGCGCGGCGCTGGCCGCCGTGCAGCTGGACCCGGCAGCCGTGGAAGCCGTCATCATGGGCCATGTCGTGCAGGCCGGGGCCGGCCCCAACCCGGCACGGCAGGCCGCGATCCGCGCCGGCATTCCGTTCTCCGTCCCCGCGAGCACCGTCAACAAGCTCTGCCCGTCCGGTCTGCACGCCATCGCCCTGGCCGACCTCATGATCGCCTCCGGCCGTCACGAGGTGGTCGTCGCCGGTGGCATGGAGTCCATGTCGGGCGCCCCGCACCTGCTGCGCGGATCACGCGCCGGATGGAAGTACGGTGCCACCGCCGTCGAGGACGCCCTCGACCGCGACGCCCTCGTCTGCGCCTTCGACGGCGTCTCCATGGGCGCGGCCACCGAGCGGTACCAGCAGCCGTACGCCCTGACGCGCGAGGAGCAGGACGAGTACAGCGCGCTGTCCCATCAACGGGCCGCCCGGGCGCAGGAGTCGGGTGCGCTGGCCGAGGAGATCGTCCCGGTCACCGTGGGCGGGCGCCGGGGCGAGACGGTGGTCGACACCGACGAGGGCGTACGGCCGGGGAGCACCGCAGAGAGCCTGGGTCGGCTCAAGCCGGCCTTCTCGGGGGCGGGCACGATCACCGCGGGCAACTCGTCGCAGCTGTCCGACGGCGCCGCGGCCGTCGTCGTGATGAGCGCGGAGCGCGCCCTGCGGGAGGGCCTGACCCCGCTCGCCGAGATCGGCGCCTATGGCACGGTCGCGGGTCCCGACCCGTCGTTGCTCGTCCAGCCGGCCGGCGCGGTCCGCGACGCCCTGTCCCGGGACGGCCGGCTGAAGTGCGCCGATCTGGACCTGTTCGAGATCAACGAGGCGTTCGCCGGTGTGGCCCTGACCTCCGTACGGGAGCTGGACATCCCCCTGGACAAGGTGAACGTCAACGGCGGCGCGATCGCGCTCGGACACCCGGTCGGCATGACCGGAGCCCGGCTGGTGCTGACCCTCGCGACGCAACTGCGACGGCGCGGAGGCGGCAGCGGAGCGGCGGCCCTGTGCGGGGGCGGCGGCCAGGGCGACGCGCTGCTGCTTCATGTGCCGACGCAGGACTGAACCCCGGAGCTGAACCACGATGAACGACCAACTGCCCGCCTGGACGACCCTCACCGTGGCGACCCGCACCCCCGCCGCCGACGGCGTCGTCTCCCTCACCCTGCGCCGCCCCGACGGCGGTGCACTCCCCGCCTGGGCGCCGGGCGCCCACATCGACGTACTCCTGGACGGCGACGACGGCGACCTGATCCGGCAGTACTCCCTGTGCGGGCACCCGGCCGAACCTGCGGCCTGGCAGATCGCCGTGCTGCGCGAGCCACGGGGCCGTGGCGGCTCCGCGTACGTCCACGACCACCTGTACGAAGGCTCCACCGTGCGGGTCCGCGGACCGCGCAACAACTTCCCGTTGCGGCCCGCCGCACGCCATCTGTTCATCGCCGGCGGCGTCGGTATCACGCCCCTTCTTCCCATGGCGGAGGCCGCCGAGGCCGCGGGAGCCGACTGGCTTCTCCTGTACGGCGGCCGTACCCGCACCTCCATGGCGTTCCTCGACCGTCTCGCCCCGCACGGGGACCGCGTGCTCATCCGCCCGCAGGACGAGTACGGGCTGCTGGACCTCGCCGCCCATCTCGGCGTGCCCGAGGAGGGCACCCTGGTGCACGCCTGCGGTCCCGAACCCCTGCTGCGAGCGGTGCAGGAGCAGTGCGCGGGCTGGCCCCCCGGCACGCTGGGCGTCGAGCGGTTCGCCCCCGCGCAGACAGCCGGGTCCGGACCGGCCGAGGCCTTCGAGCTGGAGCTCGCCCGCTCCGGGCTCACCCTCACCGTGCCGCCGGACCGCTCGGTACTCGAAACCGTCGAGGCGGCCGGTGTCGCGGTGGACTTCTCCTGCCGGGAAGGCACGTGCGGCACCTGCGAGACGGACGTACTGGACGGCAAGCCCGACCATCGCGACTCGCTGCTGACCGGGGACGAGCGGGCCGCCGGCGACACCATGCTCATCTGCGTCTCGCGCTCGTGCGGGCCGCGCCTGGTCCTCGACCTGTGACGGCGATCACCTGCCTCCGCCCGGGTTGCGCCGCGCCGGTTTGCAGCGATGGTGGAGTCATGCGGCCGGGCCGCAGACGCCGCTGGGTCCGACCCCCCGTCATGGCTTTCGCGTCGGCCGCGTGCTGAGACGTCCGTGACCGGACAGGAGCCCGTCTCCACTTCGGGGTCGCGGAGAAGGGACGGTGATCGTGGTTGCGAGGACCGGCGTTTTCGGCGCCCTGACCAAGGAGCATCGCGAGCAGCTCATGTCGCTCGCTCGCGAGGTGTCGTTCGCGGCAGGCGAGCGCATCTTCAACGAGGGTGGCAAGGCCGACCGCTTCTGGATCATCCACACGGGCACGGTGGCTCTCGACCTTCACGTGCCGGGGAGACAGCCAGTGGTCGTCGAGACCCTCGGTGCCGGAAGACTGCTGGGCTGGTCCTGGTTGGTCCCTCCCCATCAATGGCATCTGGGGGCCGAGGCCGGCAGCCCGGTGCGTGCCTACGAGTTCGACGCGGCGGCGGTTCGTGAGATGTGCGCGAAGGACGCGGGGCTGGATCACGAGCTGTGTACCTATGTCTCCGGCGTGCTCGCGCGCCGGCTCAGGTCCGCCCGGGTGCGGTTGCTCGACCTGTACGCGCCCTACGGTGCGGGCGAGGTTCCCTGACGAGGCGAAATGACGCAGACGGTCGTGGCTGCCGGACGCGACGCGCCCTCCAAAGAGATCGTCCGGACCATGCAGCAGTGGAAAGTCATCTGCCCACGGAGCAGTTCCGCGACAGCGACCTGAGCCTCTTCGAGCAACGCCGGAAGGACACCTGCTGAAGGTCTTCCTGCGGTCGGACGACGACATCGCGGAGGAAGTCCGCCGCACCGTGGTGTCCCACCTCTTCCCGGCCTTCAGCCACGCCATCCACGTAAACGTGCACCAGCTCACGGAGACAGCAGCAGTCCGGACAGCGGCCACACTCACCGTCCTTCCGGCTTCGTACGAGACGGAGGCAGTCGCCATGGAACGAGCCCTCACCGTTGGCCTCGACGGCTCACCCGAGAGCCTCGCCGCTGCCCATTGGGCCGCCGACGAAGCCCAGCGGCGCAGGCTCACCCTGCGCCTCCTGCACGCGTGGCCCCTGCTGGCGCCTGAACCGACCCACGTCCCCTCGGAAATCGACCAGAACTACTGGGCGAAGCGGCTCGTGCGCAACACCCAGGCGGAACTCCAGTCGCACCACCCGGGTCTCACCGTCGTCGGCAACCTGGTCGCCGACGACGCCCAGGACGCACTGATCCAAGCGGCGTCCGAGTCGGAGATGCTCGTGCTCGGCTCGCGCGGCCTGACTCCCGTGGAGAGCTACTTCCTCGGTGACATCAGCATGTCCGTCGTGGCAAGCGCCGAGCGGCCCGTGGTCCTCGTACGCGCCGACAAGCGTGCGGAAGAGCCCTCGTCGCCTGAGTCAGGTGCGGCAGGCGACGTGGTGGTGGGGCTGAAACTGCGCGGCCTCTGCGACGACCTGCTCGAATTCGCCTTCACCACCGCAGCGGCTCGGGGCGTGCCCCTCCGTGCCGTTCATGGCCGCGGCATCCCGATCCACGCGTACGCCCCGTGGGGCGTGGACCACACCGTGACCCAGGAGATCATCCACGACGCGCAGAAGCACCTGATCCAGGCCGTCCGCCCCTGGCGCGAGAAGTTCCCGGGCGTGGCCGTGACGGACGACATCCGCCTCGAAAGCCCCGCCAGAGTCGTCGTAGCAGCCGCCGAACGCGCCGAACTCCTGATCGTGGGCCGACGCGCCCACCACGCCCCGGCACCACACCTGGGTCCCGTGGCCCAGGCCGCCGTCCACCACGCACGCTGCCCAGTCGCCGTCATCCCTCATGACTGAGCCGAGCAGCTGCAGGGCGCCGGTGATGTCGGACCCGCTCGGCGACACGGACGCGCCGCTGCCGGCCGCCGTCTGGGCAATTGCCACGCGGGACCTGCGGCGCTCGACGGCGCCACGCCCTGCTCACGTCCGACTCTGCTGCCGGTGGCTCCCGCCGGGTGCACTGACCGGCGAGACGACGGGCACCCCGGACGAAGGCGAAGGGCCGCAACCCGGTCCTGTGCCGCTCGGTGGAGGCAACTGGGGTGCGCTCCTCGTTGGCCCGGCCCGTGCGCCCACGACGCCTGAAGTGCAGGCGTTCGCCAAGGGACGGACAGTGGAGAGAGGACCTGCGCCACGAGCGTCCGAGGAGGGAGCGGTGACATGCTGCATCGACTGGTCGGAGACCTCATGACCACGGCCGTGGTGAGTGTGCGGCGAGACATGGGCTTCAAGGACATTGCCCAGCACCTCGCGGAGTACGACATCACCGCGGTACCCGTCGTCGACGACCAGGGCCGCCCGGTCGGCGTGGTGTCGGAGGCGGACCTGCTACGCAAACAGGAAAGCCAGGCGGATCCGGGCGGACACCTGACCGCCGCGCATCTGCTGCCCAAGGAAAGCGCCAAGGCTCACGCTCTGACCGCCGAGGGACTGATGACAAGCCCCGCCGTCACGGCGCGGCCGCAGTGGTCGGTGGTGGAGGCGGCCCGTGCCATGGCCCGCCACCACGTCAAGCGGCTGCCCGTCGTGGACGATGCCGGCCGGCTGGTGGGCATCGTCAGCCGACATGACCTGCTGCACGTCTTCCTGCGGCGAGACGTAGCCATCCAGGAGGAGATCACGACGGATGTGCTGACCCGGACCCTCGGCCTGCGACCCGGCGAGGTCACGGCCCAGGTCACCGAAGGACGGGCGACGCTCAGCGGCACCGTGCCGCAGGAGAGCCTCATCCCCATCGCGGTACGCCTGTCGGAGAGCGTCGACGGTGTCGTCGACGTCACGAATCACCTCCGCGCCGCGAGCGAGACCACAGCCGGTGCACCGGGGCGGTGACCCTCATCCGCCGTGGACGAGGTGCGATCACCGCCTCCGGGCGGCGGACTCGGCTCCGTCAGTGGCGTGGCTCGACGTACCCACGAGGGGACTTCAGGCCCCACGACACAGGGCGACGGCGCGCCGAGCGTGGAGAAGCCGAGGGCACACGAGGAGGAGGCAGTCATGACCAAGTCACCGTACGCAATCGTGGCCGAAGAGCCGCCGCGCACAGCAGCGACCGGAATCCGTCACGCACCGCCCGGCGGTCATGGCCGCTCCCTTGCTCGTACGACGGCGACCGGGCAGTGCGTGTGGTGCAGCAGTGCCTGGCTGACCGAGCCGAGCAGCAGGCGACGGCGGGCCGTCCACTCCCACGACGACCGGGTCCATCACGGCACCTCCCGAACCCGCCGCGGGCCGAGCCGGCACGGGAATCTGCTGGAGGTGCCATGAGCGGTGCGCACGGGCGTGAGCCGATCGTCGTGGGCGTCGACCCCGATCCCTCGAGGCGGCTGGCACTCGCCTGGGCCGCCGACGAGGCGGATCGCCGTGGCCTGCCGGTGCGGCTCGTCCACGCCCAGGGCGTACCGACGGGTGGATACCGCTCTGGCGAGGCACTGCCGTCCTGGGAGGAGTGGAACCAGACGCTTCACGAAGCGGGCGCCGAGGTACTCAAGGAGGCGGTGGCCTTCGTCGAGTCCCGGCGGCCGACGGTGGAGGTGTCGACGGTGCTGGCGGAAGGAGAGCCCGCGTGGGTGCTGCGCGAGGAGGCGCGGAGTGCCTCGCTGGTCGTGGTGGGTTCCTGGCATCTGAGTACCCGGCGCGAAATGTTCACCTCCGCCTCCGTGGCGCTGCCTGTCTCCGCTCACGTTGCCTGCCCGGTCGTCGTCGTTCCGGAGCCCGAGCACATCACCCAGGAGCCCGCGTACTTCGTCGTCGGCGTGGACGGCAGTCCGCACGCGGCCGCGGCGGTGGATGTGGCGTTCGAGGAGGCGGCCCTGCGCGGAGCGACTCTCAGGGCCCTGTACGTGTGGCATCCGCCGCTCCTCGGCGTCCTGGACGAGGACGCCGCTGTGCGGGAGTGCCGCCGGGTGCTGTCCGAGACGGTCGCGGGCCGGACCGCGACGCACCCGGAAGTGGAACTGCACCACGAGGTCGTCCTCGGCCACCCGGTGCGGGTCCTGGCGGAAGCCTCGGAGCACGCCCTGGGCCTGGTCGTGGGAACCCGCGGGCACGGAGGGTTCACGGGCATGCTCCTGGGCTCGGTGAGCCAGGGAGTGCTGCACCACGCCCACTGCCCCGTCATCATGGTCCCGGTGTGAGGCGCCGATCGGGCCGGTTCCCTGCCCTGTACCGCCCTCGTGGGGCCGGCCGACCCGTCCCACGATGAGAGGGCGCGGCCGATCGGGGGCGGCACACCGGCGGGACGGCCGCCGAACTCAAGCGCCTGCCCGTGGCCGACCATCACGGTCGGCTCGTCGGTGTGGTGGGCCGGCACGATCTGCTGTTGCCCTGATCCGCGACGACGCCGAGATCCTCGGCGAGGTCGAGTCCCTGGTCGGCCGGCACCTGCTGGATCCGCACGCGGTCGAAGTCACCGTGGATCACTGCGTGGTGAGCCCGTCGGGGAATGTGGACAAGGCACTCGTCCCCGAACTGCTCGCCTCGGTAGGGGACATCGACGACGTGGTGGGTGTCATCGACAACACCGAAGCGGTTTGATCCGTTCACGTCCGCAGAGGGCACTCAGCCCGAGCGGGCGACGAGAAAGTCGGCACTGCCGGACAGGGTGGTCAGCCGGGGCGTGTCCTCGTCCTCGATGCGGACGCCGGACCGTTCGCTGAGGACCTCGACGAAACTCAGGAAGTCCAGGGAGTCCATCTCCAGCACGTCACGGAACGCGTCGTCGGGCCCCACGGCGGCGAAGTCGGCGTCCGGGATGACCCGGGAGATCGATTCCCTCACCATTTCCAGTGCGTCGGTTCGGTTGATGTTCACAGCTGCTCCGGGTTCTGCAGGAGGCGGGTGACCGCCGTGAGGTAGCGTGCGCCGACGGCGCCGTCCGTCGCTCGGTGGTCGGCCGAGAGGGTCGCAGTGACGACGGGCCGCACGCCCAGCAGGCCATCGACGGCGCACGGCCGGTCGACCACGCGCCCGAAACCGACGAGGGCCACCTGCGGCGGGGAGATCACTCCGAACACGGCCTCGACACCCTGATCTCCGAGATTGGTGACCGTGATCGTGGCGTCCGACACCTCGGAGCCCCGCAGTCTGCCCGTACGGGCCCGGGTGACCAGGTCCTTCAGGGCCGTCATCAACTGCGGGAGTGTCAGAGTGTCGGCGTGCTGCAGCGCGGGGGCGACAAGCCCTCCACCGCGCAGCGACACGGCCACGCCGAGGTGTACGCCCTCGCCGGCCGTGAAGTGGTCGTCGGTCCAGGAACCATTGAGCTCGGGGACGTCCCGTGCCGCCAGGGCCGCCGCCTTGAGCAGCAGGGCAGCGGGAAGCAGCCGTTCACCGACCGGGCTGCGCCGATTGTGCTCGTGCAGCCAGTCCATCGCGGCGGCCATGTCCACGGTCGTGGAAAGGTAGTAGTGGGGGATGTCCCGGTTGGCGCGGCTCATCAGACCCGCGATCGCCTGCCGCATGGCCGCACCCCGGTCCACCGAGGGACGCTCGCCGGACGGACGGACCGTGGGGGTGCCGATCTTCGCGGAGGGGGCCTCGGTCGCAGGGCCATGGGCCGCCCGGCGTACATCCGCCGCACGGACGGCCAAGTCCTTGCCCGTCCCCTTCACCGTGGCCAGATCGACGCCCGTTTCGGCCGCGAGTCGCCGGGCGAGAGGGGTTACCCGCAGGCGCGGTGGCCGGGCGGCCGCCGCTTCCTCGACGTCGGTTCGAGTGACGCGTCCTCCGGGTCCGGAACCGTGCAGTGTCTCCAGGTCGACGCCGCTTTGCTCCGCCAGATGCCGGACCAGGGGACCTGCCTCGGTGTGGACGCCCTGTCGAACGGTGGTCAGTACCGGGACCGGGACCGTGGCGGGTTCGGGAGGCGGGGACGGGGGCTTGGCAGGCTCGCCCTTCCTCGGCGCGCGACGGGCCGCTCGTCGCTTCGCCGCCCTCTCTGTCTCTCCAGGACCCTCGGGTTGCCCGGCCTTGCGCGGCTCTCGGGTCGTGTGCGGCTTCTCCCCTCCTTCCGGGGGCTCGGGTTTCTTCGCCGGCACCCCGATCAGCGCGAGCGGTGTGCCCACCGGCACCGTCGTGCCGGGCTCGACCAGCAGCTCGGTCATGGTTCCGGTCTCGAAGCACTCCACCTCGATGGTCGACTTCGCGGTCTCGACGACCGCGACCGGATCGCCCCTGTGGACGAGGTCGCCGGGTCCCACCAGCCACTCCAGGAGCGTTCCCTCGTCCATGTCGGCGCCGAGGGACGGCATGGTGAACTCAGCCATGGTCAGTCCACCGCCCGGTGGGCGGCCGCGACGATGTCGGCGGTCTGCGGCAGGGCGGCCTCCTCCAGCTGACGGGCGTACGGGATGGGCACCTCCGCGCTGCACACCCGCTCCACGGGCGCGTCCAATTCGTAGAAGGACTCCTCGGCGATACGGGCGGACACCTCGGCGGCGAAGCTTCCCGTCCGCCACGCCTCGTCGACGACCGCCGCACGGTGGGTACGGGCCACGGAAGCGGCGACGGTCCGGGCGTCGAAGGGCCGGAGCGTACGCAGGTCGATCACCTCGGCGCTGATGCCCGCGGCGGCCAGCTCGTCCGCCGCCGCGAGGGTCTTGGGCAGCGAACCTCCGTACGTGATCAGGGAGATGTCCGTGCCGGGTCTGCGGATCGCGGCGTGGTCCAAGTCCAAGGGTGCGCCGGCCGGAAGGAGTTCGCCGGAGGCGTTGTAGAGGCTGCCGTGCTCGAAGATCAGTACGGGATCGGGGTCCGCGAGTGCGGGGGCGAGCATGTGGCGCGCGTCCTCAAGGGTGGCGGGGGCGAGGACCCGGATGCCGGGGATGTGCGCGTACCAACCCTCCAGGCTGTGCGAGTGCTGCGCGGCGAGCTGCCGTCCCGCGCCCGTCGTCATGCGGATGACCAGCGGTACGGCCAGTTGGCCGCCCGACATGTGCAGCAGGGTGGCGGCGTTGTTGAGGATCTGGTCGAGGGCGAGCAGGCTGAAGTTGACGGTCATGATCTCGACGACGGGCCGCAGCCCTGCCAGGGCGGCGCCGATGCCGGCGCCCACGAACGCGGACTCCGACAGCGGGGTGTCGCGGACGCGTTCGGGGCCGAACTCCTCCAGCAGACCGAGGCTGACACCGAAGCATCCGCCGTAGCGGCCCACGTCCTCGCCCATGAGAAAGACGCGGTCGTCGGAGCGCAGGGCGTCCCGGAGCGCTTCGCGCATCGCCTCCCGGTAGGTCGTCTTCGCCGCCTCCGGCCGCTCACCGTCCCCCATGGTCAACTCACCTCCGACGGAGTACTGGTGACATGGTGCAGGAGATGCTCCACCGGTTCCTCGGGCGCCTGCTCGGCCGCCTCCACGGCGTGGTCGACCTCTGCGGCGACCCGGCGCTCGATCCCGGCGAGCGTCTCGTCGACCGGGTCGCCGTCCTCGCGCATGCGGTCGAGGAGCCGGTTGATCGGGTCCCGGTCCTTCCAGCGCTCGACCTCCGCCTTGTCGCGGTACCGGTCCGGGTCGTACATGGAGTGGGCGCGGAAGCGGTAGGTGCGCAGTTCGAGGAAGTGCGGCCCGGCACCGGCCCTGACGGCCTCGGCGGCCCGGCGGGCGGTCTGTTCCACGGCCTCGACATCCATGCCGTCGACGGCCCAGGCGACCATGCCGTACGAGGCGGCCCGCATGGCCAGGTCGGTCTGCGCCTCGTGCCGCTCCAGGGCCGTGCCCATGGCGTAGAGGTTGTTCTCGCAGACGAGGAGCAGGGGAAGCCGCCACAGGGCCGCGAGGTTCGCCGTTTCGTGGAACTCGCCCTCGGCGAAGGCTCCGTCACCGAAGAAGCAGCAGGTGACGCGATCCTGTCCGCGCATGCGGTCGGCGAGTGCGAGGCCGGCGGCCAGGGGAAGTCCGCCGGCGACGATCGCGTTGCCGCCGTAGAATCGCCGGCTCGCGTCGAAGAGGTGCATGGATCCGCCCCGGCCGCCACTGCAGCCGGTCGTCCTGCCGTACATCTCGGCCATGACGGCTTCGGCCGTGATCCCGCGGGCCAGGGCGTGGCCGTGTTCGCGGTAGGTGGCGACGACCGCGTCCTCGTGCGTCAGGGCCTCATTGACGCCGACGGCGACGGCCTCCTCGCCGATGTACAGGTGGACGAAGCCGCGGATCTTCGTGGCGCTGTACAGCTCGACGCACCGCTCCTCGAAGCGCCGGATGCGCAGCATGGACTCCAGCAGATCCGCCCGGTGCCCGATGCTCGTCTTCTTCTTGTTGGTCGTCTTCTTGGACGTCGCGGACTTCTTTCCGGCCTTCCGGGGCGCCGGGTCCTTCCGCATGCGGGTGGGGCGGGCCAGGCTCATGAGGATCCCTCCAGGGTGGACAGGTCGCCCGTGGGCAGGCCGAGTTCACGCGCGCGCAGCAGACGGCGCATCACCTTCCCGCTGCGGGTCTTGGGCAGGTTCTGGTCGAA
Organism: Streptomyces sp. NPDC001617; assembly: GCF_053596855.1. NCBI lineage: Bacteria > Bacillati > Actinomycetota > Actinomycetes > Kitasatosporales > Streptomycetaceae > Streptomyces > Streptomyces sp. NPDC001617. Next base: position 280,673 of record NZ_JBSFHA010000001.1, read on the forward strand.
CGCGATCTCCCTGGGTGCGACGGCGGGCCCCAGCTTGCGGCGGCCGAAGGCCAGCAGTTCTCGCTCCAGCTCCGGAGTCGGCAGGACACCGGGGCGCAGCGACACGAATGCCTTGACGACGTTCCCGGCGACCGGGTCCGGCCGTCCGATCACCCCGGCCTCGGCCACCGACGGGTGCTCCATCAGCACGCTCTCCACCTCGAACGGGCCGATCAGATGGCCGGCCGACTTGATGACGTCATCGGCGCGCCCCACGAACCAGTACCACCCGTCCGCGTCCCGGCGCACCAGGTCACCGGTCAGATACCAGCCGTCGGCGAAAGCGGCGTCGTAACGCTCCTTGTCGTGGAGATAGCCGCGGAACATCGACGGCCAGCCCGGCCGCAGCGCCAACTCGCCCTCGGTATCGGGGCTTCGCACCTGAGTGATCCTGCCGTCGATGACCAGTGCCCGGCCGTCCTCGCCCTGCTCCAGCACGGTCGCCTCGACGCCGGGCAGTGGCCGCCCCATCGAGCCGGGCCGGATCTCACAGGCGGCGAAGTTCGCGATCATGATGCAGCCGGTCTCCGTCTGCCACCAGTTGTCGTGCACCGGCAGGCCCAGCACGTCCCGGCCCCACAGGACGGCCTCCGGGTTGAGGGGCTCGCCGACGGAGGCGATGAAGCGCAGCGCCGACAGGTCGTGGGAGCGCGGCAGGTCGTACGGGCCCTCGCGCGGTGTGGCGCGCATCAGCATCCGCAGGGCCGTGGGAGCGGTGTACCAGACACTGACCCGCTGTTCGCCGAGGATCCGGTACCAGCGCCGGGCGTCGTAGTCCCCCTCGTCGACGACCACCGTCACGCCGTGGACGAGGGGGGCGACGATCCCGTACGACATGCCGGTGACCCAGCCGGGATCGGCGGTGCACCAGTACACGTCCTCCGGGTGCAGGTCGAGGGCGTACGCGGCCGTGGCGTAGTGGGCGACCACCGCCTCGTGGACGTGGACCGCGCCTTTGGGGGCGCCGGTGGTGCCGCTGGTGAAGTGCAGCAGGGCCATGTCGTCGGGCGAGGTCGGTGGGATGGTGAAGGTGTCCGGGGCGGCGGTCATCAGGTCGTCGAAGGAGACGGTGCCGGGCAGTTCCGCGGTGCCGGGCCCGACGATCAGGAGGTGTTCCAGTCCGGGAACCGAGGTCCGGCGTTCGGCGACCTTGCGCCGGTAGAGGGCCGCGGTGGTGACCAGGACCCGTGCGTCCCCGAGGCGCAGCCGCTGCTCCACCGGATCGGGGCCGAAGGCGGAGAAGAGCGGGCAGAGCACGCTGGTGTTCTTCAGCGTGCCCAGCACCGTGGTGTACAGCTCGGGGCAGCGGCCGAGCAGGGTGAACACCCGGTCGCCGCGGCCGACGCCGAGTGACCTCAGGACGTTCGCGAAGCGGGCTGTGTCTCGGGCCAGTTCGGCGTACGTGACGCTGGAGGCGGAGTCGTCCCGGGCGACGCACCGCAGGGCGACCTTGTCCGCGTGGTCGGACGCCGCGTGCCGGTCGACCGCCTCGTGGGCCATGTTGAGCCCGCCCCCGGGCAGCCCGGCCAACTCGGTACGCGCCTGTGACCAGGTGAAGGCCGAGCGGGCCCGGTCGTAGTCGGCGAGACGGGGTGGGACGCTCGATGTCGTGTCCTTGCTGACGGTTTCCCAGCGCATCGGTGCTCCTCCCGGCACTGCGCCCCGGCCCGCTTCTTGACCGGGGGACCGGCCGGCCCGTTCGGGTTCCTGCTTCCTGTCCCTCTCACTGCCGGTGCAGCACGACCTTGAGGGCACCCGTGGTGGCGCCCTGCGAGAACACCTCGTAGGCGTGTTCCATCCGGTCGAGGCCGAAGGAGTGGGTGACCAGCTGGGAGACGGGCAGGTGTCCGAACCTCAGCAGCTCCAGCAGCCACGGCGTGGAGGACGTGTCCACCTGGCCGGTGCTGATCGTCACGTTCTTGCGCCACAGGGACTCGAGGTGCAGCGTGGCCGGTCTGCCATGCGTCCCGATGTTGGCGATATGCCCTCCCGCCCGGACGGCCTGGGTGCACAGGACGAAGCCGTCCGGTTCGCCCGATGCCTCGATGGCGACGTCGGCACCCGGTCCCTCGGACAGCTCGGCGATCATCTTTCCCGGCACTTCGGCGGCATCGGCCCCCATGCGGGCGGCGGCTTCCAGCCGGGCCTCGGACAAGTCCACCACGATGACCTGGCGGGGTGAGTACAGCCGTGCGACCGCGACCGTGGCGAGACCGACGGGACCCGCGCCCACCACGACCACAGTGTCCCCAGGGCCGACATGTCCGTTCCGTACTCCGACCTCGTAGGCGGTGGGGAGGACCTCGGCGAGCAGAAGCGCGTCGTCGAGCGGGATGGCGGGAGGCCGACGGTGGGTGGAGTACTCCGCGAAGGGGACCCGTACGAACTCGGCCTGTGTTCCGTTGATCTGGTTTCCCAGGATCCAGCCACCGCCCCCGCGGCATTGCCCGCGCCTGGTGTCCCGGCACGCCTGACAGCGGCCACAGGCCGAGACGGACGACACGATCACCTGGTGGCCGGGGCTCAGTCCGCGGACGGCGCGGCCGACCTCCATGACCTCGCCCACGGCCTCGTGGCCAAGGACCGTTCCCGGCTTCACCTCGGGGAGGTCTCCTCGCAGGATGTGCAGATCGCTGCCGCAGACGGTGGCGGCGTCGACGCGCACGATCGCGTCGGTCGTCTCCTCCATCGCGGGGTCGGGGACGGTGTCCCAGGAGATGTGTCCCGGGCCGTGATAGACGAGCGCTCGCACGGTACTCACTCCCTCGCTCCCCCACCTCCACGGTCGCCCCGGCGGAGGACCCCGGCAACACGGACCGCCGCGCCGTGGTGCATCTCCCGTCAGTCCGGCTCCATGCGGGGGCGGCGGAAGACCGGGGCCTGACCCGTGCCCCAGGGGCGTACGGCTGCCAGCGCCCGGGTGACCACGGACTCCAACGGGCCACGGGTGTCGAGGGCGATCGCCTCGGGCCACGCGGGTTCCCTCGCCGCCATGGCGGCGGCGATGTCGAGGTCGGCATCGGACGGGCCGGAGGCACGCGTCCTCAGGCGGTCCGCCGACACGTCGTCCGGAACGTGGCAGCGCAGGGCCACCAGGTCGGCGCTGGTGCGTTCGGCAACGCGCCGTGCCGCCTCACGCTGTGTCGTGTCGGACCAGGTGGCGTCCAGGACGACCGATTCGCCGGCGGACAGCAGGGCGGCCGCGCGGTCGAGGAGGGTGGCGTAGGTTCTGGCGGTCCACTCGGGTGTGTACAGGCCCTCGCCGTAGCCGGCCGCCGCGGACTGCTCCGCGGGAATGCCCGCCAGTTCCTTGCGGACGCGATCGCTGCTGAGCAGAGTGACCCCCAGCCGGTCGGCCAGCGCACCGGAGAGCGTGGACTTCCCGCTGCCCGGCGGCCCGCCGACGACGGTCAGGCCGACAGCGGAGGTGCGCAGGTGGCGCAGCGTCGTCGAGACCAGCCGTCGTGCCGCGGTCTCCGCGCCCGGTGCGCCCTGGCGGGCCTGGATCAGGGAGACCTTGGCGCGGACGAACGCGCGGTAGGCGACATAGTGGTGCCACAGTGACGCGGGAGCGGGATCTCCGGAGTATTCGCCGTAGCACGCGAGGAAGTGGGCGGCGGCCTCCGGGGCGCCGAGCTGTTCCAGGTCCATGGCGAGGAAGGCGGCGTCGTCCAGGCCGTCGACGTAGCGAAGCCGGTCGTCGAACTCCAGGCAGTCCAGGACGCGGGGGCCGTCGTCGAGGCAGAAGACGTCCTCGGCGAGGAGGTCTCCGTGGCCGTCGACCACCCGCCCTTGCTCGATACGGGACGCGAACAACCGCTCGCGTCCTGCGAGATAGCGGCGCACCAGTTGTTCCGTCTCCGTCATTCCCTGCGGCACGGAGCCGTCGTGGGCCAGGGCGTGGACCTGCGCGAAGCCGGCTTCCCACCGCGACGACAGGGCGTCCCGCGTGCCCTGCTCGTCCACGTCCGGGCCGCGGGGCGCATCCGCGTGCCATGCGGCGAGGTGCCGGGCGATGTGCCGCAGGACGTCGTCCAGGGCGGCCCCTTCTCGTACCAGGTGGGAGAGACGCCGGTCCGCGGGCATGCGTCGCATCACCACGAGGGGCTCGGGACCTTCGGCGTCCGGGCCGCTGAACTCGCCCAGGCCCAGATAGACGTCGGGGGCGAAGCGGCGGTTGAGAGCGACTTCGCGTTCGCACGCTGTGCGGCGCGCCGCTTGCGTGGTGTAGTCCAGGAATCCCAGGTCCACCGGTTTCTTCATCTTGTAGGCGCGGTCCCCGGCGAAGAACACGATCGCGGCATGGGTCTCGCACACCTCCGCACGCCGGGGCGGTGGCCCGTGGTGGCCGGACTCAGTCATGGGGGACAACGGCGACGGGGCAACGCCCGTGATGAATGGCGGCGTGGGCGACCGGACCCAGGTGGGGTGCCAAGCCGTGCCGGTGTGTCCGGCGTCCGACGACCAGCAGCGCGGCACCTTCGGCGGCCCGCAGAACGGCCTTGGCGGGGCTGGCGAGACGGATGCTGTCGGCCACGTCCACCTGCGGGTACTTCTCGCGCCAGGGACGCAGCGCCTTGCTCAGCTCCCTCTGCGCGTCCCGCGTCATCTCTTCGGTGACCTCGTGGTCCACCCCCCAGGGAACGCGCGCGTGAAGCGGCACACTCCGGCCGTGCACCGCCACCAGCGGAACCTCCCTGGCCGCGGCGGTGTGGAAGGCGAAGTCGAGCAGGTCGTCGGAGGATCCGTTCAGTCTCAGGGCCGCGACCACACGGCCCGCGGGTGCCGGATGTGCTCCCGCCACGGGGGTTTCGGCGCGGACGAGTACCACCGGCCGCTGCGCCCGGGCCACGACCGGCATGCTGACGTCGCCCAGGAAGTAGCTCTCGATCGGCTCCAGCCCCCGTGAGCCGAGCACGATCATCTCGGATTCCGACGCCGCCTGGAGCAGGGCGTTCTGGGCGTCGTCGGCCACCAGGCTCCCGACAATGGTCAGGCCCGGGTGGCGGGCTTGCAGTTCGGCCCTGGCGGTGTGCACAAGGCGTTTCGCCCAGTAGTTCTGATCGACCTCGGAGGAAGCGTGGGCGGGCTCCGGCGCGAGCAGGGGCCACGCGTGCAGCAGACGCAGCGTGAGCCTGCGCTTCTCGGCCTCGTCAGCGGCCCAGTGAGCGGCTGCGAGGCTGTCCGGTGAGCCGTCGAGGCCCACGGTGACGGCTTGCTGCATGGCGGCGGCCTCCGTCTCGTACGAAGCTGAATGCGGCGGTGGATGACGGTGAACGAGTCCGATGAAGTGCATGCTCCGGACGTCGCTGACATGCCGGGCGCGGTGCTGCTGTCCTTCGAGAAGTACCCCAATCCCCTCCCCGGCGCATGTGGAGCCGAGGAGGAGGCCGGGCACGTGGCACCCGCCACGAGAGGAGACAGACGCCGTGGTGATTCCCCCCGGTGGTCGGCGTCGACGGGTCCGAAGCCAGTCTGGAGGCGGTGGACTGGGCCGCTGACGAGGCGGTCCGGCACAGCGTGCCGCCACCTCCTGCATGCGGCGGCCGGTGACCGCGAGCCGTCCGACGTGATCGGTGCCGCTTCGGAACGCGTCGAGGACCAGATGCCGGCCGCCTCCGTGCGGCAAGCCCCAGAACCAGCCCCATCAGGATCGCATCGGTCCGTACCGAGGTGAGGAGGAGAGCGATGCCGCATACGTTGGAATAGACGGTTCGTCTTCTGTTCGAGGACGACGCCGGGACGACGAAGGCACCTGTGACCCTGGATACCGGCACCACAGAAATCACAGGTCACGGGAGCGCGCACTGCCATCCGGCGGACTCGAACGTGCCGGAGATCGGTGACGAACTGGCCGCGGAGGCCGGGCCATGAACGACCCGGCCCGACAGTTGCTGAAGACCGCCGAGCGCGACATCGAGGACATACACAGCGACCCCCAAGGCAGAAGTCAAGGAGGGATCAGCCATGACGCATCCCGCACGACACAGCAGAGGTGGGCTTCCGGCAGCCCTGCGGGAGCTGGAGGACCTGCGTACCAGGGTGGACCAGCTCATGCACGCCGCCTTTCCCGGTGCCGGCTTCCCCGGGTTCGGCGTGGCCGAGCCATGGGCACCCCTCGCTGACATCGAGGACACCGAGGACGCCTACCTGGTGGAACTGGAGCTGCCCGGAGTGGACAAGGACCAGATCACCGTGGAGGTCGCCGAGGGCGAACTCGATGTCCACGGTGAGATCAGGGAGAAGGAACACACCGGGGCGGTCCGTCGGCAGACCCGTCACATCGGCCAGTTCGACTACCGCACGATTCTGCCGTCGAACTCCGACACCGAGCACATCAGCGCGGATCTGAACAACGGAGTCCTCACGGTGACGGTCCCCAAGACCGAGAAGGGCAAGGCTCAGCGCATCGAGATCACCGACTGAGCCGGTCGACGGCCGTGCGGGAGCGAGGCGGGGCAGCCTCCCAGGCTGGTCGGTCCCGTGCGGCCGCCCGTCGCGCGTGGCACGTTGGACACAGCAATTCCGCGGAGAGGGCGGAAGTCATGCGAGCTCACCTCGGCGACCAACTCGTCATCGAACGCACGACGACCGGCGCCGTCAAGCGCGACGGCGAGATCGTCCGACTCCATCACGAGGACGGAACGCCTCCTTACGACGTGCGCTGGTCGGACACCGACGAAGTGACGCTCGTGTTCCCCGGGCCCGACGCGCACATCCGCCATCTCGAACACGGACAGCCCGGGAGCACCTACGCGCCCTCCGGCCCCGACACGGCCGAGGCGGAGGCCATGCCGCCCAGGGCATCCGCCCCCGGTGACATCGGCCGACGTGTGGCCCTCGAACGCCGGAGACAGAACCTCAGCCGAGAGGAAACGGCCCGCCGCGCCGGCATGGCCTCCGGCTATCTGGAGTACCTGGAGGAGCGGCCCGCCGACCCGAGTGCGGCGACCCTCATCAGGCTGGCCGACGCGCTGGGCACCACCGTCGCCACCCTGCGCGGAGGAGGAATGGATCTGCCACCCGGCCAAGGACGGGCACTGCTGCGTCCCCAGCTGCGGGACATCGGCCCGGAGGAATGCCGCACCTTGCTCTCCACCCACGGCGTGGGGCGCATCGCGGTGTCGGCGTCCGACGGCCGCCCGGCGGTCGTGCCGGTCAACTACGACGTCGTCGATGACGCGATCGTCTTCCGGACCGCGGCGGACCTCACACCCGCGGCAGCTGTCGGAACCGAGGTCGCCTTCGAGATCGATCATATGGACGAGGCCCTGAGTCAGGGCTGGAGCGTCCTCGCCGTGGGCCGCGCGAGCGTCGTGACGGAGCCCGACGCCGTGCGCAGGCTCACCGAACACGCCCACACCACGCCATGGCCGGGCGGTGAACGCGAGATGTGGGTGTCGATCCGCCCCGCGCACCTCACCGGCCGCCGCATCACTCCAGCCGATGAATAGTCCAGATGCGGGCCACGGAGGAGCGACTCCCGCCCAACGAGTCCGCCCTGGTACACGGCGCGGGGGCCGCGACGTCGACGCACAACGGGTAGCCCCGGCCGTGGCGCGCCGGACGGCTCCCGCCGGGAAGGTCACCGCATCGCTCACGATGTTCGGGGTCTCAGGCATGTAAGTCTCCAGCGCCGTCGCGACCCGGCGCGCCGCAACCCCGCTGCCCGATCCGAGTGCCGGCCCGTATGTCGCGTCGGCGCGCGGGCGGTGCGACGGTATTCACAGGGGGTCTGTCAGCAACGGGACAAAAGGCGGTGGGCACGATGGAACTCCCGCTGGTCGTGGGCGTCGACGGATCGGAATCCAGTCTGCTGGCGGTGGACTGGGCCGTGGACGAAGCGGCCCGCCACGGCCTGCCGCTGCGGCTCGTCCATGCCTCCCTCTGGGAACGTTACGAAAGAGCCCGGCCCCTCTTCAGCACCGATCGCCCCGCCGGAGAGGTCATGGCGCAGAACATCGTCGCCTCCTGCGCGGAACGCGCCCGGCTTCGCGACCCCGAGGTGAAGGTGTCGAGCGACGTGCTGGCCGCGGATGCGGTGTCCACGCTGCTTCGGGCGGGGTCCGAAGCGTTCGCCCTGGTCACGGGCGTTCATGGGCGCGGCGAGGTCGCCGGGCTGCTGCTGGGGTCGGTCAGCCTCACGGTGGCGGCTCGCGCCATGTGCCCGGTCATCGTCGTCCGAGGCGAGCAGCGCAACCTTCGAGGGTCCCTCGGCCGGGTCGTGGTGGGAGTCGGCGATGCGACCGGCGGCTCGGGCGCCGTACGGTTCGCCGCCCGAGAGGCCGAGGCACGGGGCTGCGCCCTGACCGCGGTGCGGGCCTGGCGCAGCCCGGTTCAGGAGCCGGGCTCCCCTCCCGCAAAGTCCGCCCCGGAGGACCCGCGGCTCGCGGCGCACACCCCGGTGGCGCCCGAGGAGCAGGTCTCGGCCACGCTCGACGACGCGCTGCGCGAGGTCGTACGGGAACACCCCCGCGTCGATGTCAGCCGCCGCGCGGTCGAGGGCCCCGCCCACCGTGTCCTGCTGGAGGCATCGGCCGATGCCGACCTGATCGTCGTCGGTGCTCTGCGCCGGCACGGGCACTTCGGTCTGCAACTCGGCAGTGTCGCCCACGCCCTGCTGCACCACTCCGCCTGCCCGGTCGCCGTCGTCCCGCACCGGGTCTGACACCGTGCAGGCCCCGCCGCCGGAGCGGCGGCCGGAGATCGGCGTGCCCGACTCGGAGGAGTCGGCGACCCACACGGTGGCGGCGGACCGGGCCGTGACCGTGGCGCCGGGGGAGACCTGCCCGCTCGTCCTGAAGGCGGACGATCCGAGCGCATGAGCGTGGCGTACCCGCGTCCGGGCCGTCACGCGCCGCCCAAGGCCTAGGCTCCAAGCGGGTTTCCGTTTCATGCCAAAGGGCCGTGGGAGACGCGGATGAAATGGTTGGTCTCGCTGGTCGGCGCCGGGCTCGTCATGATCACCCTGCGAGACCTGTTCCACACGCTCTGGCACCCCACCCGCCACGGTGGCCTGAGCCGCCTCGTGATGACGGCCCTGTGGCGCCTCGCCCGGCGTCTCCGCGCGCCCGGCCGCGTGGTCGGGCTCGTCGGACCGCTCGCCATGGTCACGGTCGTGAGCATGTGGGCCGTCACCGTCGTACTCGGCTGGGCGATCGTCTACTGGCCCCACATGCCCGGGGCGTTCACCTTCTCCCCCGGTTCCCAGGCGGCACAGCAGCCGGCGCTGCTCGACTCCGTATACCTGTCGCTCGTCACGGTGGCCACCCTGGGACTGGGCGACATCGCACCGGACGAGGCCTGGCTCCGTCTGGTCTCACCACTCGAAGCCCTCATCGGTTTCGCCCTCCTGACGGCCACCGTCTCCTGGGTGCTGGAGATCTATCCGGCGCTGACCCGCAGGAGGGTCCTCGCCATCCGACTGGCTCTGCTGCGCGACGCGGAACCGACGACGGGGCAGATCGACTGCACCGCGGGCGCGCTGCTGCTGGACAGCCTGGCCACCGAAGTCGCCCGCGTCCGCATCGACTTCACCCAGTACGCCGAGGCGTACTACTTCCATGACGGGGAGGACCACTCCTCGCTGGCGGCCATGGTCGGCTACGCCGCCGTGCTCGCCCGGCGCGGCCAGGCGGCGGAACGACCTGAGGTACGGCTCGCGGGTGCCCTGCTCGCAGGCGCGTTGAAAGACCTCGCCGACATCCTCGACCAGCGCTTCCTCCACACGGGCGGCCCGCCGACGGAAGTGTTCGCCGCATACGCCGCCGACCACGGCCGCGACGACACGCAGCCGTGAACAAGCAAGGGTGGCACTCCGAGAGACGGGGTTCCGTCCTCAAGGGGCGGCCGGTCACAGGACGGGAGCGGTTATCACCCAGCACGCAGAGCCGTCCGGACACACCTCAGCGACGGTCGTCGTCCTGCTCGTGGCGGCCGCCCTGACGATCGCCACCCGCGATCTCTCCGACGCCTCCGTGATCCTGCTCGTTGATCACCGTGAACACCGTGGTCGGCTCGTGCAGGAGGTGCGGGCGGAAGAGGCCGTCCCGTTCCTGCTGATCGCGGTGGGAACGCCCTCGGTCTCCATATCGCCGTCGAGCGCACCGCCACGCGGTGGTTCCCCGGCATGCGCACGGGAGGTAAGGAGCCGACACTGGTCATGAGGAAGAGACCGGCCGGGGCGGGTCAGACTCCACGAGTTCCGCCCGCGCCGACAGCGACGCCGGAAGGACACGACCATGACGACCGCCCAGGAGATCATGCACGCCGGTGCCACCTGCGTACAGGAAAGCGAAACGCTTCAGGACGCGGCACGCAGGATGAAGGAACTGGACGTGGGGGCCCTGCCGATCTGCGGGCCGGACGACCGACTCCATGGAATCATCACGGACCGCGACATAGTGGTGAAGTGTCTCGCAAGGGGCAAGGACCCCAGGACCATGACCGCCGGCCAGCTGGAGCAGGGCAAACCGATCACGATCGATGCCAAGGCCGATGCCGGCCAGGTCCTGCACACCATGGAGGAGCACAGGATCCGTCGACTGCCGGTGGTCGACGACCATCGCCTCGTCGGCATGATCAGCGAGGCGGACCTCGCACGTCACCTTCCCGAGGACCAGGTGGGCCACTTCGTCGAGGTCGTCTGCGCGACCTCCTGACCGACCTGTCATTCCCGGGCGAGTCGTCGTCGAACATCGGTCGCCGATGTCCTCGACACCGAAGGAGCGAAACTGACGGCCGAACTCGGTGGCCCCACCCGGTATGCGCACCTGGACGTCAGCGTCGAGGACGACTGGCATCCTCGAATGGGGAACCATCGAGGGACAGCCCCCCTTCCGCCGTGGCATCGACGTCGACCTTCAGGGCTCCTGGCTGGGCATGCGTACGGCTGCCCCTTCCCTTCGTCGGGCGGGTGGAGGCGTGATCGTGAACATCTCGGCTCCGATGCCTGCGTAGCCGGTGATGCCGCAGAGTGAGGAGCTACGCAGCAGCAAGGCGAAGCTCCTGGGGCCTCTCCCACTCGTCCACGGGTGTGCTTGTGGTGGTGTGGTCGGTGGCGTACAGGTGGTGGACGTCGTGGCACGCTGTGCCCGGGAGTCGCCGACGTCGACACGAGCGGCGCCCTGGAGGCAGCGGCTGTCCCGGCGCTGGCGGCCGTCCGCTTCGGGAGGAGGCCCATCATGGGTGAACAGAGACCCCTCGCCCCTGGCGAGGCGTGGCGGGCAGTGGCCGCATGCTTCCTCGCCACCGTCCCGCTGCTCGCGCGGCGCCGGGTGCGTCTGTCGAGAGAACGGCTGGGAATGAGGCTGTGCTTCGCCGACGGCACCTCTGCCCGCGTGTACCGGGAGACCCGTCTGGGCAGCGGCTTGGCGAAGGACCCGTGCACGATGGTGGTCGAATTCCGGCTGCGCCTGGTCCGCGGGCCGGCGCACGCCCTGTTCCGCGCGGAGAGCCTGCTGAACACCCCGCTGTTCGTCGGCTTCCCCGGGTTCACCTCGAAGCTGTGGCTGACCCACGACGAACGCAACCGTTACCGCGGTGTGTACGAGTGGGACGGCCAGGAGCGCGCCGAACACTATGCGCGTTCGCTGTGGCGGGTTCTGGAGCTGGTCAGCGTGCCGGGCTCGATCCACTATGCCGCCCTGCCCGGGCTGCGCCGCGACGAGGTCCTCGCAGATCCCGGGCTGGCCGAGGGCCTGGCGCCGGACGCCACCGCGGCATGGTGGCGCATCAAGAGCACGGCATGAAACATGGCATCGGCGACAGCGGTGGACGTCCTTGTGGTCGGGGCCGGTCCGACCGGACTCACCCTGGCACTGCAGGCCCATGACCACGGAGCGCGGGTCCGGGTCATCGAGCGGCGTCCCGGCGCGTTCCGGCCCTCTCGCGCGCTCATTCTGCACCCACGCACCCTGGAGGTCCTGCGCCCGCTCGGCGTCACGGACGCGCTGCTGGAGCTGGCGGACACCGCCCCGGCGGTCGGGCTTCATCTCGGCTCCCGCGTCGTCGAAGCCAGTCTCGCCGACCTCGCCCTGCCCGACACTGCGTTTCCGCATCTGTCACTGATGCGGCAGACCGACGTCGAGAGAGTGCTGGCCCAGGCGCTGGCCGACCGCGGGGTGGCGGTGGAACGGGGCACCGAACTGGTCGCCGCCCGCGATGACCAGCACAGCGCGTGGGCCGTGCTGCGCTCGCAGCAGGGTGCGGAGGAGATCCGCTGCCCCTTTGTCGTCGGCTGTGACGGCCCGGCCAGTACCGTGCGGGTCTGCGCCGGCATCGGGTGGCACGGCCGGCCCTACGCCGAAGAGGTGGTCCTCGCCGACCTCGATCTCAGCGGCGACTCCGGCTGTTCCGGTGCCCAGGTGTTCGCGGGGCGTCAAGGACTGCTGTTCCTCTTCCCGCTCGGAGAGCAGGCCGCCTGGCGGCTGCTGGCCACACGAGCGTCCGCCGGCGGGTCCGGACTGGACTTCGGCCAGCCCGGACCCGCCGTCCCGTTTGCCGATCTGCAGCGGCTTCTGAGCGACGCCGGGCTGGACGCCCGGATCGAGCGCCTCGCGTGGTCCGCGCGGGTACCCCTGCAGTGCAGCCTCGCCGCACGATTCCGTCGCGGGCGGCTCTTCCTCGCAGGGGACGCGGCTCACAACTACTCTCCGGCCACCGGCCAGGGCATGAACGCCGGCATCCAGGACGCGGTGAATCTCGGCTGGAAGCTCGGCTTTGCGGCGAACCGCTCCGGGGGCGAGGCCGCGGGCGGGCTCGGTGGCGAAGTGCTGCTCGACTCCTACGACGCGGAGCGCCGGCCGGCCGCCCACCGACGGCTGATCCTCACGCATACGGTGTTCTGGGCAGAGGCGTCGACCGGCCGGATCCCCTCGTGGCTGCGCGCGGTGGCAGCTCCGCGCGCGGCCCCGGCTGTGCCGATCCTCCTGGACCGGCGACGGCTGGTCGCCGAAGGCATCCGCTTCATCTCCCAGCTGCGGGTGAACTACAGGCACAGCGCCCTCTCGGTGGAGGGAAGACCGCGCCTGCGTGGTGCACCTCGCCCGGGAGACCGCCTTCCCGACGCGACCGTCAGCGTCGGAGGGCCTCGGCAACGGTTGCACGGGCTGCTCGCCGGTCCGGGCGTGCACGTGCTGCTGCAGCGCGACGCCACCCCGCTGCCGGACGCGGTGCTCGGTCCGCGCGTCACCGTCCTCCGGCTGAGGAACAGCCCCGGCCGCGGCCTGATCACGGTCCGCCCGGACGGGCATGTCGGCTTCCGGTGCGGGACCGCCGACGCGGCCGGGCTGAGCGACTGGCTCTCACTGATCGGCGCCGTCGCATCGCCATGAGGCCGGCCGTGACCGCCGCGGGAGTCCGAGGCTACGACGTGTCGGCTATTGGCCCGATGGGAGAGCCCGCTCGGCGCTACCAGCAGGGCTCTCCGCCACCGACGCGGCCTGTGCCGCTACCCGGAGTCAGCACCCCACCTCCACATCAGGCCTGACCAGTGCAACTCGGGCAGCACGCTCGCGGGCTCGATAGCGGCTCCACCGAGGCTCCGGCGGCACTCTCATGGAGGCCGCACGCACCTCCGTACGCAGAACTATGGTGTCCCACCACATGTGCCACTGACCTGCGGATTCCTACGGTATGGCGACACGAACCCGTCCCCGCCAACCGCTTGGAAGTGGTGCCGATGTCCTCCCCCGCGACCGCTCCGCCAACCCCCGCCGGCCTCAAGCGCATCGTCGCCGCGTCCCTCATCGGCACGACCATCGAGTGGTACGACTTCTTCCTCTACGGTTCCGCGGCCGCCCTGGTCTTCAACAAGCTGTTCTTCCCGGACTCCGACCCGCTCGTCGGCACGCTCCTCTCCTTCCTGACGTACGCCGTCGGATTCGCCGCCCGCCCGCTCGGTGCGCTCGTCTTCGGGCACTACGGCGACCGGATCGGGCGCAAGAAGCTGCTGGTGCTGAGTCTGCTGCTGATGGGCGGGGCGACGTTCTCGATCGGGCTGCTGCCCACGCACGCGACGGTCGGAGCCGCCGCTCCCGTGCTGCTCACCACCCTGCGCCTGATCCAGGGCTTCGCGCTGGGCGGCGAGTGGGGCGGCGCCGTACTGCTCGTGTCCGAGCACGGGGATGCGCGGCGGCGCGGTTTCTGGGCGTCGTGGCCGCAGACCGGGGCGCCCGCAGGGCAGTTGCTCGCTACCGGCGTGCTGTCGCTGCTGACGGCCGTGCTCTCGGACGACGCCTTCGGGACGTGGGGCTGGCGGATCCCGTTCCTGCTCTCCGGCGTGCTGGTGGTCGTCGGTTTGTGGATTCGTCTTTCTGTCGATGAATCGCCGGTCTTCAAGCAGGCGTCGGCGCAGGCCGAGGCCCGTAAGGCCGACCGGACCGCGCAGGCCGAGAAGCTGCCGCTCGTGTCCGTGCTGCGCCACCACTGGCGCGACGTGCTGGTCGCGATGGGCGCGCGGATGGCGGAGAACATCAGCTACTACGTCATCACCGCGTTCATCCTCGTCTACGCCACCACGTCCGCAGGTGTCTCCAAGCAGACCGCTCTCAACGCCGTGCTGATCGCGTCGGCCGTGCACTTCGCGGTCATCCCGGCGTGGGGCGCGCTGTCCGACCGCGTCGGGCGGCGTCCGGTGTACCTGTTCGGCGCGGTCGGCATCGGCCTGTGGATGTTCCCGTTCTTCTCCCTCGTCGACACCGGCGGCTTCGGCAGTCTGATCCTCGCCGTCACCGTGGGGCTCGTCCTGCACGGCGCGATGTACGCACCCCAGGCCGCCTTCTTCGCCGAGATGTTCGCGACCCGGATGCGCTACTCCGGTGCCTCCATCGGCGCCCAGTTCGCCTCGGTGGCCGCCGGTGCACCGGCCCCGCTGATCGCCACCGCGCTGCTGGCCGACTACGACAGCTCCACCCCGATCGCGCTGTACGTCATCGCCGCGGCCGTCCTGACAGTCGTCGCCGTCGCGGCGGCCAAGGAGACGCGCCGTCGCGACCTGGCCGACATCGAGTCGTCCGCGGGAGTGGAGCCCGCGAGGGCCGAAGCTGCGGACGCCCCGACCCGCTGAGCGAGCCCACCGGCCCTCGCGCGCCCTCGCGTGCGAGGGTCAGGGCTTTGCCGACAACTTGTGCAGGCGCAGGGCGAGTTGGATCTCCAGGGCTCGGGCGGGGTCCTGCCAGTCGTCGCCGAGTAGCCTGCCGACGCGTTCCAGGCGCTGGGCGACCGTGTTGACGTGGACGTGGAGTTCGTCCTTGGTGCGGGCCGGGCTCATGCCACAGGTGAAGTAGGCCTCGAGGGTCCGCACCAGGTCGGTGCCACGGCGTTCGTCGTAGGCGACGACCTGGCCGATCGTGCGGTCGACGAAGCCCGCGATGTCCCGGTCGCCGGCCAGCAGCAGGCCGAGGAAGCCGAAGTCCTCGGCGGCGGCACCATCACCGACGCGGCCGAGCAGGCGTAGGGCGTCCAGGCAGCGCCGGCCCTCGGCATAGGCGGCGGCCACGGCATCGGGACAGGTGGCGAGGTCCTCGACCGGGGCGGAGGCGCCGACGGTGACCGGCTCGTGGACGGCGGTGCCCAGGTGGCGGGCGGTGCGGCGGGCCACGTCGGCCGCGCTGTCGCCGGGGGCGAGCGGCAGCAGCAGGACGGTGCCGCCGTCGCGCGCGGCGGCCAGGCCGTGCCGGGTCGCGGCCAGATGGGAGGCTGCGGACCAGAGACGTCTACGGGCGGCCGTCTCGTGGTCGGCGTCGGCGGCGGGGCCATCGAGGCGGGCGGCGAGCACGACATGGGTGGCGTCGAGATCGGCGTCCAGCCGGGAGGCACGCCGGCGCAGCAGGCGCGGGTCGCGGTCGCGGGCGTCGAGGAGGTCGTCCAACAGCTCGCCACGGACGCGCTGTTCGGCCTCGGCGGCGGAGCGCTTGGCGAGGAGCAGCAGCGAGGTGACCATCGCGGCGCGCTCCAGGGTGCGCTGGTCGACGGGGTCGAGGCCGGGGTGGCCGCGCAGGACGAGCGCGCCGAGCAGTTCGCCGCCGGCGGCCACGGCGGCGATCCAGTCGTCCTCGTGCCGCACGGCGTGTCCTTCGGCGCGGGAGGTCTCCAAGGCCGCGGTCGGGGTGGCGGCGGCTTCCGTGAACTCGACCGTGCCGTCGAGGACTTGGGAGACGGCGGCTGCCACGTCGTGCACTCCGCCGCCGCGCAGCACCAGCTCCGCGAGCCGGTCGTGGACGTCCGAGGCCC
Source organism: Streptomyces sp. NPDC001617 (assembly GCF_053596855.1). Classification (NCBI taxonomy): domain Bacteria; kingdom Bacillati; phylum Actinomycetota; class Actinomycetes; order Kitasatosporales; family Streptomycetaceae; genus Streptomyces; species Streptomyces sp. NPDC001617. The sequence goes on from NZ_JBSFHA010000001.1 coordinate 296,945, forward strand.
GCTCGATGACGGCGCTGCGGTCCCGGATGATCTCGTTGGCGCGCTCCAGGCCGGCGAGGGCCGCTCGGGTCTCCGTCAGCAGGTTCGCGGTGTCGATGGCGGCCGCGGCGAGCGCTGCGAACGAGCCGAGCAGGGCGATCTGCTCCCGCTCGAAGACCCGGGCCCGGCGGTCGGCGGCGAAGAGGACACCGATGACGTGGTGTCCCAGCATCAGGGGCACGCCGAGGATGGCGACCAGTCCCTCATCCCGCACTCCGGCGTCGATGGTGTGCGTGTGCTGGAAGCGGTCGTCCTTGAAGTAGTCGTCGGTGACATAGGGGCGGGCCGTCTGCGCCACCAGACCGCCGAGCCCCTCCCCCATTCCGAGCCGCAGCTGCTGGAAACGGGCGGCGACCGAGCCCTCGGTCACCCGCATATAGGTGTCGCCGCGCACCGGGTCGTTCAGGCTGAGGTAGGCGATGTCCGTGCCCAGCAGCGAGCGGGCGCGCTGCACGATCGCCCGCAGTACGGCGTCCAGGTCGCGCAGTCCGGCCAGGTCGTGGGCCGTCTCGAAGAGCGCGGACAGCTCGGCCTCCCGCCGGCGCCGCCCCTCCAGCTCCGCGCGCACCCGCAGCGCGACCGCCTTGGCCTGCTCCAGTGCGCCGATCGCCTCGGCGGACCGTCCCTCGGCACGGGCCAGCAACACCGGCTGCTCGTAGGCGTCGACCGACGCGCCCCTGGCCAGCAGCTCCAGGAACGGCGTCTCGGCGCCGGTGGGCGCGGCAGACGGCGCCACGGCGTCGGGGCGCTCGGCGGACTGCACGTGATCGCGAGACATGCTCACAGGATTCCCCATCGTCCGGCCACCCCGTCGGCCCTGTGGACAACTCACTCTTCCTCGAACACGCGGCCGATCAGTGCGCGGTCCAGCCGCCGTCCAGGACGAGCGAGGTACCGGTCACGAAGGAGGCCTGCGGGCTGCACAGATAGGCCACGGCCTCGGCGACCTCCTCCGGTTCGACGAGCCGCTTGACGGCGCTGTCCTGCAGCAGCACCTCCGTCAGCACGCGCTCCTCGGGAATGCCGTGCGCCCGCGCCTGGTCGGCGAGCTGCCGCTCGACGAGAGGGGTGCGCACATAGCCGGGGTTCACACAGTTCGAGGTGACTCCGTGGGGGGCGCCTTCGAGAGCGGCCGTCTTGGACAGGCCCTCCAGACCGTGCTTGGCGGCCACATACGCCGACTTGTAGGCCGAGGCGCGCAGCCCGTGGACGGAGGAGATGTTGACGATCCGGCCCCACTCCTGGCCGTACATGTGCGGCAGGGCCCCGCGGATGAGCCGGAAGGGCGCCTCCAGCATCACCGTGAGCACGGTGTGGAAGACGTCGGGCGGGAACTCCTCGATGGGGCGCACCAGTTGGACCCCGGCGTTGTTGACCAGGACGTCGGTGCCGGCCGCGGCCTGCTCGGCCGCGTCGAGATCGGTGAGGTCCAGGATGTGCGACTCGACGCCACCCGCCAGGCCCCGGGCCTGTCCGACCACTGTCTCCAGGCCGGCGGCGTCCCGGTCCACTGCTCTCACCTTGGCGCCGGCGGCCGCCAGGCGCAGCGCACAGGCACGGCCGATGCCGCCGGCGGCGCCGGTGACGAGGGCGGTGCGACCGCCGAGGTCGAGGGGGGTCGGGTGCGGAGCCGGAGTGGGGCTGAGCGGGGTCATGGCACGACCCTAGGCAGCACTGTCTCCTCACCACATGTGGTCACAACCCACACTTCACTCCGCAGTCGTGGGCTGGAACCATGTGGGTTCGTGGGACAGTGCCTGCTTGATCCGGAAATGGTGGTAGTCCGTCATCTCGGGCAGGTCATCCAACGAGAACCAGCCGACGGCGAGGGACTCGTCGTCGTTCACCCGGGCCTCACCCCCGAGGACATGGCAGCGGAAGCACAGATCCATGAACTGGCAGACGTCATCGTTGGGATACGTGACCTGCCGTCCCGACCGCACGGCGACCAGTCGCTCGACCGCGACCCGGACGCCCGTCTCCTCCTCCACCTCGCGCACGATGGCTGCCGCGGGTTGCTCGCCCGGGTCGGGGATGCCGGAGATCAAGGCCCACTTGTGGTTGTCGGCGCGCTGGCCCAGCAGCACTCTGCCCTCGTCGTCGAGGACGACGGCGCTGACGCCCGGGAGCCACAGCAGCTGATGGCCGATGGAGGACCGCAGGTCACGGATGAAGTCAGGGGTAGCCATGATCCCGACCCTAGCGGGCTGTCTCGGCTCCCTCCGCGCGCCGCCCGCGCACTCCGGCGCCGATCGCCCAGCCGAGTCCGCCCGCGGCGACCAGCACCAGGGCGATCTCCGGCAGGATGCCCAGCTTGGTGGCGGGCGTCTCGGAGGACCGCAGCGGCACCTTCTGGACCAGGTAGGCGGGCACGAACATGCCGGTCCTCTGGGTGATCTTCCCGTCCGGCATGATGATCGCGCTGACGCCGCTGGTGACCGGCACGGTGACGGTCCGGCTGTGCTCGACGGCGCGGACACGGGACATGGCGAGCTGCTGGTAGGTCATCTCGCTGCGGTCGAAGGTCGCGTTGTTGCTCGGCACGGAGATGATCTGGGCCCCGTCGGTGACCTCGGAGCGCACGGCCCAGTCGAAGGCGGCCTCGTAGCAGGTGACGAGTCCGACCTTGGCGTGGTCCATGCTGAACACGCCGGGCTTGGTGCCCCGGCTGAAGTCCTGGCGGACCATCGAGGTCCAGTTGCTGTTGATCGCGCCGATGAGCGAGCGCAGCGGCAGGTACTCGCCGAACGGCTGGATCTGCCGCTTGTCGTAGGTGTCCGTGGGGCCCTTCTCGGGGTCCCAGAGGATCTGCTCGTTCCACAGCTTGCCGTCCCGCCCGACGACACCGCCGACCGAGATGGGCACGCCGATCGCCTTGGCCGCGCCGTCGATGACGGCGTACGCGTCGGCGTTGGCGAAGGGGTCGACGTCGGAGGAGTTCTCCGGCCACAGCACGAAGTCGGGCTTGGCGGTCTTGCCCGCCTTGACGTCGGCGGCGAGGCGCTTTGTCTCGCGGGCGTGGTAGTCGAGAACGGCCCGCCGCTGCTCGTTGAACTCCAGCCCGGAGCGGGGCACGTTGCCCTGGATGGCCGCGACGGTGGCATAGCCGTCCTCGGCCTTGTCGCTGACCAGCGGCTGCGCGGCCACCGCGCCGACCACCGGCACGGCCACGCTCAGCAGCGCCACCGCGGCGGCCGACCGCTGGACGGCCCGGGTACGCCTGCCCTCGACGACCAGTCGTACGACCTCGCACAACCCGAAGCCGCACAGGACGACCGCGAAGCCCAGCACCGGTGTACCGCCCACCGCGGCGAGCGGCAGGAACACACCGTCGGCCTGGCCGAAGGCGATCTTGCCCCAGGGGAAGCCGTTGAACGGCGCACGCGCGCGTGCGGCCTCGCCCGCGATCCACACCGCGGCCGCCCAGACCGGCCAGGCGGGCAGCCTGGACACCGCGGCGACGCCCGCGCCGACCAGGGCGACGAAGATCGCCTCGATGGCCACCAGGGCGATCCACGGCACGGGCCCGACCTCCACGCCGGTCCACACCAGCAGCGGCAGCAGGAAGCCGAGGCCGAAGAGGTAGCCGAGGCCGAGGCCCGCCTTCCAGCTGCGGCCGCGCAGCAGCCAGCCGAAGCCGGCGAAGGCGGGCAGGGCCAGCCACCACACGGTGCGCGGCGGGAAACTGACGTAGAGGAGCACTCCGCAGAGCGCGGCGGCGAGGGCCGGAACGAGGCGTACGAGGCGCGCCGCCCGCGCTGCGGGCGCGGTCTGCGGCTGTCGCGGGGCCGACTCGTCCACGGAGGTTGCGGTGACGGTCACTCCGGGAGTGTACGGCGGGTGACCTTGGCGCGGACAGCGCGGTCCGCATGGCGGCACGGGGTGCCCGTACGGCCCGGCTGCCGCATCGTTCCTGCGCAACTCGGTCCAACTCATCCACAAAACGTCCATCAGCAGTTACGGTGTGCCCAGCCACAGTCGTCGGGGCCGGTCACGGCCTCGGCGACACGGTCGTACGAGGTCGGGGGGCTTCGGTCGGGTTCGGGGGGCGGGGTGGGTTCCACGGGGATGACGTCCGACGCGGGTCCTGGGGAGGACAGCGAAAGACGAAACGTTTCGGACGCGGCGGGCGTGGTGGTGCTGGGCGCCTGCGCCACCTGGTCGCTGATCACGGCGACCCTGCAGGAGGGCCGTCCGGAGGGCGTGCTGCTCGCGGTGCTGGCCGTGGCCGCCGGCTATTCCGCCGGGCGGATCTGCGGGGCGCTGCTGCCGGTCGCCGCGCCATGTGCGGGGGCACTGGCCGGGCTGGGCCTGGCGGTGGCCGTGCCGCGGCTGGCTCCGGGTCCGCAGACCGACGCACCGCTCGGGCACGCGGGGGCCACGGCCGCCCTGCTCACGCTCTGCGTCGGCGCCGCGTGCTGCGCCGCCTGGGCCACCGGGTCACCGGCCGTGCGGTTCGCCCTCGGCACGCTGGCGGTCGGGATCACGGTGGCCTCGGCGGTCCTCGGATCGACCAGCGGGTTCGTCACCTGCACCGCCGTGCTGCTGTGTTCGCTGGCCGCCGGCCGGATGCACAGCCGGGGTCCGGGCCTGGCCGGCCTGGCCCTGAGCGCGGTCGTGGTGACCGGCCTGACCTGGGCGATCGCCGGGAACGCGCTGCCCGACGGGCTCACCGAGTCGCTGGAGGGCCAGCTCACCCAGCACCGCGTCCAGCTGTGGCAGGACGCCCTGCGCATGGCGCACCACCATGCCGCGACGGGCGTGGGCCCGGGGCGTTTCGGCGAGCTGAGCACGACGACCGCCCACACGCTGCTCTCCGACGGCAAGCCGCACTCGGCGCTGCTGCAGCAGGCGGCCGAGCAGGGCGTGATGGGTGTGGCGCTGCTGGGGACGACCTTCTGCTGGGTGCTGTACACACTGTGGCGCTCACCGCGCCCCACCCCGGTGGTGCTGACCGCCGGAGCGGCCCTGACGGCACTCGCGGCCATCGCCTCGGTCGGCGACGCGCTGAGCTTCACCGCGGTGTCCGTCGGCGCGGGGCTCCTGGCCGGCCTGGCCACCGCTCGGCCGCTCGCCGTGGAGTCGCCCGAGCAGGAGACGCGCGCACGACCGCGCGGCGACCGGCTGACCCCGTGACGCGGCGGGTCAGTGCGCGCTCGGCCGCAGACGGTCCCTGATGACCCGTACGGCGGCTTCCGCGTTGTCCACCGTGATCGTGAACGTATGGCCGTCCCACAGCCGCAGCACGACGCCCTCGCCACGGCGTACGACGACCGCGGTGCCCTTCTCGGGCCGCCACCGGTAACCCCAGCCGCCCCACTGGCGCGGGGTGACGTACGGGGCGAACTCGGCGCCGGCCACGTGGTCGAGGGGGATGCGGCGACGCGGCACTCCGATGTGGCCGCAGCGCACCTCGAGGGACTCCTTGTCGAGCTTGAGGTCCACGTGCACGAAGGCGAGGGTGCCGAAGATCACCAGCAGCCCGGCGGCGATGCAGCCCACGACGGACATCACCAGCGGGGCGATGCCCGAGGTCCAGGCCGAGTCGACGGCCAGCTCGATACCGAGCGCCAGGAAGGCCGCACCGCCGAGCGCCAGCAGCCACTGGGCCCGGTTGGTGGCGCGGCCGGTCCAGATGTCGGGCTGTTTGGCGCTCTCGCCGTGGGGGTGGTCCCTCATACCCATGAGATTACTCAGGTTTCGCAGCGGGGGTACCCAGTCGCGGAGAGTGACTCCGCCGTTCCAGGGGCCTTCGTCGTGACCACCGGTCACCGGGCGGCGCTGACCGCCTTGAGGAAACGTCCCTCTTCATACGTCAGCGCCGTCTCGGGCAGCTCGGCCGCGCGACCGCTGAGCAGCACCGTGAGGCCGCCGTCGGCGGGGGCCTCGGGGGCGGGCTGCGCGCCGATCCTGCGCAGCCCCTGCGCGACCACCGCGCCGGCGGTGCCGTGCAGGATGAGCGGCGGCCGGCCCGGCTGCTGTACGGCGGACCGGATGCGCTCGGCGACCAGTTCGTAGTTGGTGCAGCCGAGGACGAGGGTGGTGATGTCGCCCGGGGTGCGTGCGGCGGCCGCGGCGACGGCGGCCTCGATCGCCGCCTCGTCGGCGTGGTGCACGGCGTCCGCGAGGCCGGGGCAGGGCACCTCGGTGACATCCACGCCCGCGGCGAACTCGGCGATGAGACCGCGCTGGTAGGGGCTGCCCGTGGTGGCGGGGGTCGCCCAGATGGCCACGGGGCCGCCGCCCGCGGCGGCGGGCTTGATCGCGGGCACGGTGCCGATGATCGGCAGCTCCGGCTCGAAACGGGCGCGCAGCGCGGGCAGGGAGTGCACGGACGCGGTGTTGCAGGCGACGATCAGGACGTCGGGGTGGTGCGCGGCGGCCGCGGCGGCGACGTCCAGGGCGCGCTGTGTGATGTCCTCCGGTGTGCGCGGTCCCCAGGGCATCCCGTCAGGGTCCCAGGACAGGACGAGATCCGCGTCGGGCCGCAGACGGCGCGCCACGGCGGCGGCGGGAAGCAGACCGATTCCGGAGTCCATGAGCGCGATCTTCACCCGGCCACGATAGACGATGGGCCCTTCCGGGCCGGTCGCGTGGGGCACACTGCGCGAGTGAGCGCCATCGCGTGGACCGCCGCCGTATCCCTCGCCGCCTGGCTGTGGCTGCTGCTCTGCCAGGGCTTCTTCTGGCGCACGGACGTCAGACTCCCGCGCCGCCAGGACCCCGACACCTGGCCGCCGGTGTGCGTCGTGGTCCCCGCGCGCGACGAGGCCGCCGTGCTCTCCGCGAGCCTGCCTTCCCTGCTCGCCCAGGAGTACCCGGGACGCGCGGAGATCTTCCTGGTCGACGACGGCAGTTCGGACGGCACCGGCGAACTGGCCCGCGAACTGGCCCGCACCCATGGCGGACTGCCCCTCACCGTCGACTCCCCCGGCGAACCGCCGGCCGGCTGGACCGGCAAGCTGTGGGCCGTACGGCACGGCATCGCTCTGGCACGCGCGCGTGGACCCGAATTCCTGCTGCTGACGGACGCCGACATCGCGCACGAGCCGGACAGCCTGCGGGAGTTGGTCGCGGCGGCGCGCACGGGCGGCTTCGACGTCGTCTCGCAGATGGCCCGGCTACGGGTGGAGAGTCTGTGGGAGCGGCTCGTCGTGCCGGCCTTCGTCTATTTCTTCGCGCAGCTCTATCCCTTCCGGCGGATCGGCAAGAAGGGTGCGCGTACGGCTGCCGCGGCGGGCGGTTGCGTCCTGCTGCGGGCGGAGACGGCCGAGCGGGCCAGGATCCCGGACACCATCCGGCACGCCGTCATCGACGACGTGGCGCTCGCACGGACGGTGAAGGGCGGCGGCGGGCACATCTGGCTGGGGCTGGCGGAGAAGGTGGACAGCGTGCGGCCGTATCCGCGGCTGCGCGACCTGTGGCGGATGGTGTCGCGCAGCGCCTACGCGCAGCTGCGCCACAACCCCTTGCTGCTGCTCGGCACGGTCCTCGGCCTGGCGCTCGTGTACCTGGTGCCGCCCGCGGCCCTGATCGCCGGTCCGGCCACGGCGAGCACGGCGGAGGCAGTCCTCGGCGGACTGGCATGGCTGGTGATGACAGGCACGTACGTCCCTATGCTCCGCTACTACCGGCAGCCCCTCTGGCTCGCGCCCCTGCTGCCGTTCACCGCGTTCCTCTATCTCCTCATGACGGTCGACTCGGCGGTCCAGCACTACCGCGGGCGCGGCGCGGCCTGGAAGGGCCGCACCTACACGCGCCCGGACACGGTCGTGGACGAGCAGCCTCTCTAGGCGCTCACTTGCGTCCCGGAGTCCAGTTCATGCCCCACCCGTACGCGTGATCGACGGTCCGCTGCGGGCTGACTCCGCGCTCGGGCACCAGGTAGCGGGCCTCGCGCTGGACGACCAGGTCGTCGCCGGTGTTGGTGATCAGGGCGAGGGCGCACACGGTGGAGGGGACCGTGCACTCGTCGAGGGAGAAGTCGATCGCCGCCCCGAACTGCGGCTGGAGGGTGACCGTGGCATGCAGGTCGGCGAAGGAGCGGGCGCCTTCGTAGATGGTCACGAAGACGAGGATGCGCCGGAAGCTCTTCTTGTGGTCGAGGTTGACGGTGAGGTTCTCGCCACTCGACAGGGCGCCGGTGCGGTCGTCGCCGTCGAGGTGGATGTACGGCGGGCGGTGCAGGGAGCCGAACGCGTTGCCGAGGGCCTGTACGACTCCCTTGCTGCCGTCGGTGAGTTCGAACAGGGCGCACAGGTCCAGGTCGAGGTCGGCGTGCTTGGCGACGGCACGGCCGCTCTTGCTGCCCCAACCGGAGAACTGCTTGCGAACCTGCCAGTTGAGGTTCACGCGCATCGCGCCGGAGGTGCCGCCCTGTTTGGTGAGAGAGACCGCCGGGGCCGCCTTGGTGAGCGTGACCTTGGACAGGCGGACGGGGGCCGTCGGAGGCGGCGGGGGCTGAACAGGGGCGGGAGGTCCGGCCGGTGGCGGCATCGTGACGGGCGGTGCGACGGGCGGAGGCATCGTCACCGGGGGCGCCGTGGACGGGGGCGGAGGCGCGGTGTGCTGCGGTTCGTCCACCGTGATGCCGAAGTCCGCGGCGAGGCCCTCGAGTCCGCTGCTGTAGCCCTGGCCGACGGCGCGGAATTTCCAGGCGCCCTGTCGACGGTAGAACTCGCCGAGTACGAAAGCGGTTTCCACGCTCGCACCGGTGCTGTCGAAACGGGCGGCCACGGTGTTCTGCGCGGCGTCGCGCACCTCGACATAGAGATCCGCGACCTGTCCGAACGTGCCGCCGTCGGCCGACGCGGCAAGGACGATCGTCTCGATCGCGGGCTCCACGCGCGCGAGGTCGACGATCAGTGTGTCGGTGATCCGGCCGCCGGCGTCCCGCTTGCCCTCGTGCCGGACCGCGCCGGAGGAGTGCACCGGCTGGTTGTAGAAGACGAAGTCGCCGTCGGAGCGGACCTTGCCGCCCACCAGCAGGAGCGCCGAGGCGTCCGCGTCGGGCACGCCAGGTCCGGAACGCCAGCCCAATTCCACCCGCAGCGCCGTTGTCGGCACCGGAGTATTCGATCCTTTCGGCATTGACATGTCCGCCCCCATCACGTGTCGGCGAGCCTGCCAGTGCCCCGGCAACCGCCCTTGGAGTTCTCCACTCCCACAACCTATTCCTCAGGACAGCGAACTCCCATGCGAGGCACAGCCGAGCGACGGCCCAACCCGCCGGTAACCCTCCCGGAACTCGGGCTTTACAGGATCACAACCTGGCGCGCCGCCCTATTTTGCCGAGTTCGCTCGCATTGGGGATCCCGCGTCACTGCCGACACGGAAAACAACCCTCTTATCGGTCTCCCCAACCAGCACATCGTGGGCTTAACTTATGTGCCATGACCTCCCCCCGCTCCACTTATGGCGGTGGCTACTACTCCGCCTTCCCGGACACCCCGATCTACGACAGGCTCGTCGCCGAGCGGGGTACCCCTCAGATCGCTCCGATCCGAGTCCCCGCCGCCTACGACATGCCGGTCAGCAACCTGCCCGCGCTGCCATCGGCTCTGCCCGCCCTTCCGGCCGGCCCGTCCCAGTCCTCCTACGGCTATCCGCAGGCGCAGCAGCCCTCACCGCTGCAGCAGGCGCCCGCGGCGTACATCCCGCAGCAAGCCACCGCGCCGCGGGGCTACCCGGGTCCGCAGCAGCCTCAGCCGCAGCGCCCGATGGCGGGCGGCACCGGTTACGAGGCGATGCGTCCGGCGGCTCCCCGCCCCGCTCCGGCTCCGTACCAGGATCCGTACAACAACCAGCAGCAGTACCGCGGCTACTGAGCCCTCCTCCCCCGCTGTCGGTGCCACCTGGCACGATGACTCCATGGGGAAAGCGCTGCTGCGGTCGATTCACGTCCATCCGGTCAAGGCGTTCCGGAGCGTCGCGCTTCGGGAGGCCGTCGTGGAGCCCTGGGGGCTGGCCGGAGACCGGCGTTGGGTGCTGATCGACGACGGGGGAAAGGTCGTCACACAGCGTCAGCAACCGCGCCTCGCGCTGGCCGCCGCCGAGCTCCTGCCCGGCGGCGGCATTCGTCTGTCCGCGCCGGGCATGGGCTCCCTGAGCGTGCCGGTTCCGCGGCCGGTCGGCACGGTGCCGGTGGAGATCTTCCGCGACAAGGTCGAGGGCGTGCTCGCGGAGAGCCCGGCCGCGCACGCATGGTGCAGCGAGTTCCTCGGCGCCAGGACGCGGCTCGTGCACATGGACGATCCGTCCACGCGTCGACCCGTCGATCCCGAGTTCGCGCGGCCGGGCGAGACGGTGACGTTCGCGGACGGCTATCCGCTGCTGGTCACCACGGTCGGTTCGCTCGACGCCCTCAACTCCCTGATCGCCCAAGGCGCCCATCCGGCCGAGGGTCCCTTGCCGATGAACCGTTTCCGGCCGAACGTGGTCGTGGCCGGCACCGCCGCCTGGGCCGAGGACGGCTGGTCCCGCATCGCCGTCGGGGAGGTCACCTTCCGGGTCGCGAAGATGTGCGGGCGCTGCGTCGTGACGACCACCGACCAGTTCTCGGCCGCGCGGGGCAAGGAGCCCCTGCAGACGCTGGGGCGCCACCGCCGCATCGACGGCAAGCTGGTCTTCGGCCAGAACCTGGTGCCTCTCGGCCCCGGCACGATCCGGGTCGGCGATCCGGTGACGGTCCTCGAGTAGCCGGTCCGGCCACCGGCTTCGCAGAAAGATCCGGTCAAGGCCCGCGGGACGGGAACCAGGGCCGGGGGCCTGCGCGTTGGGTTTTCGTGAGAAGTCCATGAGAGGCCCCGGTCGCAGGTGATTTCGCTCTCTCTTTGACCCGGCCCGCGCGTGGACGACTCGACCAGGGGTTATCACGGAGCGGGAAGGGGGGTGCGGGACAGTGCGAGCAATCAGCGGACTCTGGCGCTGGCGGCACAATCCGCTGCGCCGCACGAGCGATCTGGTCGAGGCCTGGGTGGCACTGGTCGCCCTGCTGCTGATCCTGATCGCCGCGCCCGTCGTCGGCTCCCTCGTCGGCCGGGTCGCCCAGGGCGCCCTGCAGCAGTCGGTCCAGGAACAGCGCACGGCCCGCCATCTGGTGACGGCCACCGTGGTGCGCAAGCTGGACCGCTCCCCGCTCGACACCGACCCCGAGACGTCCTCCTCGCGGGATCTGCGCAGCCGCGTGCTCGCCGACTGGACCGCACCGGACGGCACGGCACACCACGCCACAGCTCTCGCGGCCCTCAAGTCCCCTCATCACGGCGACCACTTCAAGATATGGACCGACACCCACGGCCGCCCGGTGGCCCGTCCGCTGGACTCCGCGACGGCGACGACGCACGCGGTGCTCGCCGGGTTCGGTGCCGCCCTGCTCACCACGGGCGCTGTGGAGGGCGCCCGGAGAATGATCGTCTGGCGCATGGTCCGTCGCCGGTACGCCCGTTGGGACCAGGCCTGGGACCGTGCGGGCCCGGACTGGGGCCGCACCGGCACCGGCAGCTGACGGCCTTCCGGCTCTGGTCAACCCACCCCCCGCGCGCACGCTACGGTGGACCGACCGAGGTTCCTCGGCAAGCACAAACCCGCGTACTACGAGGTGGGGGCACAGCAACGCCATGGCACAGGGCACGGTCCAGGTGACGCACACCGGCACATCGCGCTGGCGGCGCCGCACAGGTGAGTACGCGTCGCTCGCCGCCGCCCTGGAGGCCGCGGCCGACGGTGACGTCCTCACCGTCGCACCCGGCACCTACCGGGAGAACCTCGTCGTGCAGCGGGCGGTGACCCTGCGGGGCCCGGAGGGCTCCCCCGGCTCGGTGCGGATCGCGCCCGTGGACGGGGTGCCGCTGACCGTGCGCGCTTCGGCGGTGGTCCAGGACCTGCATGTGGAGGGCCAGGACGCCGCGGCGCCCGCGCTGCTGGTGGAGGAGGGCACGCCGGAGCTCCTGGACGTGCGGATCGTGACGCGGTCCGCCGCGGGGATCGAGGTGCGCGGCGGTGCGCGTCCGACCGTGCGGCGCTGCACCGTCGACAATCCGGCGGGCATCGGCATCGCCGTACTCGACGGCGGGAGCGGGGTGTTCGAGGAGTGCGAGGTGGTCGCGGCCGGCCAGGCGGGTGTCGCGGTCCGCGGCGGCGCGCACCCGCGCCTGGAGCGCTGCCGCATCCACCACGCCTCGGGCTCGGGTCTGACGGCCACGGGTGAGAACTCCGCGCTGGAGGCGGTGGGTTGTGAGGTGTACGAGGTCCGCGGCAGCGGCGTCCAGGTCACCGGCCGCGCCACCGCCCACCTCACCGACTGCGATGTGCACCGCACCACGGCCGACGGCATCACACTCGACACGGACGCGGTGCTGACGCTCGCGGACTGCCGTATCCACGACATCCCGGAGAACGCGGTCGACCTGCGCTCGCGTTCGGTGCTGACGCTGACGCGGACGACGGTGCGTCAGTTCGGGCGCAACGGCCTGTCGGTGTGGGACCCGGGCACCCGCGTGGACGCCAACCAGTGCGAGATCTTCGACAGCACCGGCGACTACCCGGCGGTGTGGGTCAGCGACGGCGCCACCGCGGTGCTGGAGTCCTGCCGGGTGCACGACGTGCCGGACGCGCTGTTCGTCCTGGACCGCGGCTCGCGCGCGGACGTCGTCGACAGCGACCTCTCCCAGGTGCGCAACACGGCCGTGTCGGTGAGCGACGGCGCCACCGCCCAGCTCGACGACTGCCGCATCCGGGACGCCGCGACGGGCGCGTGGTTCCGCGACCACGGCAGCGGCGGCACCCTCAACAACTGCAGCGTGGACGGCACCCAGACCGGAGTGATCGTCACCAAGGGCGCCGATCCGACCATCGAGCGGTGCACGGTCGACTCGCCCGCCGAGGCCGGCTTCTACGTGTCCGCGGGCGGCCGGGGCAGCTTCCTGAACTGCCGGGTGACCGGCAGCGGCGGCTACGGCTTCCATGTGATCGACGGCTGCCGTACGACGCTGAAGAAGTGCCGTACGGAGCGGTGCGCACGGGGCGGATACGAGTTCGCCGAGGTCGGTCCGGACGCGGCGCCCGGCACCGGGCCCGTCGTGGAGGACTGCACCAGCGACGAGAGCGGCGGAGGTGTCCGCCCGCCCGCGGAGCGGGAGGCCGCCGTACAGACGGCGCACCAGTCGCCCGGCCTGCTGGGCGCCATTCCGGGGCAGCGCACCACCGAGCAGGAGCCGCTCGTCCCCGCCGCCGAGCCGGAGCAGCCGGCGCGGACCTCGACGGCCGTGCTCGGTGAACTCGACGCGCTGGTCGGCCTGGAGAGTGTCAAGCGCGAGGTGCGTGCGCTGACCGACATGATCGAGGTGGGCCGGCGCAGGCAGCAGGCCGGCCTGAAGGCGGCCTCGGTCAAGCGGCACCTGGTCTTCACGGGCTCCCCGGGCACCGGCAAGACGACGGTCGCCCGACTCTACGGCGAGATCCTCGCCTCTCTCGGTGTGCTGGAGAAGGGTCATCTCGTCGAGGTGTCCCGCGTCGATCTGGTCGGCGAGCACATCGGCTCGACCGCGATCCGCACCCAGGAGGCCTTCGACAAGGCGCGCGGCGGGGTGCTGTTCGTCGACGAGGCGTACGCGCTGTCGCCGGAGGACTCGGGCCGGGACTTCGGCAAGGAGGCCATCGACACGCTGGTCAAGCTGATGGAGGACCACCGGGACGCCGTGGTGGTGATCGTCGCGGGTTACACGGCCGAGATGGAACGGTTCCTTTCGGTCAACCCCGGTGTGGCGTCCCGCTTCTCACGGACCATCACCTTCAGCGACTACAACTCGGAGGAACTGCTGCGAATCGTCGAGCAGCAGGCCGAGGAGCACGAGTACAGCCTGGCGGACGGTACCGCGGAGGCGCTGCTGAAGTACTTCACGGCGCTCCCGAAGGGCCCGGCGTTCGGCAACGGCCGTACCGCCCGCCAGACCTTCGAGGCGATGGTCGAGCGGCACGCCGGCCGGGTCGCCCAGGTCGCCGAGCCGAGCACGGACGACCTGACGCTGCTCTACGCGGAGGACCTGCCCGACTCGCCCTGAGGGCGGGGTGCCGGGACCTCCGGGCGCAGCCGCGCGAGCAGCCGTTCCCGCTCCTCGGCGAAGGCCGGGTCGGCCTGGTAGTCGCCGTGGCCCAGGATCGGCGCGGGCAGCGGGTGCTGTGGGGTGCGGCCGTAGGCGAGGGGGTCCTTCAGCGGGCCCCGGTCCACCTCCGGGCCGCATTCGCCGGACAGCCGCACCGGGCCGCCGATGGGGTCGGTGAGCCGGTACAGGTTGCGCCAGCAGTCGACCTCGTGGTGCAGGGAGCTGAGCGCGGCCGGGCCGAAGTGGGCCGGGAACCAGCGGCCGTAGAGGCGCTCGAGCGGGGAGCCGTAGGTCAGCAGGGCGACCCGCTTGCGGACCGACGGCCGCAGCTGCCAGGCCGCCGCGGCGGCGAGGACGCTGCCCTGGGAGTGTCCCGAGATGACGAGGCGGCCGCCGGTGGCACGGGTCCAGGTGGCCATCCGCCAGGTCAGGTCGGGCACCGCGCGCTCGGCGTAGCAGGGCGGGGCGAAGGGGTGGGCGGCGCGCGGCCAGAAGGTGCCGACGTCCCACAGGATGCCGATGGTGCGCCGGGCGGAGGCGTCCTTGTAGGCGCGCCGGCCCCAGGTGACGAAGAGAAGGAAGCCCACGCCGATCAGCCAGGACCCCAGCGCCTGTGCGGTCTGCGCGGCGCCGTGCAGTAAGGCCTGGGCGTGCCGGGCGGCCGGTCCCGGGGCCTGTTCGGTGAACTTCGCGCCGACGACGGCACCCGCGCCCAGGAGCAGAGTCGTCACGGAGGTCACGGCGACGACGAGGGGCGCGCGGTCGGTCAGGGTGGCCAGCGCGCGCGTGGTGGCGATGGCGCGGGTACGGGCGATGTCCTTGGGCTCGCCGGGATGGCCGAGGTCCACCTCGCCCAGTTCGGCGCGGCGCAGTCGCCAGGCGCTACGGCCGAGCCCGGCGCACAGCACCAGCAGGACGAGGAGGAGTACCGGGATCACGGACGACTGCCAGGTCAGCAGGACGGGCGGACCGGCGATGGAGGTGCCGGTGCCGTCGAGCCAGTCGGAGACCCGCTGGGAGACGCCGCCGGACATCACGCCACCCAGCGCGCAGGCCAGCATCGCGACGGCCGGGCCGGACAGGCCCCGCATCGCCGCGCGTGGGTCGGGGTGGGTGCGGTACAGGACGCGGGCGACGACGGCGAGGGCGATCACGAGGGCGCCCTGGGCCAGGGCGATGCTGCCGAAGGTGGTGCCCCCGCCGAGCAGCCGGCCGTCCGACTGCCATCCGGGGCGCGCCCAGCCCGCGTACCCGGCGGCGAGCAGCAGCAGGATCAGGGCGGCCAGCGGCAGGCGTCGTACGAGATGCTCGTCGAGCTCCTGGTCCAGGCGGTTCTCGCTGCGTCCGCGGCGGCAGACCACCCACACCGCGACGGCGGCCGTGACGGCGAGCGAGGCGAAGAGGAGCCGGCCCAGGGTGTCGAGGAGGGCAGGGCCGCCGGGAGCCCGGTCGAAGCGGGCCGCTGCCGAGGTGAGGGCGGCGGCGACCGTCAGCAGGCCGGCCGCGGTGTGGGCGGCGCGCAGGCGGGCGACCAGTCGGCGGCCGTACCAGAAGCCGGGGCGGCCGAGCGAGGTGCGGCCGGTGTCCTCGTCGGGCTCGGGCCGGTGCGAGAGCGGCTGGGCGGACTCGTACGCGCTCCAGGTGCGTCGGGAGAGGTACCAGAGCAGCGTGGTCAGGGCGGTGGGGACGACGGCCGCGACGGCGAGGCGGCGGCCGGGGCGGCTCCACCAGCCGTCCCGCGAGACGTCGGGCGACAGGAAGCCCAGCCAGGAGTGACGCTCCGCGCACGCGCGCGTGCCCGCGCACTGCCAGGCCGCCAGGTCCAGGGCGACCTCGCAGGCCGCGGCGACCAGCAGCACGGTGAGGGTCAGGCCGGCGAGCCGCACCAGCAGCCCGTAGAAACGCACCGTGCGCTCATGGCCACGCGCGGTGGGGCGCATCCAGTGGGCGAGGTTGACGACCATGAACGGCAGCAGCAGGAGCCACAGCGCGCGGGCGCTGTTGCCGGAGGTGAGGTTGCACCAGACATACGCCTCCTGCACCGGGCGGCTGCGGTATTCCTGCGGTCTGTTCTCGGCGTCGACGTCGTCGGCGCGCCGGAAGACGGCCGCGGTGTCGTCGCCGGTGATCCGCACCGTGCGCGGATCATTGAGCATCTCCTGCGGCGTGGTGCCGCCCACCCCGTGGACCAGCAGTTCCAGGGCGATTCCGGATTCCTCGGTCCGCTGGTCGGGACCGTCGGTAGAGGCACGTTCCTGCGCGCGTTCCACTGTTCGCACTTCCCCCGTGACGAGCCGTCGGCTTGTGTCTGTGCGGCCTCCAGGATCTCCGCCCGCGCGGTGGTGTACACCTGTTCTCACGGAATCTCCCCGATACGTGTGACAAGCGGGGAGGGCATGGGGCACGGGTGGCATGACCGCGTCGTGACGGTCGGTGGCGCCACCGGCACAAAGCCGTGCGAGGATGGGACGTCCGCGCACCGGGGCCGGGAAGAATGTCCTTGTCGGAGAGGGTGCGCAGGGCGTGTCGGACTGCACGTGGCGAAAGGACCGGAGCGTACGTGAGTGAGAATCAGAACCTCCTCGCGGAGCAGCGGCGCGCCCTGATCCTGGACGAGGTACGGCGCCGGGGCGGGGTCCGCGTCAACGAGCTGACGCGCAAGCTCGGCGTGTCGGACATGACCGTGCGACGCGATCTGGACGCACTGGCCCGGCAGGGTGTGCTGGAAAAGGTGCACGGCGGTGCGGTGCCGGTGGTCGAGGCGAGCACGCACGAGCCCGGGTTCGAGGCCAAGTCGGGTCTGGAGCTCACGGCCAAGGAGGACATCGCGCGCTCGGCGGCCGACCTGGTCGCGCCGGGTACGGCGATCGCGCTGTCGGGCGGTACGACGACGTACGCGCTGGCGCACCATCTCCTCGATGTGCCGGACCTGACGGTCGTGACCAATTCGGTGCGGGTGGCCGATGTCTTCCACGCGGCGCAGCGCACCTCGGGTCCCCGGCAGGGTGCGGCCACGGTGGTGCTGACCGGTGGGGTGCGCACGCCGTCCGACTCGCTGGTGGGACCGGTGGCCGACCAGGCGATCGGGGCGCTCCACTTCGACGTGCTGTTCCTCGGAGTGCACGGGATATCGGTCGAGGCCGGCCTGTCCACGCCGAACCTCGCCGAGGCCGAGACCAACCGACGCCTGGTGCAGTCGGCGCGGCGGGTCGTGGTGGTCGCCGACCACACCAAGTGGGGTGTGGTGGGGCTGAGCTCGTTCGCGGCACTGGAGCAGGTCGACACGTTGGTGACGGATGCCGGGTTGCCGGGCGAGGCCCGTGAGGAGATCTCCGAGCATCTGCGGCGGCTGGTGGTGGCGGGCGGGGCAGAGGACTGATCCGCTCGGGCGGAGGCGGTGCTGACATCTGACGGGCCGCCAGCTATCGTGACGTTGCCCCGGTCAACCACCCTTCTCCGCCAAGGGGGTTCACGTCCATGGCCCACCGTCTGCGTCCCGTCGGGCTCGACTTCGTCGACACCGCTCCCGTACGTCTGGTCTTCGCCCAGGAGCTCTCCGCGTCGCCCGAGGCGGTCTTTCACGCCCTCAACGACGACGTGCCGGGCTGGGCGGAGTGGTTCGCGGCCGTGAAGCACGCACGGCCGATCGACGACGGAGCCGGACGCGACATCCGGCTCGTCGGCGGCGGGCGCTTCCGGGAGACCGTCATCGCGGCGAAGGAGGCGGAGGTCTACGCCTACCGGGTCGACGTCACCAACGCGCCGGGCGCCCGCGCGCTCGCCGAGGAGTGGCGGCTGGTCCCGGCCGGGACCGGCACGCGCGTGCAGTGGACCTTCGGCGCGGACGGGACGGCGCTGTTCCGGCTCGCGGTGAAGGCGGGGCGCGCGGGACTGGGGCGGGCCTTCAGGGACGCGGTGACCGAGTTGGACCGGCGGCTGGCGCGGCAGGGGCAGGCGTAGGGCCGACGTGGGCGTCAACGCGGCTTCATGAAGCCAGGCGCGGTCGGCCCGGTGGGACGAAGCCCGGCCGGATCAGCCCGGTGACATGCGGCCGGCCGACTCACGCCGCTCAGCCCGGCCAGACGCCCGTCTCCAGCAGCGTGTCGATCGCCGCCGCGTACGGCGCGATGTCCAGGCCCTGCTCGGCCAGCCACGCGTCCGAATAGTACTTGTCGAGATAACGGTCGCCCGGGTCGCACAGCAGCGTCACCACGCTCCCCCGCCGCCCCTCGGCCACCATCTCGGCGACGATCTTCAGCGCGCTCCACAGACCGGTGCCCGTCGAACCGCCCGCCTTGCGGCCGATGGCCCGCTCCAGGGCCCGTACGGCGGCGACGCTCGCCGCGTCGGGGACCTTCATCATGCGGTCGATCGCGCCGGGCACGAAGCTCGGTTCCATACGGGGACGCCCGATGCCCTCGATGCGGGAGCCGCAGTCGTAGGTGACGTCCGGATCGCCGGTGGTCCAGCCCTCGAAGAAACAGGAGTTGTCCGGATCGGCGACACAGATACGGGTGTCGCGCTGGGTGTAGTGGACGTAGCGGGCGAGGGTCGCGGAGGTGCCGCCGGTGCCGGCCGTCGCGACGATCCACGCGGGCTCCGGGAACCGCTCCAATTCCAGCTGACGGAAGATGGACTCGGCGATGTTGTTGTTCCCACGCCAGTCAGTGGCCCGTTCGGCGTAGGTGAACTGGTCCATGTAGTGGCCGCCGGTCTCCGCCGCGAGGCGGGCCGACTCCTCGTACATCTTCCGCGAGTCGTCCACGAAATGGCACTGCCCGCCGTGGAACTCGATGAGACGGCACTTCTCGGCGCTCGTCGTGCGCGGCATGACGGCGATGAACGGCACCCCGATCAGCTTCGCGAAGTACGCCTCGGAGACGGCCGTCGAGCCACTGGACGCCTCGATCACCGGGCGGCCCGGCCGAATCCAGCCGTTGCACAGACCGTAGAGGAAGAGCGAGCGGGCGAGCCGGTGCTTCAGGCTGCCGGTCGGGTGGGTCGACTCGTCCTTGAGGTACAGGTCGATGCCCCATTTCTCGGGCAGCGGGAAGCGGAGCAGGTGCGTGTCGGCCGAGCGGTTGGCGTCGGCCTGGACCTTGCGGACGGCTTCTTTCAGCCAGCCGCGATAGGCGGTGTCACTGTGATCGACGTCGAGGGTCTCGCCGGTCCGGGGCTGCTGGGTGGTACGCACGTCGATGCTCCTCAGTCTTCGCGCCGACGGCGTGTCGCGCTGCCGACGCACCGATCATAGACACCTTCCGCACACTCCTCACCTGCATAAACACCACTTTGAGCACCTCAAAGCACAGCCTGGGGCCGAAGTGCGGGCGAACATGGGGGCGCATTCGTGCGAGTGCTCCGGGCGCCCGGTGACAGCGCGCCGTGCGTACTGGTGCTCGACGTCGGCTGCGGGCAGACTGCACCGAACGGGGGCGCACACTGGATCATGACATGTGCCGACTCTGGATCCACGCAGGAGCGGGCCGGCGCACGGGACGCGTACGAGGGGGCGGGCGGCATGGCGGAGCCTGAGTTCAAGGCGACGGGCGTGCGGATCGGGAAACGACTGCGTTCACTCACCCGGGCCGGGCAGGTCCGCATCAGCGACGGCAGACTGCAACTGCTCACCAGCTACGGCAGCGAGATCGACAGCGCGCCGGTGCAGGCGGTGCGTGCCTCCAAGCCGTGGTTCGCGGCCGAGGACCGGGCGCTCGCGGACCTCAACGGCAAGCGGTACACGCTGACGTTGGGCGAGCACGACCCGGCGCCGGGCGAGCCGGGGCCACCCGCGGCACGGCGGTTCATCGAGGCCGTGCGGAGGGCGGCTGGGCGCGGGGGCTGATGAGCGCGACCGGATGACGCAGGGCTACTACCCGTTCACCGCGAGTTGCGGGATGCTGTCCCCTGCGCCACGCTGGTCTCACGTCACTCTGGGTTTACCGGCGACAACGCTGCGAACCAGCCCGCCGGGCACGACGGCAGCCGATCGAATTCTCACCGGTCCACTGCCGGATCCGAACTCCGTGTTCTTCCGGACCTCAAGTCGGGGAGTCGCAGCCGTGATCAGTCACCCAATCAGGCACTGCACGGTGGAGCTCCAAGCCCTGCCGTCGCGGATCGGCCAGGTCCGCAGAATCCTTTCAGCGCAGTTGCGCTACTGGCATCTGGATCCCCTGATAGACCGGGCCGCACTCGGCGTGACCGAGTTGCTCACCAACGTCCACCGGCATGCCCAGCCGGACAAACAGTGCACCGTGGAGATCGAGGTCCTGCTGGACCGGCTCACGGTCTCCGTGCACGACCACGACCCCCGCCTCCCCGAGGTGCGGGACGTGGAACCCTCCGCCACCAGCGGGCGCGGGCTCGCCATGGTGGCCGCGGTCAGCGAGAGCTGGGGGGTGCGGGCGGAGGGGGATTCGGGGAAGGTCGTGTGGTTCACCCTGCCGACCTCCGTGACATCGGTCGCGACGCCCGGCCGGACACCGCGTCACGCGGCCGAGAAACCGGTGCGTCGGTTCATCGACGCCGAGCACGTTGTCGACGTCCATCGGTCCGGACATGCTCCCGCCCGGTCGGCCGTCGCTGGTTGACCGGGCGGTGACGAGATGTTGTCGCGGGGTGGTCGGCTGTCGTCGCGGTGATGGACTGTGATGCCCTCACCCTTCGGGCGGGTCGATCGCCTCAGCGGGCGCCTCAGTCGGTGGCTATGGCGCGCAGGACGTCCAGGCGGGCCGCTCGGCGTGCCGGGCGCAGGCCCGCCAGGGCGCCTGCCGTGAGGCCCACCAGGGTCACGATGACGAGTTGCAGGGGCGGGAGCGCGAAGGCGAAGGTGCTCTCGCCGGCGCCGTCCGAGGCCTTGACCAGGACCCAGCCGAGGAAGGTGCCCAGGGCGAGGCCGCCGACCGTGCCGAAGGCGGCCACCAGGATCGACTCCCAGCGGACCATCGCCCGCAGTTGGGAGCGCGTCTGGCCGACGGCGCGCAACAGGCCCAGTTCACGGGTGCGTTCGTGGATCGCCAGGGAGAGGGTGTTGGCGATGCCGAGGAGGGCGATGAGCACCGCCAGCGCGAGGAGCGCGTAGACCAGCGTCAGCATCATGTCGATGCCTCCGGCGGATGACTGTGCGTATTCGGCTCGGGTCTGGACCGCTGGGTTGCCGTAGTGGGCCGCGACCTTCTTCACCGCCGACTTGCCCGCGGCCGTGCTCACACCGTCCTTGAAGGTGACGGCGACCAGGGTGTCGGAGTCCTGGGTGCGGTGGGGGGCCCAGGCCGCTCGGGTGATCACGTAGTCGCCGGCGAGTTCGGACCGGCCATAGACCGCACGGACCGTGAACGTCTGCTTCCTGCCGTCGGCGAAGGTGAGTTGGGCCGTGTCGTGGGTGGTGAGATGTTGTTTCGCGGCTTCCGACCTGGTGATGGCCATGCCGTCGCTGCCGAGGTCGCGGAGGGACCCTTGGACCTTGCCCAGGTCGAAGGTGCGGGCGAGGGCTGTGGGATCGGTGACCGTCAACGCCCTTCCCCTGCCGTTCACTTCGGCCACTCCACGGCCGAGGCCCACGGCCGTGTCGACCTCGGGGAGCTTCTGGACCGCACCTGCGAGGCGGGGGCTGAGGCCGCTGCCGCCCGCGCCGAAGGACGGGGTGCTGATGGCCACGTCGCCCGCGAAGGACCGGGAGACCGTCTGGTCCATGGTCGCCTTGAGGGAGGCCGCGAACACCGTGAACAGGGATACGACGGCAACGCCTATCATCAGGGCGCTCGCGGTGGCCGCAGTGCGCTTGGGGCTGCGGAGGGCGTTGCGACGGGCCAGAGAGCCGGTGACTCCGCGGAGTTTGTCGAGGGGGCCGCCGAGGATGCGTACGGCGGTGGACGAGGCGACCGGGCCGAGGACGACGAAGGCCGCCAGGGCGAGTACCGCGCCAAGTCCCGCCATCCACAGGGAAGGTGAGACCAGGACGCCGCCGAGCGTTGACGCCACGGCGAGGGCTGCCAGACCCATGCCGGTGACCGCGCGGGTGCGGGAGGCGCCGGAGGTGTCGACGGCGGTTTCACGCAGGGCGGCCAGGGGGGCGGTGCGCCCTGCGCGTACCGCGGGGAGGAGGGCGGAGCCCAGGCAGACCAGGATGCCGACGGCGAGCGGGAGGACCATGGAGAGGGTGCTCACGACCAAGTCGCCGTCGGGGAAGGGGAATCCGATCGCCGGGAAGAGTGCCTGAAGGCCGGCCGCCATACCGATGCCGCCTGCCAGGCCGGCCGCGGAGGCCGTGACGGCCACGGCCGTGGCCTCGGTGAGGGTGGTCGCGGTGACCTGGCGGCGGGAGGCGCCCAGAGCTCGCAACAGGGCGTTCTCACGGGTGCGTTGGGCGACGACGATCGCGAACGTGTTGTGGATGGAGAAGGTTGCGACGAGGAGGGCTATGCCGGAGAAGACAAGGAGGAAGGTGGTGAAGAGGGTCAGGAACTGGCTGGAGATCATGTCCGTGTTCTCCTGGGCCGACTTCTGACCGGTGATGGCCTCGACTCCCTTGGGGAGGGCGGGAGTCAGACGGTCCACGAGTTCCTTCTCGCTGATGCCGGGGCCTGCCCGTACCTTGATGCTCGCCGCCTCGCCGGGGCGGGCGGTGAGGTACTTCTCGGCGTCGGCGCGGGTCATGCCGGTGAAGGTCACCTGCGCCATGCCGTCCTCGCCGCCGAAGGTCGCGAGGCCGACGATCGTCACCCTGACGGGGTCGGGGGTACGGAGAGTGGTGGTGTCGCCGATCTTGAGATGGCCCTTATCGGCGGTGCCTCGGTTGATGACCACCTCGCCGGACTTCTCCGGGGCGCGGCCTTCGGCGAGTCGGTACGGATTGAGCTCGGGATCGGTGATCCAGTTGCCGGCGAGGGTGGGCGGTCCCTGGCCGCCGATGGCCTTGCCGTTCTTGCCGACGAGTTGACCGGCGCCCTCGATGTCGGGCTCGGCGGCCGCGACGCCCGGCACCTTGTCGAGGGTGCCGACCAGGGTCGTGGGCACCGGTTGACGTACGCCCTGGCTCTCGCCCGGTGTGGTGATCGTGTCGGTGCTGCGGACGACGGCGTCCGTGCCGCTCGTCGCGTTGCCGAACATCGTGGCGAAGCCGGCGCGCAGTGTGTCGCCCATGACGAGGGTGCCGGCCAGGAACGCGACGCCCAGGAAGACGGCGAGGAACGTCCCGGCGAAGCGGCGTTTGTGGGCGCGCAGCGCGGACACGCTCAGACGTACGGCGGCGGTCATGACGGCACCTCGAAGGCTTTCATGCGGTCCAGGACCTTGTCGGCGGTCGGGGATTCCATACGGTCGACCAGGCGCCCGTCGGCGAGGAAGACGACCTCGTCGGCGTGGGCGGCGGCCACCGGGTCATGGGTGACCATGACGACCGTGCGGGCGGTCCGGCGAACGGCACGGCCGAGGAGGCCGAGGACCTCCTCGCCGGCGCGGGAGTCGAGATTGCCGGTGGGTTCGTCGGCGAAGACCACGTCGGGCTGCCCCGCGAACGCCCTTGCCACGGCGACGCGTTGCTGCTGACCGCCGGAGAGTTCGGAGGGGCGGTGGTGGAGGCGGTCGCGCAGGCCCACGACGTCGATCAGTGCGTCGATCCAGCCTGTGTAGCCCCTGCCGCCCGCGAGGTCCAGGGGCAAGGTGATGTTCTCGGCGACGGTGAGCGTCGGGACCAGGTTGAAGGCCTGGAAGACGAAGCCGACGTGGTCGCGGCGCAGCAGGGTGAGGCGGCGGTCGTCGAGGCCGCCGAGGTCGGTGTCGCCGATGTGGGCGGCGCCGGAGGTGAGGGTGTCGAGGCCGGCCGCGCAGTGCATCAGGGTGGACTTGCCGGAGCCCGAGGGCCCCATGATCGCGGTGAAGCGGCCGGCCGGGAAGTCGACGCTCACCCCGTCCAGGGCCCTCACCTCGGTGTCGCCGCGGCCGTAGACCTTGACCGCGTCGACGACCCGGGCGGCCGTGCGGGTGGTGGTCGCGGTCGTCACGCCGCACCGCCCTTCGTGCGGCCGAACTGCTCGTCCAGGACCGACAGCCGGCGCCAGTACTCGTCCTCGTCGATCTCGCCGGAGGCGAAGCGGCGGCCGAGCACGGCGAGGGGCGAGTCGCCGGACGGGCGGGGGTCGTCCATGGCCCGCCACGGTCCGCGCCGGCCGCGCCAGGCGGTGCGGCGCAGAACGGTGACGACGCCGAGCACGACGGCCGCCCAGATCAGCGGGAAGAAGAGGATCCACGGGCCGGGGCCGCCGTGCCAGTCTGCGAGGGTCTGCATGTCGGTTCATCTCCCTGAGGTGGTCTGTCCGGGGTGGGGCTTGTTCCGATGACTCGAGACTGGCTCCGGGGAGGGGTCCGGGTCGTCGTACGGCCAGCGGCAGTACGTGTACCTCCCGGGGAGTACAAGAGCCGTTCTGTGCTGCTCCGCCCAGGGTTCCGAAACACCTCGACTTCTGTAACTACTAGTATGTACAGTTCGTGCATGAGCACTTCGGACCGACTGATCGAGTCCACCCGTGAGCTGCTGTGGGAGCGCGGGTACGTGGGCACCAGCCCCAAGGCGATCCTGGAGCGCGCGGGCGCCGGGCAGGGCAGCATGTACCACCACTTCAAGGGGAAGCCGGACCTCGCGCTGGCCGCGATCCGGCGGACGGCCGAGGAGTTGCGGGCCACCGCCGAGGGAGTACTCGGCGGGCCGGGGACGCCGTACGAGCGCATCGAGGCGTATCTGCTGCGTGAGCGCGATGTGCTGCGCGGCTGTCCGGTGGGGCGGTTGACGATGGATCCGGACGTGATCGCCAGTGACGAACTGCGTGCGCCGGTCGCCGAGACGCTGGACGCGATCTGCGAGCGGATCGCCGGGATCGTCGAGGAGGGCAAGGAGCTAGGCCAGTTCGCGTCCACGCTGGACGGCGAGGAGATCGCGGCGACCGTCCTCGCGACCGTGCAGGGCGGCTATGTGCTGGCGCGCGCCTCCGGCTCCCCCGCCGCCTTCGACGTCGGCGTCCGAGGACTGCTCTCCCTGCTCGCCCCGCGATAGGAGTACGCGCACGTGCACCTCACCAGGAAGCGTCCCGACACCCGGCAGGGGCCTACGGAGAACTTCACCGGTTCGGTGCGGCTGGACGAGACAGCCGCGCCCGCGGCCCCGTCCCGGCTGCGTGGGTTCAACGTCCACTTCGCACCCGGCGCGCACACCGCCTGGCACCGGCATCCGCACGGCCAGGTGCTGCACGTCCTGGAGGGCGGTTCATGACGCGTCTCGCGGTCGTGGAGGCCGCGGCGGACGGCACCACCACGGAGTGGGGCACACCCGTCGGTCCGGACACCCACCTCACCTGAGGAGTCATCAGATGCACGCCATGCAGTACGAGTTGACCCTCCCGGCCGACTACGACACGGGCGTCGTCCGCGCCCGCGTCGCTCGCATCGGTCATCTGCTGGACGACTGGGAGGGGCTGGGAATCAAGACGTATCTGCTGCGTGAGCGCGGGGTGAACGGCTCGCCGGTCAACCAGTACGCGCCGTTCTACCTGTGGAACACCGTGGAGGCCATGAACCGCTTCCTGTGGGGAGGCGCCTTCCAGGGGCTCAGCGACGACTTCGGGCGGCCGGCGGTGCGGCAGTGGACCGGTCTGGCGTACGAGGACGGTGACGCCGTCGGCTCCCCGGCGCGGGTGGCGGTGCGCAGGCGTCAACTCGTGCCGGAGGGAGTCGAGTTGGCCGACGTCATGGCGGAGGCCGCGGGTGAGGTCAGGCGGCTGGCCGGGGCGGACGGGGCCGTGCTCGCGGCGGCCGCGGTGGATTCGAGCCGTTGGGAGCTGGTCCACTTCTCGCTCTGGGAGCACACGGAGCCGAAGGCGGAGGGTGACGTGTTCGAGGTGCTGCACATGTCGGCGCCGGGGCGGGGTGCGCTGCCGCGGGGGCGGCAGTGGTGAGTTCGGTCCGTACGGTGCTGGGCGATGTGCGTCCGGAGGAGCTGGGGGTGTGCGACGCGCACGATCATCTCTTCCTCCGTAGCGCCCGGTTGCC
Organism: Streptomyces sp. NPDC001617; assembly: GCF_053596855.1. Classification (NCBI taxonomy): domain Bacteria; kingdom Bacillati; phylum Actinomycetota; class Actinomycetes; order Kitasatosporales; family Streptomycetaceae; genus Streptomyces; species Streptomyces sp. NPDC001617. The sequence goes on from NZ_JBSFHA010000001.1 coordinate 323,128, forward strand.
CGGTCAGGAGCTGAACGACGGGGCGGCCGCGCGGGCGGAGCTGGCCGCGTTCCGTGCGGTGGGCGGCGGGAGTGTCGTGCAGTGGACGCCGTACGGCATGGGCCGGCGGGCCGCCGACCTGCCCGACCTGTCCCGGTCCTGTGGGGTGCATCTGGTCTGTGCGACGGGGCTGCACCAAGCGGCGCACTACGACGCGGAGTTGGTGGAGAGGCTGCGGGGCAGGCTCGCCGAGGTGTTCGTCTCGGAGCTGACGGAGAGCATCGGCACGTCCGGCGTCCGGGCCGGGCTCATCAAGGTGGCGGGCGGCTTCCACGCCCTGGACGCGCACGCCCGCTGGACCATGACCGCGGCGGCCGAGGCCCATCACGCAACGGGCGCGGCCATCGCCGTCCACCTGGAGATGGGCACCGGTGCGCTGGACGTGCTCGACCTGCTGTGCGGCCGGCTGGGAGTGGAGCCGCACCGGGTGATCCTCGGCCACCTCAACCGCTCCCCGGACCTGGTGGTCCAGCGCCAGGCCGCCCGATCCGGCGCCTACCTCGCCTTCGACGGCCCCTCACTCGCCCACCACGCCACCGACTGGCGCATGCCGGACGCCGTACGCGCGCTGGCCGAGGCCGGATTCGGGCATCGGCTGCTGCTGGGCGGGGACACGGTGGTCGCCGGGTCCCGGTCGGTCGACGGCGGGCCCGGCATGCCGTATCTGCTGCGCAAGATGCGGCCCCGACTGGCGCAGGAGCTGGGCGAGGACCTGATCGACCGCATCCTCACGGAGAACCCCGGCCGGGCGTTCGCCGTGGAGTGGCGCTGAGCGGGAGGGAGAGCCGTCGGTATGCCCTCTGTCGCGGGATCGTGTACGTCGAGTCCCGGTCCGTCCGACGCGCTCAGCGGCAGAGTGCGTCGATGTCGTCGGAGAAGGTCGGGAACTCGGCCTGTGCCTCGTCGATGATCTCTTCGGCGGGTCGGCGGGGGGTGGTGGCGTGGCGCTCGGCGAGTTCGGTGAGGGCCGGGTTCGGGTGGGCCTCGCGCTGCCCGAACTCCACGACCTCCAGCGGGCCCAGCCCGGCGGCCAGTACCCAGAGGAAGTCCGACAGGTTCGCCGCCACCACTCCGCGCTCGCCCTCCGAGCCCAGGAACACCACGGGCTGGTCGGCGAGCGGCCGCCCCGGCCGCACGCGCCAGAGGGCGACGAGACCGCCGGTGCCGTCCTGGCCGAAGACCCGGTAGGCGTCACCGTCGAGGTCGTGGTTGCCGGTCCAGTGGCGCAGCCAGTCGGTGGTCTCCTCGGCCGAGTCGAAGGCGTCGTACGGCTCGAAGTCGACGCCCTCGCCGTCGTCGTAGTCGAACTCCACCCGGGCCACGTCCGCCAGGGCGGGCGGAAAGCTGCGGTCGTCGTCTTTCGTCTCGATCATGCGCGCAGGCTATCCGCCGCCACTGACAACGGGCCTAGGCCACCGAGATGTCCACGGACGGGCGCAGTTTCGCGGCCGCCGACAGGGCCTCGTGCACGGGGTGCGTGTCGAAGGCCGTCAACAGGGCTTCGTCCGCGGGGCGTTCGGCGGCCGGGTAGGCGATCTGCTCGTACGCCGCCTGGAAGCGCGGGCCCCAGCGGCGGGCACCCAGGCGGGCCGTACGGGAGCAGTTGTCGACCATGTGGGCGACGTTGCGCGCGTGCATGTAGGGAAGCAGCGAGTCGACCGCTTCGATGACCGATTCGTTGACGATCTCCGACCAGGGGTGGCCGCGCTCGGTGAACTCGTCGATCTGGGCGGTCATGGTGGCGACGAACACGCCGGCCGTGAACGGGTCGACAGGCACGTCGTGTTCGCCGCGGCGCGCGTGCGCCCGGGCGCTCACCTCCCACATCGGCGAGCCCCCGATCCCGCTCATCGGGCGGCTGCCCAGGCGCCGTTCGGCGAGGATCACGCTGCGCAGTTCGGTGCCGTCGGCGACCTCGTCGTAGATCTCGGCGACGATTTCGCGGGCGGGCGCGTAGGTGGCCGTGTAGGCGCGGTCGAAGATCTCCCGACCGGCCGTGTCCAGGCTCTCCCGCACCGCGCGCAGGCCGGTGTGCGAGACGGTGCGGGCGATCGGGCCGGTGATGGTCTCGCAGGACCGCTCGTAGGCCGTCACCTCGTCGTCCCCGGCGAGGCGGAAGCGGGTGTACAGGCTCTCGACGATGCCGTGGACCGCGCCGAGCAGGATGGCGCGTTCGCCGACGATGTCGGAGAGGTACTCGCTGTCGAGGGTGGTGCGGAAGGTGTACGGCGACCCGAGCGCGACCGACCAGCCGAGCGCGAGGTCGGTCGCGCGGCCGTCGGGGTCGGCGTGGACGGCGTAACTGCTGTTGATCCCGGCGCCGTTGATCTCCTCGCCCTGCTGGTACAGGCGGCGCACGGAGTCGCCCATGCCCTTGGGACAGACGGCGATCACTCCGTGTCCGGGCGGGAACCCGCCGCCGGTCTCCCGGAGATGGCCGAGCAGGAAGCCGTGCGACAGGCCGATGACCGCGCCGGGCTTGAGGACGGCGAAGATCTCCTGGTGGTGGGCGGCGAGGGCGGCGTCCGCGATCAGCAGGATCAGCAGGTCGCTGTCGGCGGCGACGGCGAGCCAGTCGCCGAGCGTGCCGTCCTCCTCGGTGAAGCCGTGGGCCCGGGCGTCGGGCACCGACGTGGACCCGGGGCGGAGGCCGACGGTCACCCTGATGTCCGTGCCGGCCAGGGAGTCCCGCAGGTTGAGGGCCTGGGCGCGGCCCTGCGGGCCCCAGCCGAGCACGCCGATGCGGCGCACGCCGTCGAAGGCCTGCGGCAGCAGCGGGAAGAGGTGCCGACCACCGCGCAGGATGGTCTCCGTGCCGCCGGGCACGTCCATGGTCTCGAGGGAGAAGACACGGGAGGTATACGTGGTGCTCGTCGTCGAGGTCATGGTCGAGTTGTAGGCTCCGACAGAGCGTTGCGGCAAGCGCAACATATGCAGCGGTGTGTTGCGTGAAATGAAAGGTCCAGGTGAAAGGGTGCGCGACGATCATCGGGAGCTGCGGCTCTTTCTCCATCTGGCGCAGACCCTGAACTTCGGGCGGACGAGTCTCGACTGTCATGTCAGCCCGGCGACGCTCACGCGCACGGTGCAGCGGCTGGAGGCGGATCTCGGGCACCGCCTGTTCGAGCGCGGTCCGCGCGGGGTGTCGCTGACGGCGGAGGGACACCGGTACCGTGAATACGCCGTCCAGGCGCTGGAGTTGTGGCGCTCCTATCGGGAGGAGCATCCTGACCCCGCCCAACTGGCCGGCCGTCTGGCGCTGTTCGCGACGGTGACCGCCTGCCAGGCGCTGCTGCCCGACCTGTTGGCCCCCTTCCGTACCGCCCACCCTCAAGTCCGCCTCGACCTGCGCACCGGTGACGCGGCGGCCGCGCTGGCCCGGCTGGACGAGGGGGAGGTCGACGCGGCGGTGGCGGGCATCCCGGCGCGGCTGCCGGAGCCGCTGGTCAGCCGTACGGTGGCGGTGACCGAGCTGGTCCTGGTCACGGCACGGGAGCGCCCGGACCCCGGGCTCGACGGACCGTTCGTCCTCCCCCACCGGGGCCTGGTCCGCGAGGCCGCCGACCGCTGGTTCCGGGCCCGGGGTACGACACCCGAGGTGGTCTGCGAACCGGACGGCCACGAAGCGCTGTCGACTCTGGTCGCCCTGGGCTGTGGCACGGGCGTGGTTCCCCGCCTCGTACTGGAACACAGCGCGGTGCGGGACCGGCTGGCGGTGGTTCCCGCCGATCCGGCGCCGGAGCCCTTCACGATCGGGCTGTGTGTGCGGCGCGCGGATCTGCGGCGGCCCCTGATGGCGGCGTTGTGGAGCCTGTGCCGGTGAGTCGGGCAGGCCGGCGGGTCAGGTGGCGGTCCTGCCGAGGTCGAGGCCCTCGACGCGGGCCACGTTGCCCCGGTCCTCGGCGTCCTCGCTGGCCTCGGCGGCGAACCAGGCGTCGAGGATCTCCTTCAGCAGCGGCTCGGAGGTCAGACGGAGGCTGAGCGCCAGCACGTTGGCGTCGTTCCAGCGGCGGGCGCCGTCCGCCGTGTAGGAGTCCGTGCACAGGGCGGCCCGTACGCCCGGCACCTTGTTCGCGGCGATGGACGCGCCCGTGCCGGTCCAGCAGCACACGACCGCCTGGTCCGCCGATCCGGCGGCGACCTCGCGGGCCGCGGCCTCCGAGCAGACGGCCCACTGGGGGTCGTCGCCGGGGCGCAGGGCGCCGTGGGGTGCGACCTCGTGGCCGCGGGCGCGCAGCTCGGCGACGAGCGAGCGGGCCACGGGTTCGTCCATGTCGGAGGAGACGGAGATCCGCATGCGGCGAGCCTAACGCAGCGGCGCACAGGCTCTCCCGAACGAGATACCGATGGTTCGCGGTCCGCTGTCGGATCACCGGAAGGAAAACGTGCGGCGGCCTCGGCGGGTGTGACCCCCTGTCGGCGTCCGGGGACGTCGTGGACGGCTGCTGCGCCCTCTGCCGTCCCGCATCATGATCTCGGCGTAGGCACGGACCTCGGCCGCCGTGACGTCCGAGCGCCCGCGTTCGCCGTGCCGGCGCAGGAGGTCGCCGATCTCGCGGGGGAAGCGCAGCACGGTCACCGGGGCGTCGAAACGCCTTGTCAGGGTGACAACCGTGCGCGCGCCAGTGGGGTGACGTTCGTCGACTCGGCGACCGCGCTGCGGCCCGCGGCGAGTGTGACGAGCTGCGCACGACGAGCCCCACCGGCCCATGGATCAGGTGATGCAACGGCTCGGGTGGGTTCTTGGCCACGGGTCCCTCCGGCGGGCCTGCTCACCGGGTGAGCGCCCCCAAGGGATCGTCCAGTACCGGCTGCCAGGCCAGTTCCGCCGCTCCTACCAGGCTGTTGTGGTCGAGGGTGCAGGCCAGGATGGGCACTCCCCCGCTCTGGCCCCACAGACTGCGATCGGCGACGACGGCGCGCAGGCGCTCGGGGTCGGCGTCGAGGAGGGTGCGGTGCAGGCCGCCGAGGATGATGCGGTCGGGGTTGAGGATGTTGACCAGGCCCGCGAGGCCGAGGCCGAGGCGGTCGATCAGGGCCTCGGTGGCCGTGCGGATGGACGGGTCGTCGTAGTGGTTGCGGATCAGGTCGATGGCCTGCTGGAGGAGTGAGACCTCGGGGCCGGGGTCGCGTCCGGCGGCCGTGAGGAAGGCGAGCGGGTCGGCCTCGACGTCGAGGCAGCCGCGGCTGCCGCAGTGGCAGGGGCGGCCCTCGGGGTTGACGGTGAGGTGGCCGACTTCGAGGGCGAGTCCCGCACTGCCCGTGTGCAGGCGGCCGTCGAGGACCAGCGCGCCGCCGACTCCCCGGTGCCCGGTCGCCACGCACAGCAGATCCCGGGCACCGCGGCCCGCGCCATGCCGGTGCTCGGCGAGGGCGGCGAGATTGACGTCGTTGCCCGCGAAGGCGGGTCCGGTGATCCCGGCCGCGCGTACGCACTCCGCGAAGATACGGCGGACGGGCGCGCCGGCGGGCCAGGCCAGGTGCAGGGGGTTGAGGGCGAGGCCGTCGGGTTCGGCGACCGCGGACGGTACGGCGAGCCCGGCGCCGACGCAGCGCCGTCCCGTCGAGCGCAGCAGTTCGGCGCCCGCCTCGACGACCGAGCCGAGGACCTTGGCCGGGTCGGCGTCGACGGTCTCGCAACCGGGTGCGGTGGCGACGATCCGGCCGCCCAGGCCGACCAGCGCGGCCCGGAACCCGTCGGCGTGCACCTGCGCGGCCAGGACCACGGGGCCGTCGTCGGCGACCGCCAGCCGGTGCGAGGGTCTGCCCTGCGAACCGGCCGCCGCGCCCGGCCGGGCGTCGACCCGGATCAGCCCCAGTGCCTCCAGCTCGGCGGCGACCGCACCGGCCGTCGCCCGGGTGACCCCCAGCTCGGCGGTGAGCACGGCGCGGGTGGGCGCCCGTCCGGTGTGGACGAGCTCCAACGCGGGCCCGAGCGCGCCGCGCCCCCGGTCCAACCGCGTCCTCGAGGTGGTCCCTTCCCCCGCCGGCCGGGGGTCCGCGTTGCCGCTCATGAGGGCGAGTCTCCCATGATCCGCTGTCCCGTCGAGCTACAGCCCACTGATCCGAAGCGTGATGTTCAGACGTCCGGACAGCCCCAACTCCGGTGGGGCGGTGCCCGGGTACACCCGCGGCACCCCGTGGTAGGCGAGCCGGGACGGCCCACCGAACACGAACAGATCACCACTGCGCAGTTCCACGTCCGTGTAGGGCTTGGCACGGCTCTCGGTGTTCCCGAAACGGAAGACACAGCTGTCCCCGAGACTCAGCGACACCACCGGCGCGTCCGCCTTCTCGTCGCCGTCACGATGCATGCCCATGCGGGCGTCGCCGTCATAGAAATTGATCAGTGCGATGTCGTACGAGGATGCAGGCGCCCCCAGCGCCTCACCGACCGCCCGCCGCCCCAGCTCGTCCAGCCACCCCGGGAACGGCTTCACCGGCGCCCCGTCGCCGTCGACGACCGTGCGGGCGTAGGCATACGGATACCAGTGCCACCCCAGACACACCTGCCGAGCGGTCATCGTGCCACCGCCGGGTGTACGGACGGTGCGCAGACCGGCCGGGGGTCGGGCCCAGTCGCGGCAGGCTTCCACGAGCGCGCGCTGCCGGTCCATGTCGAGCCAGTCCGCCACGTGCACCGCGCCGGGAGAGACTTCCGTCCGGGTCCTCGGGAACAGCTCGGCGTCCATACACGCCATCCTGATCCATGCATCGTCGATGCGGTCGCCGGGTGGCCTCCCGAACTCGGCGATGTCCGCGAAGGTCCCGGGCCGCCGACCGGCCCTGAGCTGGCGCTCCGCTAGCCTTGACGCACGATGGACGACCGTATGACGACGCCGTGGGGTGAGCTGGAGCTCGCCCGTTTCCCCGAGGACCCGCGTGAGCGGCTGCGTGCCTGGGACGCCTCCGACGCGTATCTGCTCGGGCATCTGGCCGAGGAGAAGGTGCCGTTGTCGGGTTCGGTCGTGGTCGTCGGGGACCGGTGGGGCGCCCTGGTCACCGCGTTGGCCGAGCACCGGCCCGTGCAGATCACCGACTCGTTCCTGGCGCAGGAGGCCACCAAGGGCAACCTTGGGCGCAACGGCGTCGAGACCGGTGCCGTGAGGCTGCTGACCACGCAGGACGCGCCGCCGGAGCGGGTCGACGTGCTGTTGGTGCGGGTGCCGAAGAGCCTCGCGTTGCTGGAGGACCAGCTGTCGCGGCTGGCGCCGGCGGTGCATGAGGGGACCGTCGTCGTCGGGGCGGGGATGGTGAAGGAGATCCATACCTCGACGCTGGAGCTGTTCGAGCGGATTCTCGGGCCGACCCGCACCTCGCTCGCGGTGAAGAAGGCGCGGCTGATCTTCTGCACGCCGGATCCGGCGCTGGAGCGGCCCGCCAATCCATGGCCGTACAGCTATGCGCTGCCCGAGGGCATCGGGCCGGTCTCGGGGCGCACGGTCGTCAATCACGCGGGCGTGTTCTGCGCCGACCGGCTCGACATCGGCACACGGTTCTTCCTGCGGCATCTGCCGGGCGGGCGTGGAGCTCGGCGGGTGGTGGACCTGGGGTGCGGCAACGGGGTCGTCGGTACGGCGGTGGCGGTTGCCGATCCCGCCGCCGAGGTGCTGTTCGTGGACGAGTCGTTCCAGGCCGTGGCCTCGGCTGAGGCCACGTACAAGGCCAACGGGGTACCGGGGCATGCCGAGTTCCGGGTGGGGGACGGGCTGGCCGGAGTGCCGGCCGGGAGTGTCGACCTCGTGCTCACCAATCCGCCGTTCCATGCGCACCAGGCGATGACGGATGAGACGGCGTGGCGGATGTTCACCGGGGCGAAGCGGGTGCTGCGGCCCGGCGGTGAGCTGTGGGTCGTCGGCAACCGGCACCTCGGCTACCACGTGAAGCTGCGGCGGCTGTTCGGCAACAGTCAACTGGTCGCGAGCGACCCGAAGTTCGTGGTGCTGAAGGCCGTCAAGAGGTGATCAGGGGCGGGTGAGCGTCCGGATGATTCCGGTCACCGCCCGCACCATCGCTTCCCGCCCCACGCTCAGGTACGCGCGGGAGTCGACCGCTTCGGGATGGGCCGCCAGGAACTCGCGGATCGCGCCCGTCATGGCGATGTTGAGGGCGGTGCCGACGTTCACCTTGGCGATGCCGCCCGCGACCGCCGCGACCAGTTCGTCGTCCGGTACGCCCGAGGAGCCGTGCAGGACGAGAGGGACGTCCAGGGTGGCGGCCAGGCGTTTGAGGAGGCCGTGGTCGAGGGTCGCGGTGCGGGTCGTCATGGCGTGCGTGCTGCCGATGGCGACGGCCAGGGCGTCCACGCCGGAGTCCGTGACGAAGGCACGGGCCTGGGCGGGATCGGTGCGGGCTCCGGGGGCGTGGGCGTCGAGCGGGGGCTGCCCCGCCTTGCCGCCGACCTGGCCCAACTCGGCCTCGATCCAGAGGCCTTGGGCATGCGCCCAGTCCGCGGCCGCCCGGGTCGCGGCGAGGTTCTCCCGGTAGGGCAGCCGGGCCGCGTCGTACATGACGGAGCTGAAACCGGCGTCCGAGGCCTGCCGCAGCAGGTCGTCGCTCTGGACGTGGTCGAGGTGCAACGCGACGGGGACGGCGGCGCGTTCGGCGGCGGCGACGGCGGCGCGGGCGAGCGGGAGGAGGCGTCCGTAGCGGAACTTGACGGCGTTCTCGCTGACTTGGAGGACCACGGGGGCCTGAACTGTCTCGGCGCCGGCGATGACGGCCTCGACGTGTTCCAGCGTGATGATGTTGAAGGACGGGACGGCGGAGTGGGTGGCGGCGGCGTGGGTGACGAGCTCGGCGGTCGTGACGAGAGACACGGCTTCTCCTGAGGTTCAGGGGGCGAGGATCACCGAGCGGGTGAGGTGGCGGGGCCGGTCCGGGTCGAGGTCGCGGGCCGCTGCGACGGCGACCGCGAGGCACTGGGCGCGGACCAGTTCGGCGAGCGGATCGAGGTCGCCCGCGATCCACAACCCGCCCGTGGCGCGGACCTGTTCGGCCAGTCCCTCGGGTGCCTCGCCGAGCATCCAGGTGGCGGTGCCGTGGGTAGTGATGCTGATGGGGCCGTGCCGGTACTCCATCGCCGGGTAGGCCTCGGTCCAGGCGAGCGAGGCCTCGCGCATCTTCAGTCCGGCCTCGTTGGCCAGACCCACCGTCCAGCCCCGGCCGAGGAAGGTGAACTGCGTGCAGTCGACGAGCCCTTCGGGCAGCGCAGTGGCGAGCGCGGTGCGGGCGTCGGCGACCACGGCTTCGGTGTGCAGGCCCAGATGGGCGCGGAGCAGGGTGAGCGCGGTGGTGGCGAACCGGGTCTGGACGACGGACTGTTCGTCCGCGAAGTCGAGCACGATGACGTCGTCCGTCGCCTCCATGACGGGGGTGCGGGGGTCCGCGGTGATGGCGGTCGTCCGCGTGCTGCCCCTCAACTCACCGAGGAGTTCCAGGACTTCGGTGGTGGTGCCGGAGCGGGTGAGGGCGAGGACACGGTCGTACGAGCGGCCGTACGGGAACTCTGATGCGGCGAAGGCGTCCGTCTCACCCCGGCCCGCACCCTCGCGCAGCGCGGCGGCGGCCTGCGCCATGAAGTACGAGGTGCCGCATCCCACGATCGCGATCCGCTCCCCCGGCGCCGGCAGGAACTCGCGGTGCCGCGGTGCCTCGGCGGCGGCTCGTATCCAGCACTCGGGCTGACTGGTCAGCTCGTCCTCGACGTGCGTCATGACGCACCCCTCCCCTGTCGTGATTGTTCTTGCAAGATATAGCGAGTTTTCGAGCACAATCAAGCATTCGAGCTCAGGTGAGGTGCGCTAAGGTCGCCGGAGATCGAGGAACGGAGGCCGGGCATGTCGCGGGACGCACGCTGGAAGGCGCTGCTGGAGCTGCTCGTCGAGCGCGGCCGGCTGGATGTCGAGGAGGCGGCCGCCGATCTGGAGGTTTCGTCCGCCACGATCCGGCGCGACTTCGACCAGCTCGCCGAGCAGCAGATGCTGGTGCGCACCCGGGGCGGCGCGGTCGTGCACGGGGTGTCGTACGAGCTGCCGTTGCGCTACAAGACGGCTCGGCACGCCTCCGAGAAGCAGCGGATCGCGAAGGCGGTCGCGGATCTGATCGTGCCCGGCGAGGCGGTCGGCCTGACCGGCGGTACGACCACCACCGAGGTGGCCCGCGCCCTCGCCGTCCGCAGCGACCTCGCCGCCGGCTCCCCGGCGCTGACCGTCGTGACGAACGCGCTCAACATCGCCAACGAACTCGCCGTACGCCCCCAGTTCAAGATCGTGGTGACCGGCGGGGTCGCGCGCCCGCAGTCGTACGAGCTGATCGGACCGCTCGCGGACGGGGTGCTCGGTCAGATCACCATCGACGTCGCGGTCCTCGGCGTGGTCGCCTTCGATGTCACCCACGGCGCCGCCGCCCATGACGAGGCCGAGGCCGCGATCAACCGGCTGCTGTGCGAGCGGGCCGAGCGGGTGGTGGTCGCGGCCGACTCCAGCAAGCTGGGGCAGCGGGCGTTCGCGCGGATCTGCGCGGCCGAGGCGGTGGGCACATTGGTGACGGACACGGCGGCGAGCCCGGAGACGGTGGCGCGGTTCGAGGAGGCGGGGATCGAGGTCCTCGCGGTCTGACACCGCCTGGTCCGATCCCCGCGCTCCCGACATCGAATCGGCCTAGGCTGAGACCGGGATGCGTCTCGGGGTGCGGGAGGCTGCGATGGGCGCACGAGCGAGCGACGAGGCGGTGTCCGGGGGCGCCGCGCGCTATCTGCCGATCGCCGAGCACGGCCTGATCGGCGATCTGCGCAGCGTGGCCCTGGTCGGAACCGACGGCACCATCGACTGGTACTGCTGCCCGGCCTTCGACGCGCCGAGCGTCTTCGCGGCGATCCTGGACGCGGAGCGCGGCGGGTCCTTCGAGCTGGCGGCGGCGGTGCCGGCCAAGACGAAGCAGTTCTACTTCCCGGACACCAACGTCCTGATCACCCGCTTCTTCACCGAGGACGGCGTCGGTGAGGTGCAGGACTTCATGCCGGTCAACGGCGGGGACGTGGAGGCCGAGCGGCATCGGCTGATCCGGCGGGTGGTGTGCGTGCGCGGCTCCATCCCGTTCCGTACCCGGGTCGCGCCCCGTTTCGACTACGGCACCCGGCCGCACACCGTGCGCATGGCCGGTGAGGCGGCGGTCTTCGAGTCCGACGCGCTGTCGCTGGCGCTCACCGCGACCGTGCCGCTGGAGGCCGAAGGGCTGGACGCGCGGGCCGACTTCAAGCTGTCCGAGGGCGAGACCGCGGTGTTCGCACTGGACCAGGTCGGCGGCGACCTGGAGCCGCGGCGGTGCGCGAAGCTGGAGGCGGAGGAGCAGTTCGCCACGACGGTGGCGTACTGGCGGCACTGGCTGTCCGCCTCCAAGTACCGTGGCCGCTGGCGGGAGATGGTGCACCGCTCCGCCCTCACCCTGAAGCTGCTCACCTACGCGCCCACCGGCGCGATAGTCGCCGCGCCGACCACGAGTCTGCCCGAACAGCTCGGCGGCGAGCGCAACTGGGACTACCGGTACGTGTGGGTGCGCGACGCCGCCTTCTGCGTCTACGCGCTGCTGCGGCTCGGCTTCACCGAAGAGGCCGAGGCGTTCATGAGGTTCGTGACCCGGCACGTCAGTCCGGGCGACGGCAAGCCTTCCGGCCCGCTGCAGATCATGTACGGCATCGACGGCCGCACCGACCTCACCGAGACCGAACTCGACCACCTGGAAGGACATCAGGGCTCGGCGCCGGTGCGCATCGGCAACGCCGCCGCCGATCAGCTCCAACTCGACATCTACGGCGCCCTGATCGACTCGATCTACCTCTACGACAAGTGGGCCAAGCCGATCTCCAGCGACCAGTGGGACGACGTCTGCGCGCTGGTGGACTGGGTGTGCGAGAACTGGGACCAGCCGGACGAGGGCATCTGGGAGACGCGGGGCGGCCGCAAGAACTTCCTCTACTCCCGCCTGATGTGCTGGGTGGCCATCGAGCGGGCCATCCGCATGGCGGGCCGTCGCGGCCTGCCCGCCGATCTGCCGCGCTGGCAGGCGAGCCGGGACACCATCTACCGCCGGATCATGAAGCGGGGCTGGTCTCGGACCCGGCAGGCCTTCGTCCAGCACGAGGACAGCGACGTACTGGACGCGGCGGTCCTGATGATGCCGCTGACGAAGTTCATCGCCCCGACCGACCCCAAGTGGCTGTCCACCCTCGACGCCCTGACCCAGGAGCTCGTCTCCGATTCCCTGGTCTACCGCTACGACCCGATGGCCAGCCCCGACGGTCTGCACGGAGACGAAGGCACCTTCTCCATCTGCTCGTTCTGGTACGTCGAGGCCATGGTCCGCGCCGGCCGCATCGACGAGGCCCGCCTTGCCTTCGAGAAGATGCTCACCTACGCCAACCATCTGGGCCTGTACGCCGAGGAGATCAGCCGCACCGGCGAGCAACAGGGCAACTTCCCGCAGGCGTTCACGCATCTCGCGCTGATCAGCGCGGCGTTCAACCTGGACAAGGCGCTCGGCTGAGGGTGTTGCCGGCACCACCGCGTATCCGGGGCCCAGGCCCAGGGACGGCGGGCCGCGTGGTCGGCAGGATGCATGACGTCGGCGAAAGGGCCGACATCCATCCACGACCGAACCTCGGGGGAACACCCATGAACGAAAGCTTCGCCAGGCGCCTGACGGGTGTCGCGGGCATCGTCACCGCCGCCGCGCTCATCGTCGAAGTACCGCTGTACTTCGTCTACTCGGACGCGCCGCCGGACTCGAACGTACTGTCCAGGCTGCTGCTCGGCATCATCGCCCTGGTCTCACTCGTCGTCTTCGTGACGGCCTTCCGCGAACTGGTCAGGCGCATCCGCCCCGACTACGAGTGGGCCGGCTCGATCGCCTTCGCCACGGGAATGGTCTACGCGTCGGTCGCGCTGGTCTCCTCCGGTCTGGAGGCCGGCGCGGTCATCGCCGCCGACCGTCCGATCGACCCGACCATCACGGTCAGCGGCACCTACATCCTCTACGGATCGATCTCCCGCCTGCTGCTGGCGCTCTTCCTGACCACGCTGGGCTACGTCGTCACCCGCACGGAGCTGCTGCCGCGCTGGGTCGGCCGGTCCGCCTACGTCCTGGGCGCGATCAACCTGGCGTTCGTGCCGTCCCTGTTCTTCGGCAACACGCCGGCCCACTTCTACGCGGCGAACGGCTGGGGCACCACCGCCCTGATGGGCGCGATCCTCAGCTACTGGCTGCTGGCCGTGGGCATCACCACGTATCGCAGTGCCACGCGCGTCCGCCCGATGGTCGACGCGTAGCCTGCGGGTGGATCATCCGGGGATGACGATGGTGAGGCACCGGTCGATCAGCGCGGTCGCGTGTGCGTCCGATCGTCCTGCGGCCCCGGCGACGGGAATCCCCATGGACACCACGACCACCCTGCACGCGGTCCGCGGCCACCGCCGCGGCGGGTCGGAGCAGCTCGTGTACGAGGTCGCGCTGAAGTCGCCGACTGCGCGGCCTGCTTGCCGAGCCGGTCCAGGCGGACGTCGGCGACCTCCCGCCACCCGCGGTCGGGGAACTCGAGCGGTTCGGTCACCGCACTCGAGTGCCGATACTGCTTGAGCGTGGCCTCGGTGACCGCTTCGGGGACTTCGGCGAGAAGTCGGTCACGGCGGCCTCGAACAGGGGCTCGCCCGGTGCCGGGATGGTCCAGCGCTCGTACAGCTCGTCGGACCCCGCCGCCTCGACCGCGTTGCCGAAGGCGAACCGGACCGGCTCGGCCGTCAGCGACATCGCGCGGTGCCTGTCGGCCGGGTTCCGCGCGGGTCGGTGGCGGCGCCGGGGAGCGCTTCCCGCGGCCCGCCCCGGCCGCACCGCAAGCGGCGCAGGGCGGCGCAGGGCGGCGCAGGGCGGCGCCGAGCAGCAGGTTCAGGGCGAGATCGTGGTCACCGGCCGTCACGGACCGCTCGGCGACGGCGCACAGTACCAGGACGCGGGCGGCATCCCCGGGGCGGCCGTCCTCGAAGATCTCCCGGAGCCGCTCCTCGCGGGCCCGGTCCAGGTCCGAGAGGTCGGTCCGCTCCGGGGCAGCAGGCGGCGGCTGCGGGCGGCGGAGTCGATGGTGAGCGGGGGCGAGCAGTCCAGTGCCCAGATGGCCGAGGCGACCGAGCCCGCCGCAGGGACACCGCGTGACCGGCCTCCCGTTCGCGACGGGCCGCAGGAGCTGGTGCAGGCGCCCGCCACAGGGCGGCCGCACCGCAGCCCGCAGCCCGCAGCCCGCAGCCCGCAGCAGCGAGGACTTCCCGATGCCGGACTCACCGGCGATCACCTGTGCCCCCAGGTGTTTGCCTGAACACTCCCGTGATTCAGAAAACGCAACCATTGCGCGATCCTGGATGTCTCATCCCATATCAGCTCCAAACTTGCTTCGGGGGACGTGATGAGACGAAGCAGAACAGCATGGGCAGCACTCACGGTCCTGGTCACCGCACTGGGAGCCACCGCACTGCCGGCCGACGCCGCGCAGGCCACCGCCTGCCCGACCGGCTGGGGCAGCAACGCCAAGACGAAGACGGCGAGCACGACGACATCCGTGAGGAACGTCAGGACCGGCCGTCACACGTGCTACGACCGGATGGTGATCGACATTCCCGGGGCGGGCAGGAGCCACCTCGGGTACTCGGTCCGGTACGTCGGCCACCTCTATCAGGACGGCTCGGGTCGGCTCATACCCGTCGGCGGCGGAGCGGTCCTCGAAGTCCGGGTCACCGCGCCCAGCTATGACTCCAAGACGGGTAAGTCCACGTATCCGGCACGGGCGGGCCACCCCCTGCCGGGCGTCGACCTCACCGGGTACCGCACCTTCCGGGACACCCGGTTCGGCGCCAGTTTCGAGGGCGACACCCAGCTGGGGCTCGGCGTCCGGGCGCGGTTGCCGTTCCGGGTCCTGCGGGTGGACGGCCAGGTGATCGTGGACGTGGCCCACACCTGGACCGGCGCACGCTGACGCCACGAGCGGCCGCTCTCAGTCGTCCGCGACCAGTTCCACCGGTACGGCGATGACATCCACCAGCGCGTCGCCGCGCAGGGCGGTCAGGGCGAGGGGGCGGCCGATCGCGTCCTCCAGCATCAGGCGTTGCAGCGCCTGGGCGCTCTCCACCGGCTCGCCGCCGGCGGTGAGCAGCAGGTCGCCGTCGTGCACGCCCGCGCGGGCGGCGGGGGACGCGGGGACGACCTCGACGATCCGCAGACCGCTGCGGTGGCCCGTGCGGGTCCGGAGCGGGGGTGGCAGCGAGGCGGGAACGCCGGCGAGCCCCAGGTAGGCGCGGCGGACCCGGCCCACCGAGAGCAGGGCGGCGATGATCTTCCGGCTGGTGTCGTTGACGGGGACGGCGAGCCCGAGGCCGACGTCGGCGATGGCGGTGTTGATGCCGACGACCCTGCCGTCGGCGGTGGCGAGCGCACCGCCCGAGCTGCCGGGGTGAAGCGTGGCGTCGGTCTGGACGACGTCGTCGATGACCCGGGTCGCCCGGCCCGCGCTGGCCGGCAGTGACCGGCCCAGGGCGCTCACGACTCCGGCGGTGACGCTGCCGGCGAGGCCGAGGGGGTTGCCGACCGCGACGACGAGCTGGCCGACCTTGAGCGCGTCGGCCTCGCCGAGCCGGGCCGGGGGCGGGGTCGGTCCGTCGGCGCGGACCACGGCGAGGTCGGACAGCGGGTCGGCGCCGATGACGTGGAAGGGCGTGGTGGTGCCGTCGGCGAAGGCCGCCGTACCGGCGTCGGAGTGCCCGACGACATGGGCGTTGGTGAGCAGGAAACCGTCGTCGGTGAAGACGACCGCGGAGCCGGTGCCGACCACGAAGCGGCCGCGTGCGCGGCGGTGTGCGACGTTCAGGGCCGCCACCTTCGGAGTGAGCTCGGCGGCGACGGACGTGATGATCCGCGAGTAGGAGTCGAGCGCGGCCTGCTCCTCACGGGAGCGGTCGGGCCCGGAAAGTGTCTCGGCCACGAGTCGACCTTTCCGCTTGCCCAAAGGCTTGGATTACATGCTTACACCCATGCCTCGACAAGGGGACCGGACTTCGCTGCGGGCTGACTCCGGCCCGGTGCGGTCAGTGTGCGCGGGGTCCCGAGGCGCCGGACCCCGTGCGCAGGGTGCCGACCGTCCTGAGGAGCCGGTCGGCGGGGGCGCGCAGCTCCGGGTGGGCGTTGACAGTGTTTCTGAGGCCCCGCACCGGTCTGCGCCACAGCCGGTGGGCCGCCGCCACCGGGTGCGGGCGGCTGGCGAACCCTTCCGCCACGCGCAGCTCGCGGGTCTTGAGCCAGTCCTTGTACTCCTTGTCGCCGCGTCCCAGGTCCATGAGCGTCACCCCGTTGCGGGCGGCCGCCTCGGCGGTGCGCAGATGCATCATCAACCCCGGTGAGTAGTAGTGGAGTTCGGGGTCGTAGGCGGTGAACCAGGCCGCGAGCACGGTGCGCGAGCGCGGACCGAAGTGCGCGGCCACGGGCCGCTCTCCGGCGTAGAGGACGGACAGCACGCCGGTGAAATGGTCCTCGCGGACCTGGAAGAGGTGGTTGACGAGGTCCACGATCCAGGGCCGGGCGAACCGGTCCATGCGGCCGGTTCTGCGGTACTGGGCGGACTTCCACTGCATGAGCCGGCGCAGCATCCGCGGGTCGCGCTCGTCGAACTCGAACCGCACCTCGCCGATGTCGCGGCCCAGGCGCCGTTCCTTCTTCAGCGTGGTCTTGGCGAGCCCCGGGTAGGCGCCGCGCAGCCACTGCGCATAGCCGCTCTCGTCGGGCTTGAGGTCGACGACCGGGGAGGCGAAGGTGCCGGTGATGTGTCTGCCGAACGGTTTCTGTTCGGCGACGAGATGGTCGAACTCGAAGATGGACAGGCCACAGGCCTTCAGCAGCGCCTGGGCGTCCCAGGTGACGCCGGGGCGGTGGACGAGCGCCTGGCAGTCCGACAGGCCGAGTCCGATGGCCTTGCCGACGCCGAACGCGTTGCGCTCGTACGGGAAGAAGCCGACCGGCGTCCCGCCCTCACGCAGGACCGCGATGCGGGCGCCGGCGCGGTACCTGCCGATGCCGAGCGCGAACTCCGGTGCCAGGAAAGGGTTGGAGTACTCCGGCGACTCGTCCATCGCGCGGTGCCAGGCCTCACGGAGCGAGGCGTTCAGTTCGTCGACTCTGTGGATCGTGACATCCACTTCAGATCAACCGCCCTTCCACAGGCTCCGCGAGGAACGCACCGGCCGCAGTGCAGGCCGGAAGGGCGTGTGACCCCCTGCTCATGGATCGCATCGGCGACCGCTCCCCCGTGACGTCCCCCCATGACGCGCTGTCCGCGTCCTACCACTTCTTTGAGTATCAGCCGATTCGGCGCTGTGTACACGGTCGTTCCGCGATTGACCCCTCAGGTTCCGAACTGTCCGGCAGGGATCAAACGTCGCGAAACAGTACGCATGTTGTCAAGAGTGCCAGCCGGAACGGAAGTCCGCGACGAGCCATCTCTCCTGGGCGATCAGAGAGCCACCAGCCGCCCGTCCCGCCCCTGGAGGCGGAGCGAGGCCAGGCCGCCGCACAGCAGGGCCGCTCCGAGGAGGGTGCCGACGGCGGTCGTCGCGGTGTGCGTGTCGCCGTCGAGGGCGGCGTGCAGACCGCGCACGGCCCAGTAGCCGGGCGAGGCGGGGGCCACGTCCGAGACCCAGGCCGGCAGCACGGCGAGCGGGACGAGGGCACCGCCGACGCTGCTGAGCAGCATGCCACCGATGTCGAAGGACGCGGAGAGCTCCCCCATGCTGCGGACCAGTACGCCGATCAGCGCGCCGAGGGCGAGCAGGGTGGAGGTCCAGGCCAGCAGCACGCCGAACAGCAGGAACGGGTGGGGCACGGTCAGTCCGCAGACGGCCATGCCGAAGCCGACGATCAGCAGTTGCTGGGCGAGCAGGGCCGCGAAGACGGGGATCGCCTTGCCGAGGAGCAGCTCGGCGGGGTGCAGGGGCGTGCCGCGCAGCCGGTCCCAGGTGCGGCCGAGCCGTTCGGTGAGGATGGCGCCGCCGGAGATGCTGAGGGCGAGCAGCGAGAAGGTGACCAGGGTGCCGACGACGGCCTGTTCGGTGCCTGTCAGGGGGCCCTGGGCGGCCAGATACAGCGGACGCAGCAGGGTGATGAAGACGAGCGGCAGGATCATCCGGCTCAGCAGCGGGCCGGGCTCACGCAGCATCAGCAGGGCGTTGTGGCGCACCAGGACGCCGATACGGGCGAGGGAGTCACGCGGCGACATCGCTGTCCCCCTTGTCGGCCACGGTGGTCTCCAGGTCGCGGTAGAGGTCGTCCAGGCTCGGACGGCGGACGTCCACGGAGGCGGGCGTACGGCCGGCGGCGAGCAGGGCGGCCAGGTCGGCGCCGGGGTCCGCGGTCGGCATGCGCAGTTCGGGTTCGGCGGGGTCGGCGAAGGTGAGCCGGAGTTCGCCCGGCAGATGGCGGGTGAGCTCCTCCTGGGTGCCGCGCGCGATGACGCGTCCGGCGCGGGCGAGCGCCAACGTGGCGTCGAGGTCGACGAGTTCGGGCAGGTAGTGGGTGGTGTAGACGACGGCCGCGCCCGCTGCGGCGCGGGCCTTGACGGTCGCCAGGAGGGCCGCGCGGGTCTCCGGGTCGGCGCCGGCGGTCGGCTCGTCGAGCAGCAGGAGCGGCGGTGAGCCGATCAGGGCGGTGGCCGCCTGGACCCGGCGCCGCTGGCCGCCGGACAGGACGCCGGCCCGCCGGTCCCCCACCTCCGTGAGCTGCAGCTCCTCCAGCACACGGGCGATCTCCGCGTCCCGGCGCCGCCCGCTCAGCCCGGCCAGTCCGGCGAACACCCGCAGGTTCTCCCGCACGGTGGCGCCGCCGTACAGGGCCAGCTCCTGCGGGGCCACGCCGAGCAGCCGCCGCGCCGAGCGGCCGTCCCGCAGCGCGTCGTGCGGGCCGATGCGGACGCGTCCCATGTCAGGACGGACCAGACCGGTGACGACCTCGACGAAGGTGGTCTTGCCGGCGCCGTTGTGCCCGATCAGTCCGACGATCTCGCCGGGCGCCACCGCCAGTTCGAAGCCGTCCAGCGCCCGGCGCCTGCCGTAGCTCTTCACCAGTTCCTCTGCGACGAGCATGTCCTTCCCCCTCCTATGTATACGCCGTACACGTATACACTGTAGACCCATGGGTGGGAGACGGGAAGAGATTCTGGACGCGGCGCTGGCGATCGCCGACGAGCGCGGCCTGGAAGCGGTGTCGATGCGCGCGCTGGCCGACCAGGTGGGTGTGACGCCGATGGCGCTGTACCGGCACGTCAAGGACAAGGCGGCGCTGCTGGACGGCATGGTCGGGCGACTGCTCTCCGCGCTGCTGCCGTCGGACGGGGCCGAGGACCAGGCCTGGTACGAGCGCCTCAACGCCCTCGCACACGCCTGCCGCGCCGTGACCCAGCGCCACCCCTGGGCCGCGCACCTGCTGTTCTCACGGCCGGCCGTCACACCGGACGCCGTGCGCGCGGTCGACATCATCTTCACCGCGCTGATCGAGGCCGGGGTCCCCGAGTCCGAAGTCCCCAGGCTGGAGCGGCTGATCAGCACCTTCGTGATCGGATTCGCCGCGTCCGAGGCCTCGGGCCGTTTCGCCCCCGGCGCGCTCGACCCTCGCGCGCGCCGCGGCCGGCTCCCGGACAGTGAACTCCCCGGGCACAGCAGGCTCGCCCCCTGGCTGGACCTGCCGCCCGACCTCACCGCCGAGTTCGAGGCCGACCTGGCGGACATCCGACGCATGGTGCAGGCGGCCGCCGCCCGCGAGGACTGACGGCCGACTTCAAAGGCACCCGCGGTCGGTCCCACCGCAGGCGGCCGCCGCCTCGGCCCCGTCCGACGGCAGTGCGCGAACAGGGCAGGTGACCTTCGTCTCAAACTTCGACCACAGGCGGTGTCAACCGACGCCCCACTTCCAGGCGTACAGATCATGCAATGTGATCACCGCCGGGGAGTCCCATGACCGTAGAGGAGTTCGAGGAGCAGCGCGGAGCAGTCCGCCTCCCTGGTCGTATCGTCTCCCGGCCCGTAAGGAACCACCCCGTGCCCCACGCCCAGCAGGACTCCCCCGCTTCGCTGTTCCCCGGGCCCTCCATACCGGCGCCGGTCACGCCTCCCCCGCGTGACCGGCGTCCCAGCCTTCCAGGCCGACGCGACCCCCACCTCCTGGCGACCATCCTCTTCACGGCCTACGCGGCCCTGTCCCTCATCCGGTACCGGCATCTGGCCACCCGCTCCTGGGACCTCGGCATCTTCGAGCAGGCGGTGCGCGCGTACGCCCATCTGCGGGCGCCGGTCGTCGATCTGAAGGGGCCCGGGTTCAACGTCCTGGGCGACCACTTCAGCCCGGTCCTCGCCCTCCTCGCCCCCGTCTACCGGCTCCTCCCCTCCCCCGTCACGCTGCTCGTCGCCCAGGCCGCGCTCTTCGCGGTGTCGGCCGTGCCGGTGGCCCGTGCCGCCGCCGGGCTGCTGGGACGCGGGCGGGGGCTCGCGGTCGGGGTCGCGTACGGGCTGTCCTGGGGGCTGCAGCAGGCCGTGGACTTCGACTTCCACGAGATCTGCTTCGCCGTACCGCTGATCGCCCTCAGCCTGGAGGCGGTGGTGGCCCGGCGATGGCGGGCCGCGCTGCTGTGGGCGTTGCCGCTGGTCCTGGTCAAGGAGGACCTGGGGGTGACGGTGGCGGCCGTCGGCCTGGTCGTCGCCCTGCGCTGCCGCCGCTCCTCCCCGCGCACGGTCGTGTACGCCCTCGCCGTGGCAGCGTTGGGCATCGCGGCCACCCTCGTCACGCTCACCGTGGTCATCCCGGCCTTCAACTCGGGCGGTGACTACGCGTACTGGACCAAGGTCGACAGCGGCTTCGCCCCGCTCGACGGCATGGACACCAAGATCCGCACACTGCTGTGGCTGCTGCTGCCGACCAGCGGTCTGCTGGCGCCGCGGTCGCCGCTGTTCGTCGTGGCCCTGCCCACCCTGGGCTGGCGTTTCCTCTCCTCCGACGACCACTACTGGGGCACCGGCTGGCACTACAGCGCGGTCCTGATGCCGGTCGTCACCCTGGCCCTCGTCGACGCGCTGGCCCAGGTGCGCCAGAGCCCCCGGCCGTGGCTGCGTTCGTACGCCCAGCAGTTGCCCGCGGCCGTCGCGGCCGCCTCTGTGGCGCTCACGACCACGCTGCCGCTGTCCTCGCTGACCCAGTCCGCCGCCTATACGACACCGGAGGGCGTCCCCCGTATCGAGCGCGCCCTGGCCCGCATCCCGGACGGCGCGACCGTCGAGGCCGACATCGGCCCCATCAGCCTCCTCACCTCCCGGTGCCGTGTCTTCTGGCTCGGCGACACCCGGGAGATCACGCCCGACTACATCGCCCTGAACAACACCACCAAGTGGGTCGGAGACGTCGTGGCCTACGCCCGCCAACTCCACCCGAAGGCCCGGTACACGATCGACGACGCGGCGTACGGGTACGTCGTCCTCAAGCGCAAGTCCTGACCGGCGAGCGGCGTGCCCGATGCCCGCTCGGCGAAGCCCCGGCCCGCCGTCGGAAGCGGGGCCCGGTCGAGGGGCTGCCTCAGTCGTGCGGGGCCTGACCGCTCACCCGGTGGTCCGCGTGGCTGAGCGCCTCCAGGACGAGGCGGCGCAGGTGTCCGTCGCTGAGGCGGTAGTGGATGTGGCGGCCCTCCCGGCGCGTGTCCACGAGGCCGGCCAGCCGTAGCTTGGCCAGGTGCTGGCTGACCGCCGTGCGCGAGGCGTCGGTGCGCTCGGTGAGCGAGCCGACGTCCGACTCGCCCTGCGCCAGCAGCCACAGCAGATGGAGCCGGGTGACGTCGGAGAGCATCGCGAACACACCGGTCGCCTCGGCCAGTCGGGCGCTGTCCGGGGCACGTAGATGCGCACTCGGTGCAGGTGACATGGGGTCGCGTCCGGACATGGGAACAGCGTAGAGGCAGCGGGGCCCGGCGGACGCACAGGCATGAGGCCGAGCTCCGGCCATCATGTGCGCAGATGCGCACATGATGGCTACACTGGTCGCACCGAACCGCCGGCACACGCCCCCGCGCCCAGGAGCCGCCGTATGCTCGCCGTCCTGCGCAACCGCACCTACCGCCACCTCTTCGCCGCCCAGGTCATCGCCCTCGTCGGCACCGGCCTTGCGACGGTGGCCCTGGGACTGCTGGCGTACGACATCGCGGGCGCCGACGCCGGTTCGGTGCTCGGCACCGCGCTCGCGATCAAGATGGCGGCCTATGTCCTGATCGCCCCGGCGATCGGCGCGCTCGCCGGTCGGCTGCCGCGCCGGACCCTGATGGTGGCCGCCGATCTGACCCGGGCCGGGGTCGCGCTGATGCTGCCCTTCGTGGACCAGGTGTGGCAGGTGTACGTGCTGGTCTTCCTGCTCCAGTCCGCCTCGGCCGCGTTCACCCCGACCTTCCAGGCCGTCATCCCCGATGCGCTGCCCGACGAGCGCGACTACACCCGGGCCCTGTCCATGTCGCGGCTCGCCTACGACCTGGAGAGCCTGTTCTCCCCCGCCCTGGCCGCGGCCCTGCTGTCCGTCATCACCTACAACTGGCTGTTCACCGGCACGGTGGTGGGCTTCCTCGCCTCTGCGGCACTGGTCGTCTCCGTCCTGCTGCCGAACCCGACCGCCTCGCCCGCCCCGCGCACCAGGGCCACGGCCGGCACCCGCCTCTTCTTCACCGTCCCGCGACTGCGCGCTCTGCTCGCCCTCAACCTCGCGGTCGCCGCCGCGAGCGCGATGGTGACGGTCAACTCCGTCGTCTACGTACGCCACTTCCTGGGCCTGTCGGCGGACGCGGTTCCCCTCGCGCTCGGCGCGTACGGCGCCGGCTCGATGACCGTGGCCCTCGTCCTGCCCCGGGTGCTGGACAAGGTTTCCGACCGAACCGTGATGCTCTGCGGCGCCCTCCCTCTCGGCGCCGTCTTCGCCTGCCTCGGCGCCATCACGGCCGCGCAGCAAGGGAGTTGGCGCTGGCCCGCCCTCCTCGTGGTCTGGGCGGCCTTCGGCGCCGCATGCTCCATGGTGCTCACCCCCACCGGCCGGCTGATCCGCCGATCGGCGCCTCCCGAGGAACGCACGGCGGCGTTCGCGGCCCAGTTCTCGCTCTCGCACGGCTGCTGGCTGCTGACGTACCCGCTGGCGGGGTGGCTCGGCGCGGAGGCCGGACTGCAGACGGCCGTCGCGGCACTCGGCGCGATCGCACTGGGCGCGGGGGCGGGGGCGGTGCGGCTGTGGCCGGCCCGGGAGGCGGTGCCCGTCGAGGACGGACAGACGCGCACCGAAGCGCCGCGCCCGGCCTCCGCGCGACTGGGCCGCCCGCTCAGCGCACCGTCCCGCGACCTCACGACACCCGCCTGAAGCCCGGCAGCCGAGGCGGCCCTGCGGCCGAGTAGGCCCAACAGCCGGGGCAGTCAGCGGCCCAGGGGGTGTCCGGCGGATCAGCTCGGCGTCGCGGGGCCTGGCACGCGCTCCCCCACTGCCTTGATGGCGTGGGGGGACCCCCAGCCGCGTTGTCGTCGGTTGCCGATGCTCCGCATCGCCGCCCTCCTCCGCCTTGCAGCTGCACGCTCCCCCACTCTCGGCTTCGCTCGAGCGGGGGGACCCCCA